>JBBIKA010000001.1:0-1737 GCA_037445695.1 Chloroflexota bacterium
GCAGATCGTCGTCCGTCAGCTCGCCCGCGGCCAACCGCTCCAGCGTGATCTCGGCCACCGGCCGTCCGCTCGCCGCCCGCAGTTCCCCCGCCGCATGCTCCATCAACGGATAAACACCCTTCATCCTAATCCCCACTCCCTCCCCTCAATCCGGCTCCCAGTCGAACCACAACTCCTGCGGCGGCTTATCGGCGATCTCGTCGGTCTCGCGGCGATGCAGGAGCGCGGTCTTGACGATCAGCCGCAGCCGCGCCCAGTTGTCAATCTTCACGCCGACGGGCACGGTCGGGAGGCTCTTGGCGTAACGCGCGGCGTTCCGGCCGATCGCCCGGTACGTCTCCAGCGTCAGGCTGGGCGATTGCGGGAAAAGCTCCAGGTTGTTGAGTCGGGCCAGGCCGTGCTGGTGGATCACGGCCGTGCCGCGCGACTGCAGGCCGATGGCGATGCCCGACCCGCTGAGCTCGGCGCCCGCGTAGCCGATGGCCGCGAGATCCGAGCTGCGGTACACCTTCACCACGCGGGCGGTCAGGCCTTCGTCGGCCACGCCGGAGAGGATGGCCGCCAGCACCGCCTCGTGCTCCAGCCCGCCGATGGTGCGGGTGAGCGCGGCGTTGAACGCCGGGCCGACCGCGACGATCACCTCGGGCCGCGTTCCCGGCCGGGCCGGTCCGATCTCCACCAGCTTCGGCGAGGCCGGGCCGACGTGCGGCGCGACGAACTGCCGCGGGGATTGCGCCTGGCGGATCGCCTGGATGCGGGCCCAGCGTTCGCCGGTCAACCGGTAGCCCGTGCCGGGGCCGGTGTAGTCGTTCGGGTCGTTGATGGCGGAGAGGACGTGGAACGTGTCCGTAGTAGCGCCTTCAGTCGCCCGTGGCTGAGGCGGACGACTGAAGGCGTCACTACGAACTGAATGGAAGATCGCTGCCGGCTGAAGGTAATCGCCCGCCACCCGCTGGCGGCCCAGCTCCAGGATGTTGGCCGCAATGTCGTCGAACCCGCGGCGGCTCAGCGCCGCGGCCACGGCCAACATGCCGGCGTCGCTCGCCAGGAAGCGGTCGGCCGCGGCCAAATCGGCGACCACATCGCGATCGGGCATGTCGTCGCTGCTGTGCGCCACGGTCGCCGCGGCCACCTCGGCATCGCTGATCGGCGGGAAGCCCAGCTCCGCGTAGACCGCCTGGATCGCCCGGGCGGCGCGTTCGCGGATCGCCAACGCCGCGTCCTCGGTGACGGGCAGCACGCCGCCGTCGACGAGCATGTCGCGCTGGAGCACGTTCCAGTCGTCGAAGTCCTCGGCATCGAAGTTGCCGCCGCCGAACAGATTGTCGCGCTTGGGCACCGCGCTGTAGCCGGAGCAGATGAAATCGGTGCCCGGCACGAACTGGAGCATCAGCTTGGCCGACTTGCGCATGGTCGAGTGCGAGGCGAGCGCGTCGTTGCCCGAGGCGCACTCCAGGCCGAGCATCGCGGCGAGCAGGTTCTCGGCGAGCACCGCGCGCACGCCGGCCGGCAGCGATTCCGGCAGCGCAATGCAGGAGATCGAGCCGTTCTGCACCCCCTGGCTGCCGGCGCCCTTCGTCACCAGCAGGCAGCGCGCCTCCAGGTAGAGCATCGAGCAGCGTTCGGCGTGGCCCATCAGCGCCTCGGAGCCGGGGCCCGACGTGAAGCGCACCTTGACTCCGCGCGACGCGTAGGCCGCGGCCAGAAACGCCTTCGACCAGGGGGTGTCGTCGCCGT
>JBBIKA010000001.1:1750-2018 GCA_037445695.1 Chloroflexota bacterium
CCCGCTCGGTGCCGTAGACCGAGAGGGTCTCGGCGTAGGTGGTCAGCCCTTTCAGCGCCAGCCGCAGGCCCAACGCCTCTTCGACCGCGCACTGCGTCAACACGCCCCCGCGGCCGGTCTGCGTGCCGACGAGCACCGCGAGGGCATTGAACGGCGCGTTGCGCGCCACGCGCACGGTCGTCTCGACCTCCGCGAAGCCGCGCAGGGCCGCCTCGGCCGCGTCGGCGGCGAGCAGCGCCGGATGCTCCTTCCAGTTGGTCACGTGCGC
>JBBIKA010000002.1:0-28110 GCA_037445695.1 Chloroflexota bacterium
CCGACAGCGCGGCGAGCGCGGCTCGATTACCGGAATAAATTCTTAACATTCATCAGCGGGCGCGGCCTGGTAGGGCTGGCGCTTACTCAATCATTGCCGGAATAGGCATAGGCTGCCGACCGGCCGCAGTTCAAGCGCTGCGCCCTGGTCGCCAAGAGCTTGACAAACTCATCAAGAGACGTTACAAAGAGAGCGACGCACAACGTGCGTCGCTCTCTTTGTGTTGGTTCTGCGGCTTTTGGTGGGAAGACGGTAGGACTCGTAACTTGCGTGGCCCCATCCCCCGGCCCCTTCCCCGTCAAGCGGGGAAGGGGCCGGGGCGAATAGCGGGGTATTTTGGCCGCCGAAGGCGGCCAAAATACCCCTTTCAAGGAATTCCCCGCCCCCCGCAAGCGGGGGGGGGTCAGGGGTGGGGGGCCCACTGCATCCGGAATTGCCGAAATGCCTCTTGTCCCGCCAGAAGCTGGAGAACCTTTGTGTTTCATTCCTGTCCTGAAAATAGACGTGCCAGGCACTTCCGAAGTGCCCCTGGCCTGGCGCCAGGGCAGGCCGGCACACAGTTCATTTTCAGCGCGCGCTGTGTACTGCCGCACATGCACAACAGGAAGGAGATTGCCGTGCCTGTAAGCCGACGCATCACCGCCTACACACACGACCCGCTCTTCGCGGAACACGACATGCCGGGCCACCCGGAGAACGCCGGCCGGCTTGCCCGGAGCATGGCCGAGCTGACGCGCGAGGGCTTGCTGTCGCGCCTGACGTTCACCGCGCCGCGGCCGGCCGGCTTCGAGCTGCTGGCGCGCGTGCATGATCCCGGATATGTGCGCGACCTGATGGCGTTCGCCGACCGGGGCGGCGGCTACCTCGATCCCGATACCTACGTGCGGCCCTCCAGCTTTAGGGCGGCCGCTCTGGCCGCGGGCGGCGTGGCCGAGCTGGTGCGCGCGGTGGTGGCCGGCCGCGCGCACAATGCCATCGCCCTGGTGCGGCCGCCGGGCCACCACGCCATCCGCGAAGCCGGGATGGGCTTTTGTCTGCTCAACAACGTGGCGGTGGCCGCGCGGACGGCCCTCGACGAGTGCGGCCTGACGCGGGTCCTGATCGTGGACTGGGACGTGCATCACGGCAACGGCACCCAGGAGATCTTCTACGATTCGGCCGGGGTGCTCTTCTTCTCCACGCATCAGTATCCCTATTATCCGGGGACGGGCGGATTACATGAGGTGGGCGCAGGAGCCGGCCGCGGCTACACGGTCAACGTGCCGCTGCCGGCCGGCGTGGGCGATGCCGGCTTTCGGCAAATCTACGCGGAAGTGCTGACGCCGCTGGCCGAACGCTTCCGGCCCGAGTTGATCCTGGTCTCGGCCGGCTTCGATGCGCATTGGGACGATCCCCTGGCCGGCCTGCGGCTGTCGCTCGCCGGCTATTGGCACCTGGCGCAGACGGTCGTCGGCCTGGCCGAGCGCTTGTGCGACGGCCGGCTGGTGGTCACGCTGGAAGGGGGCTACAATCTGGACGTGCTCGCGGCCGGCGTGGCCGACCTGTGTCGGGCACTGTTGGGCGACGAGCGGCCCGGTACCGATCCCTTGGGGCCGTGCCCCTGGTCGGAACGGCCGGTGGACGACATCGTCCGCTCCGTGCGCCAGATCCATCATCTCTAAAAACAGACGTGCCAGGCACTTCGAAGTGCCTGGCACGTCTGTTTTTAGATTAGTGCTTTGTTTGCCAAGAATTTACTTTTCGGCCGCCTTACCTCTCTCACCCCCCGGCCCCCGCTCTCCCCTTTCAGGGGAGAGCGGGGGCGCTGAGGAGGGGGTTTGCGGGCGGCGAAGCCGCCCGCAAACCCCCTTCAGCCTTCTCCCCGCCCCCGTTTCGCGAAATTTCGCGAAACGGGGTCGGGGGTGGGGGTCAATGCGGCAAAATGCAAAATCTAAGCTAACAAAGCATTAGTCTTCCGCTTCGCGATTCTCGTTGATGAGGTACTTGGCGGCCACAGCGGCGAGGGAACAGGGGGCCGGCCGGCCGGCGTACAACAGCCGCAGCGCCTCCAGGTCGGAAGTCCAGACGATGTCGCCGGGCGCCAGCAGGCAAACCCGCCCCGGCGCGTAGTCGGTGTAGAGCCGGCCGTTCTGGATATAGTAGAGCGCGTCGCAGACCTCGGTCGGATAGATCCGCATGGCCGGCGGGATGTCGTTCGGCTTGAACCACAGCTTGACTTCGCGCTCGGCCTCGGCCGGCGTGGCCGAGGCGTGGATCAGGTTGTCTATCCGCTCGCCGATCACGTTGCCGGCGGCATCCTTGATGGGCACCAGGGTGCCCAGGGCACGAATGCAGCCGGGCTTCTTCTCCCTGGCCACCAGCGGATTGGTCGGCCCCACGATATCGCGAATCTTCTGCACCGCCTCGGGCCCCTGATAGACCAGCGCGATCACCCGGCGCTTGTGCGGCTCCTCCGGGTAATGGGCATACCCCATAATGTATTCGATCAGGGCCGGATAAAAGACCTTCCCGCGATGCTCGGCGTAATGCTCTTCGGCCAGGAGCCGATTGACGTGGACGATCTTGGCGCCGGCAAAACGCAGGCCCGTGTGAAATTCGGATAACAGCGACAGGATATATCCCGTCAATGAGTTCTTCAAGGCATCGGGTTTGATCAGAACTAGCGTCTGTTCGAGTTCTTTGTTTTCCATGTGGTCTCTCTTCTTCGAGGGTGATTCCTCTTTGGGCGGCGGACTGCGTCGTTGTCCGACTGCCTCATTGGATCTTCAGCACTACGGGCGCGGCCTTCCACAGCTCTTCCAGCCGATAAAAGGCGCGCGCCTGTTTAGAAAAGATGTGCACGACTACGGTGTTGTAATCGAGCAACACCCAACCGGAAGATGGCTCTCCTTCGGTCGAGAGGGGCCGCGTCTTGTGATCTCGCTTCAGCTCCACTTCCAGGATTTCCTGTAAGGTGCGGCTTTGGCGGTCTGAATCTGCAGTGCAGATGACGAAATAATCCGTAATCGGAGTCAGATCGCGCAGATCCAGCAACAAGATGTCTGCGGCCTGATGTTCTTCGAGCTTTTCCACGATCAGATGGGCCAGTTGTGAACCGTCCAGATGAACCTCCTGCTTTTGTTAGAACTTCGACCGTCCTGGCACTATTTTAGCACATCCCGGTTGCCGGGACAAAGATCAGGCACCGTATGAGGCGACGAACCAATCAATCAGTCGCCTGGCGATGCTCATCTTGGGCGGCAGGTCGGGCAGGGCGTCTGGCGCAAACCAGCCGGCATCGCCGATCTCATCGCGGCCAGGGGTCAGCTCCCCGCCGGCATACTCGGCCGTGAAGGCGATCATGAGGGAGTTGGGAAAGGGCCAGGGCTGGCTGCCGAAATAGCGGATGTTCTGGATCTGGATGCCGGCCTCTTCGTACACCTCGCGACGGGCGCACTCTTCCAGCGTTTCGCCCGGCTCGACGTAGCCCGCGATCACGCTATAGCGGCCGGCCGGGAAGCGATGGTTGTGCACCAGGAGCAACCGCGGCCCCTCGGCGGCAAGACGCACCACCGCAATGATGATCGCCGGCGAGAGGCGGGGATAAAAGACGAGGCCGCAGCGCGGACAGCGCCGGGCGCGCTCGTGGAGCACCGGTTCGGTCTCCGCGCCGCATTGCCCGCAGAACCGATGCGTGCGGTCCCACGCCAGGAGCTGGATCGCGCGGCCGGCCAGGCCGAACATCTCCTCGCCGAGCGGTCCATAGAGCTGTCGCAGGCCGTCCGCGAGCATGTCGGCCGGCAGGGCGACATGCGGGTCGGTCTCGGCCGCGTAGCAATGGACGCGCGTCCCGTCGGTCTCCTCGATGAAGCCGAGATAGAGCTGGCGCACGAGCGGAACGGCGGGCCGCTCCTGTGCCGTGAGCAACGGCACGGCCGCCCGGCCGTTCGTTTGGTGCACCAGCAGGCGGTCCCCTTGAAAGATGAACCAGTAGCCCGGCGCCTGGTCGCTTTCGGGATGAGAAAGGGACGAGATGAATTTCATGATATCATAGTATAGCATAAGTCGAACAGGTCTGCATAAAACTGCAGCTTTGGAATTGCCGGGCGCTTGCGTTTGGCCTGGATCGCGCGCGGTGATATACTACTCCGTGCTGCCCGTGGCCGGGCGGTATCTCTGGTTGGGGACGTCATGTGGTTGATATCAGCGTGCTGAGGCAGTCGGCGTCGGCGCAGCCCATTCGCATCATGACCTACAACATTCATCGCTGGGCCGGGCATGATCGGCAAGTGCATCTGGAGCGCCTGGTTGAGATCATCCGTTCGGCCCAGGCGGATATCGTGGCTCTGAACGAGGTGTTGCATCCGGTGATCATGGCCGGCCGTGCCCGCGAATACCTGGTCGAGCTGGCGGATCGCCTGCATATGTGGTACGTTTTCGGGCCGAGCGGCTGGGTGGATTATGGCCCGACATGGCACGGCCCGCAGGGCAATGCGCTGCTCTCGCGCTATCCGCTGCGGGATGTCGCGAACGTGCCCTTGCCCCGTCTGCCGACGACGCGCCAGCGCGCCCTGTTGGGCGCTCGCCTGGCGGCCGGGCCGGCCGCCGGCCTGACGGCCTTCGTCACGCATCTCGACCATGCGTTCGAGGGCACCCGTCTATGGCAGATCCAGGGTCTCCTGGCCGAGACGGCACGACGCGGGCCTCACTTCGTGGCCGGCGACTTCAACACGCCGGGGTTCAGCGGCCCCCGCGCCTGGCGTTTTGCGCCGCCGGTGTTGCAGCGCATGCGTCGGGCCGGCTACGAGGACGCCTTTCATGCCCGCGGGGAGGGTGCCGGACGCACTTTCCCGGCGCGCACGCCGTTCTTCCGCCTCGACTTCCTTTTCTTCCCCAAGACCTGGGCGCGCGGCATCCGCGGGGCGCAGACGCTGGATTCCGGGCACGTCTTGCACGCGTCGGATCATCGGCCGGTGGTGGTGGAGTGGGCCTGGCCCGACGGCTGTCGGGCCGCGCTTTGAGAGGTGGCAACGTGAGAGTGTTGACCTACAACATTCACGGCTGGCGCACGCCGACATCTGAAGCCGCGCTCAACCTCGATGCCGTGGAGCAGGTGATCGGCGACGCGGATGCCGACCTGGTGGGCCTCAACGAGGTCTTTCATCCCTGGCCGACCGATGAGGGGCCGGCGTTAGCGGCTCTGGCCGCCAGGTTGGGTCTGTACTTCGCCTTCGGCCCGGCCATGATGGCCGAGCAATCGCCCATCGGCATCCCCTATGGCAATGCCCTGCTCAGCCGTTGGCCGATCCTAGCTTATGCGGCGCATCGGTTGGGCGTCGGCACCGACGGCGAGCCGCGCGGCCTCCTGGAAGCTCGCGTCCGTTTGCCGTCCGGTCGGCCCTTCACGCTCTATGTGACGCATCTCGACCACCGCTCCGAGACGCTCCGCCTGGAACAGTGGCGCGCGGCCCTCACCTGGTTGACGCGCGAACGAGGCCGGCCGCATCTCGTCATCGGCGATTTCAACGCGCTCTCGGCCCGCGATTATCCCGACGAAAAGGCCGTGCGGGACCTGCACGCGGCGCGCGCTGCGCACACATGGCCTGCACCGGCCTTCGATCTGGTGGCGCAGATCGAAAAGGCCGGCTACGGCGATGCTTTTGCCCTGGCAGGCGTGGGGGATGGCGCCACGTTTCCGGCTGTCGCGCCCGAGATGCGCATTGATTACATCTTCCTGCCGGCCGAACGGGCCGGCGACCTGTTGCGCTGTTGGCGTTGGGAACATCCGTTGGCTGCTGCGGCCTCGGATCATTTGCCGGTGTGCGCGGAGCTGGCATGACCGGTTGTGATTTCCCCGTGGGCACGGCCGCCTGGTGGGATGCCCGCTACGCCCTCGGAGATACCCCCTGGGACACCGGCATTGTGCCCCCAGAGGTGGTGGCCCTGGTGGCCGGCGGCAAGCTGCGGCCAGGCTGGGCGCTCGACCTGGGGTGCGGCAGCGGCGTCACCGCCCGCTATCTGGCGCAAAACGGCTTTCGCGTGATCGGGATTGATCTGGCGCTGCGGCCGCTGAGGCGCGGCCGGCGGGCCGCGGTCGAGGCGGGCCTGGCGGCGTACTTCTGTCTGGGCGACGTGGCCAAGCTGGGCTTCCTGCGCGTGCAGGCGACGCTGGCCGTAGATATCGGCTGCTTTCATTCGATGCCTCTCGAACGTCGGCCGCTCTACGTGGCTTCGCTGGCCGCCCACCTCGTGCCCGCGGCGTTTTACCTGCTCTATGCATTCGAGCCGACGACGGCCGAGGAGACGCCGCGCCCTGGAGTGGGCCCGGCCGACCTGGCGCGCTTCGCCCCCGCCTTCGTCTTGCGTTGGACCGCACACGGTCTCGATCGCGATCGGCCGGCGGCCTGGTATCTGTGGCAGCGAACCGGTTGATAGCTCGGCCGTCTGCTGTAACCGTCACTTGGCTTACTTATTCACCAGCCGTTTTTGCCGTATACTTGAAGTGCGGATAAGTACGGAGTTTGTTCCGCGCATCATTATGGGTTGGGATGCCGCCCCGGCCCGTTGTGCTTTCGCCGGTTGGAGGAGACGGGCATGAACTTCGAGAATCCACTCAAACGCGTCGAGCGCCTGAAGCGCGTCAAAAACATCCCGGGGCCCAGTCGAGAGAGTCGCGTGCCGCCAGGCCAGTTCGTAACCGAAAAATTCCCGGTTTTGCACTACGGTTCGGTTCCGATCTACAAAAGCCTTGACGACTGGGACCTGCGCATCTTCGGCCTGGTCGAGGAACCATTGCGCCTTACCTGGGACGACTTGATGAAGCTGCCCCACAAGACCCAGACGGTGGACATCCATTGCGTCACCCGCTGGAGCAAGCTGGATACGACCTGGACAGGCATCCCCTGGCGCGAGATCATGCGCCTGGTGAAGGTCAAGCCCGAAGCCACGCACGTGATGGCTCATTGCGAATACGGCTTCACGGCCAACATCGCTCTCGACGTGCTGGACGACGATGATACGATGCTCGCGTTTGCCTATGCCGGGAAGCCGTTGGAGCCGGAGCACGGTTACCCGCTGCGTCTGCTTGTGCCCAAGCGCTACTTCTGGAAGAGCGCCAAGTGGCTGCGCGGCCTCGAATTTATGGCTGGCGACCGGCCCGGCTTCTGGGAGCGCAACGGCTATCACATGGAAGGGGATCCCTGGCGCGAAGAGCGGTTCGGCTGGTAAAATAGCTCTATGACCATTGCCCGCCCATTTGAGCTTTCGCGTTTGCGCCTTCTGGCATCGCCGGCCGGGGCCTATCTGGCCCTGATGGCCGGCGTCTTCTGCATCAGCTTTACGGCCATCTTCACCAAATGGGCGGCGATGCCCGGCCCGGTCTCGGCCGCCTATCGGATGAGCATTGCCGCGCTGGCGTTGACGATCCCGCTGATGCGCCAGGGCCGGCAGCGCGGCCATCTCTTTCCGCGGGGCAGCCGCTGGGGGGTGTTGGGTGGCTTCAGTTTCGCGCTGAACCTGGCGCTGCTCAACTCGGCGCTGCTCCTCACCTCGGCCACCACGGCCACCCTGCTCGACAACACGGCGCCGATCTGGGTCGGCCTGGGCGCCATGGCCTTCTTCCGCGAGCGGCTGAGCCGGCGCTATTGGGCGGGACTGGCGCTGGCGCTCGGCGGCGCGGCCGTGGTCACCGGCTTCAATCCGGCCCGCTGGGTGGGCCTCAATCCCGGCGACGGCCTGGCATTCGTCGGCGCGCTCTTTTATGCGGCCTACCTGCTCATCACTCAACGCGGCCGCACGCAACTTGACACCCTTTCGTATCTGTGGCTTGTGGCCGCCACGGCCGCCGTCACGCTGGGGGCCCTGTGCCTGCTTCTGGGTCTGCCGTTGACCGGTTATGGCCCGCACGCCTATCTCGCCATGGTGGGCGTCGGCCTTCTCTCTCAGGTCGGCGGCTGGCTGATGATCAACTACGCGTTGGGCCATGTCTCGGCATCGCTGGCCGTGGTCGTGTTGTTGGCGCAGCCGGCCATCACCGGCCTGCTGGCGATCCCGCTCCTGGGCGAGCTGTTGACCGGCCGGCAGGTGTTCGGCGGCGCGCTGGAGCTGAGCGGCATCTATCTGTGCTTGCGACGGGCGGCCGACAACGGTCGCGGGCCGGACGATGAGCGCTGAAGCCGGGGATGTGCGTCGGCGCCTGGACGCGTTCCTGGCCGAGCACACCACCCTGACCCTGGCGACGGTGGGTCCAGATGGCGCGCCGGCGGCTGCGGCCGTCTTCTACGCTCACGACGAGGCCTTCAACCTGTACTTTTTGAGCGAAGAACGTACGCGGCACGGCCAGAACTTGCTGGCCAACGGCCTGGTGGCCGGCACGATCCAGGCCGACGGCCAGGACTGGCGGACGATCCAGGGGGTGCAACTGACCGGCCGCGCCGTCCCCGTGACGGGCGCCGAGCTGGCGCACGCCGTCGCGGTTTATGGCCGGAAGTACGCGTTTGTCGCCGCGCTGCTGGCCGGCGCGGCCGGCCCGGACGTGCTCGTCGGGCCGTTGGCGCAGGCCCGTTTCTGGGTCTTGCGGCCGACGTGGTTCCGGTTGATTGACAATACGGTGCGTTTTGGGTTCAAGGAAGAATGGATTCCTAACCCGAAATTAGACGTGCCAGGCACTTTGAAAGTGCCCCTGGCCTGGCCGCCAGGGCAGGCTGGCACGTGAGCGCTGTCTATTTTCATTGCGCGTTGTATGCTGCCGCATATAGGCAACTGATCCGCCATGAGACCTTTGCGCGACACGCAGCACTATCTGCGTCCCGGCATCATCGAGCTGAGCTGGGGGCATCCCGATCCGGCGCTCTTTCCGGCCGATGATCTGGCGCGCGCGGCGACGCTGGCGCTGGCGCGCGACGATCGGGCCGCGCTCTGTTACGGTGCAGATCAGGGGCCGGGAAGCCTGATCGAGCAGCTTTGCGCGTGGTTAGGCCGTCATGAGGCGCGGCCGCCCCGGGCCGATCAGGTCTTCATTGCCGGCGGCCTCTCGCAAGGGCTCGACCTGTTGTGCACCCTCTACACGGTGCCCGGCGACCCGATCCTGGTGGAGTCGCCGACCTATCACCTGGCGCTGCGCGTGTTTCGCGATCATCGGCTGGAGCTGATTCCCGTGGCCGGCGATGAAGACGGCTTGCGGCCCGATGCGCTGTCCGATGCGCTAGATCGTTTAAGGCGGTTGGGCCGGCGGCCGCGCTTTCTCTACCTGGTGCCGAACTTCTGCAACCCGACCGGCGCCACCCTGTCCCTCGAACGCCGGCGCGCGGTGGTCGCGCTGGCCCGCGCGGCCGACATCACCATCCTGGAGGACGATGTCTATCGCCACCTGTGGTACGATGCGCCGCCTCCGCCGCCTTTGTCCGACCTGGCGCCGGATCAGGTCATCCGCCTCGGCTCGTTCAGCAAGTTGTTGGCGCCGGGCCTGCGCGTCGGCTGGCTCATTGCACCGGCGGAGGTCGTGCGGCGCTGTGCGCGCAGCGGCTTGCTGGATTCGGGCGGCGGGATCAGCCACTTTGCCGCGCATGTGGTTGCGGCCTTCATGGCCTTGGGGCTGTTCGATGCGCACGTCGAGAAGTTGCGGGCGGCCTATCGGGCGCGCCGCGATCTGTTTTGCGCCGCGCTGCAGCATCACCTGCCGGCGAGCTGCGCGTGGCGGGCGCCCGGGGGCGGCTTCTTCGTTTGGGTGCGGCTGCCCGAAGGCGTGGACAGCGCCGATCTGTTGCCCCGGGCCGAGGCGTTTGGCGTCTCCTATGTGCCCGGCGCGCGCTTTTACGTGGATGGCCGGAGCAGCGCATATGTGCGGCTGGCGTTTACTCTGCTGACGAACGAGGAGCTGCTGGAGGGGGCCAGGCGCCTGGCCGCCGTCGTAGGGCGGACTTAGGCTCCTACCTACCTCACCCCTCCCCCGGCCCCCTCCCCTCTCCTGGCCTTCGGTCAGGAGAGGGGAGGGGGGAAGGCGGAAAGGGGTTTGCGGGCGGCGAAGCCGCCCGCAAACCCCTCCTCAGCGCCCCGCTCTCCCCTAAAAGGGGAGAGCGGGGGCCGGGGGGCGAAAGAGGTAAGGCGGCCGAAAAAGTAAATTCCTGGCGAACGAAGCAGTAGGTAGTTGCTTCGCCTTACAATATTTCATCTGTGGAGCAACCGCCTTGACAGAGACCGATACGGTAAAGTTTCGCCGTTCCGCCGATGAGGCCGCGCGGTTGGGGCATCCGTCCTACGTGTGGCGCGCGGGGCAAGCGCGCCGGCTGGCGCTGGTGCGCCGGTGGGTGCGGCTGGAAGGCGCCAGGATCCTGGATGCGGGCTGCGGCGTGGGCATGTACACCGCGCAGTTTCGCGGCTTCAGCCCCCATGTCGTTGGCGTGGAGATAGATCTTTCCGCGGCCCGCCAGGCCGCCGGCCGGCTGGATGGCATCGTCGTCGCGCCGGCCGAGGCGCTCCCCTTTTGCGATGCCGCGTTCGACGTGGTCTTCTCTCACGAGGTGATCGAGCACGTCCAGGATGATCGGGCGGCCGCCCGCGAGATGTTGCGGGTGACCGCGCCGGGCGGCCGGATCGTGATCTTCTGTCCGAACCGGCTCTATCCCTTCGAGACGCACGGCCACTATTGGCGCGGCCGCTATCATTTCGGCAACACACCGTTGATCAACTACCTGCCCGATCCGTTGCGCAATCGCCTGGCGCCCCACGTGCGCGCCTACACGGCCGGCCGTCTGCGCAGCCTGTTCGATCCGGCCCAGGCGACCGTGATCCATCACAGCGTGATCTACCCCGGCTTCGACAACGTGGTGGCGCGGCGGCCCGGCCTGGGTGCGCTTCTGCGTCGGGTGCTCTATGCGCTGGAGCACACGCCGTTGCAGGCCTTTGGACTCAGTCACTTTCTGGTCTTGGAGAAGCTTGCCCCGGCCCACTAGCCGAAGCGTATATGCCGGCCGGCGCCCTCATCTTTGCGCCAGGAGCGCCAACGCCACGATCGCGGCCCAGGCCAGCACCTTGAACTCGCCGGCCAGGAGCGCCTGTTGCATCTCGGCCCGGCTCAAGCGAACGATCTGCTGTTCTTCCAGGTCGTCGGCGATCGGCGCGGCGATGCGCCGCGCGCCGCGGGCCAGGAAGAAGTAGGCGGTCTGGACCCCGCGGTTGGCTTCCACCGGAAACGCGCCCAACGAGTGCCATTCTGAGGCCTCGTAGCCGGTTTCCTCCCGCAATTCGCGCTGCGCCGCGGCCAACGGCTCTTCCCCCGGCTCGATGTAACCCCCAACCACCGCCAGCGAGGTGCCTTCTACGGCATATTTGGTCTGGCGAAAGCACAGGTAGTCGCCGTCTACGGTCTCGGCCACCACGTTGATGAAGTCGGGCGCGATGACCCAGGCCCAATCGTCTATCCGCCGGCCGTCGGGCAGTTCGATCGTGTGCATCTCGACCTTCAGGAACTTGCCGCAATCCAGGACCAGGCGGCGAGCGAGGGTCTTCCAGGGCGTGAAGGCCGGAGCATGATGGGTTGGTTCGGGCATGCGATTGCCTTTCTTTATAGCAGAATTCGTTCGGCGCGCGGCTCGTCAACAGGGGCAGCCCGGCGATCAATCTGGTCATCACCCTCACCCCTCCCCTTGCCCCTTCCCTCTCCCGCTCGCCGCAAAACCCATCCTTTATGCCCCCCTCGATTTTTCCCCTCCCCCGCTTGCGGGGGAGGGGTCAGGGGTGGGAGGGCCGCCACCCAGAGAAAAGCAGGCAATGACCGGCAGCCATTTTCAAAGTATATCACAAAATCATGGAGACCGGCAACACCGCGCGGCAGATTGGCCGATCTCCCTCAGATGGGCTACAATATCCCACAGCAGAGCGCCAATCTATTCAGGACATACCCGATCATGGCTTCATCGTTCGATCTCGCGACGCCGGCGGGGCGGCGGCCAGCGGCCGCGCCTGCCCCGGCGTCCCCTGTGCTCATCACCGGCATCACCGGCTTCGTTGCCGGCCACCTGGCCGAGCGGCTGCTGGCCGAGGGCGTGCAGGTGCGCGGAACGGCGCGCCGGCCCCAGGCGGCCGCCTGGCTGGCGGAGCGCGGGGCAGAGATCGTCCAGGCCGACTTGCTCGCTGCGGAGTCGTGGCCCCGCGCCGTGGCCGGCTGTCGGACGGTCGTGCATGCAGCGGCCTGGACAGGCGGCGGAGAACTGTCAGACGAGGCCGGATGGCGCGTCAATGTGGAGGGCACGGCCAACGTGCTGCGGGCGGCCGTCGCGGCCGGAGTCGAGCGCTTCGTCTACATCAGCAGCGTGGCCGTGTACGGCCTGAACCGCGCGGCGCTGATTGATGAGACCGCGCCGACCCCGCGCGTGGGCCAGGCCTATCCCGACAGCAAGATCGCGGCCGAACAGCTCGTGCGGGCCGCCGCGCTGCCGTGGGTCATCGTGCGCCTGGCCTCCACCTATGGCCCGCGCGGCACCGCCTGGACGATCGGGCCGATCGAACAGATCAAGGCCGGTCGGCTGGTGCTGCTCGGCGCCGATCGCGGGCTGGTGACGCCCGGCTACATCAGTAACGTGGTGGACGGGCTATGGCTGGTGTTGACGCATCCCGCGGCGATCGGCGAGACCTTCAACCTGTGCGACGATCAGGCCGTCACCTACCGCGCGTTTTACACGGCCTACGCGCGCATGCTCGGCCGGGACCGGCTGCCGACCGTGCCGGGCTGGTTCGCCGTGCTCGCGGCCACGCCGCCGGCGCGGCTGGCCCGCCGGCGGCTCGGCCGGCCGGCGGTCGGACCGTGGTCGTTGCATTTTCGGCGCAACCCCTCGCAGTTCAGCAATGCCAAGGCGCGGCGCCTGCTGGGCTACGCGGCCGCCGTGGACTTTGCTGAAGGGATGCGTCGCACCGAGGCGTGGTTGCGGGCCGAAGGTTATTTGTCCTGATCTTGTCTTTCTTGTATACTTACCTCATGCGGATTTACTTGGAATCGCTCGGATGTCGTTTGAACTATGCCGAGATGGCGGCGTTGGGCCGTCGCTTGGCCGAAGCCGGCCACGAACTGGCCTCGGCCGTCGAACAGGCCGATCTGTGCGTGCTCAATAGTTGCGCGGTGACGGCCGAAGCCGCCCGGCAGAGTCGCCAGTTGGCGCGGCGGCTGGCGCGTGCCAATCCGGCCGCCCGCCTGCTGGTCACCGGCTGCTACGCGACGTTGGAAAGCGAGGCGGCGGCCAACCTGCCGAACGTTGCCCTGGTAGTGGGCAACCGGCGCAAAGACGATTTGTTGGCGCTGATCAACGAGTTCGCCGACACGTTGCCCATTGCCCGGCCGGCCGCTGAGGCCGACGCGGCCGCGCGCACCCGCGCATTCGTCAAAGTCCAGGACGGCTGTCGCAATCGTTGCACCTTCTGCATCGTGACCGTGGCGCGCGGAGAAGAGCGCAGCCGGCCGGTCGCCGAGGTGATCGCCGAGGTGAACGCGCTGCACGCGGCGGGCTATCGGGAAGCGGTGCTCACCGGCGTGCACCTGGGCGGCTACGGCAGCGACCTGGGCGCCAACCTGCGCGATCTGCTCGCCGCGCTGCTGGCCGAAACGACCATCCCGCGACTGCGCCTCTCCTCGTTGGAGCCGTTCGATCTGGCCGCCGATCTGTTCGACCTGTGGCCGCAAAGCGCCGGCCGGCTGATGCCCCATCTGCATCTGCCGGCGCAATCGGGCAGCGATGCGGTGCTCAGGCGCATGGCCCGGCGCAATCGGGTGGCCGATTTCGAGGCGCTCGTGGCGGCCGCGCGCGCCAGGATCCCCGGCCTGACGGTGACGACCGATCTGATCGTCGGCTTTCCCGGCGAGCGCGAGGCGGATTTCGCGGATACGGTCGCGTTTGCCCGCCGCATGGGCTTTGCGCACATGCACATCTTTCCCTACTCCCCGCGGCCGGGCACGGCGGCCGCCCGCTTCGACGGCCAGATCCCCGAAGCCGAGCGCAAACGCCGGGCGCACATCCTGGCCGAGCTGGACAATGAGCTGGGACGCCATGTGCGACGTTCCTTCCTGGGCCAGGTGCGCGCGGTGCTGTGGGAGAACGCCCTGACCGACCATCCCGCGAGCCGGGGCCGGCCGATCTGGGCCGGTCTTACCGACAACTATCTGCGTGTGCTGACGACCGCCGCCGAGGGGATCAATCTGCACAATCGCATCACCCCGACCTACCTGACGGAGCTGACAGAGGATCAGCTTTGGGGCGAAATAAGGAGCGAAAATGACCACTGCTTTGGAAGAACGACTGAACAATGACCTCAAGGAGGCCATGCGTCGCTCCGATGAGACGCGCAAGCTGGCGATCCGCGCGGTGAAGGCAGCGATCGCCCAGGCCAAGGTGGCCGGAGCCGAAGCGCGCGAGCTGAGCGAGCAAGAGGTGTTGGCGATCATCGCTAAACAGATCAAGCAGCGCCGGGAAAGCATCGAGGAATTCACCAAAGGGAACCGGCCTGACCTGGTCGCCAAAGAGCAGGCCGAGATCGAGGTGCTCGAGACGTATCTGCCCGCACAGCTCGGCGAAGAAGAGATCCGCGCACGGGCCCAGGCGGTCATCGCCGAATTGGGCGTGACCGACATGAAGGGCCTGGGTCCGGTCATGAAACGGCTCACGGCCGAGCTGAAAGGCGTGGCCGACGGCGGCACGATCAATCGGATCGTCCGCTCTTTGCTGTCTCAGCCCTGACGTCGTAACAGACAAGCCGGGTGTTGGCACTCCTATGCCCCGTGCACCTTTCGAGCCAGATCAGGTTCGTCCTGCGCAACGGCTCCGGCCTGGCGGGCCGGCGGATATCCCGTGGCGCGCCCGGGCGCGCGTCCTGAGCCTGTGGCTGATCGCCAGCCTGCTGAGCATCGTGGTCCTGGTGATGCCCACGCCTTTCAGCGGACAGGTGCAGCTTCAGGTCGGCGATGTCGCGCCCTACGACGTGTTCGCGCCGCGGCAGATCACCTACGTGAGCGAGGTGCTCACCAAACAACGCCGGGAGTTGGCCGCCAATTCCGTGCCGGAGGTGTATGATCCGCCGCAGGCTCGCATCGGTCGGCAACAGTTGACCCTGACGAACCATATTCTGGACTTCATCGGATCGGTGCGGGCCGATAGCTATGCGGACCTGCCTACCAAGGCAACCTATCTCAAAGCGATTACAGCCATTGACCTGCCCCGCGAGGTGATCAGCCGCACGCTCACCTTGCCCAACCCGGCCTGGGAGCGCGTGGCGAACGAGATCTTGAGCGTGCTCGAACGCACCATGCGGGAGGAGATCCGCGAGAACAACTTGGCCGACGAACGACGCAAGATCCCCGCGCGCGTGCGCCTCGATCTTTCCGATGAGGATGTCGCGGTGGTGACGGCGTTTATCGAAGACCTGCTGGTGCCCAACAGCTTCTACAACGCCGAACGGACCGAACAACGCCGGCAACAGGCCCGCGATCGCGTCGAACCGGTCATGGCCACCGTCGAGCGCAACGAGACGATCCTGCGCGCCGGCGACATCGTTACCGCGGCGGAAATCGAGGCCTTGGAGGCGCTGGGCTTGCGTCAACCTTCCTGGTCGTGGCAGGAAGCCGTCGCCGCGGGCATTTTCGTGCTGTTGCTGAGCCTGATCTTCCTGTACTACTTCTGGACTTGCGAACCCCTGCTCTGGCTCCGTCGCGCCGAACCGGTGATGTTGGCCCTGATCGCTTGCGCGTTCGTCGTCGCGGCGCGGTTTACGCTGCCAGGCCATCCTTTGCTGATCTATCTCTTCCCCTACGCGGCGTTGGCCATGCTGGTATCCCTCCTGTTCGGCCAACGCATGGCGCTGGTGGTGGCCGGCTTGTTCGCGCTGCTGGTCGGCTGGCTCACGACGGGCAGCCTCGAAATGATGGCCTATGCGCTGAGCGGCTCTCTGATCGGCTTGTTGAAGCTGCGCCGCGGGGAGCATCTGGTCAACTTCGTGGTGGCGGCCGGCTATGTCGTTGCCGCCAACCTGCTGGTGGTGCTGATCTTCGCCCTGGCTGCGCCCCAGATGGATCTGATCAGCACCGCCCAGTCCGCCATTCTGGCCATCATCAACGGCCTGGTCACTGCCACAACGGCCCTCATCGGGATCTATCTCATTGGCCTCTTGTTCGGCGTGGCGACGCCCTTGCAATTGATCGAGCTGTCGCGGCCGACGCATCCCCTGTTGCGGCAGCTCCTTTTGAAGGCGCCGGGCACCTATCATCACACGCTCATCGTCAGCAACATGGCCGAGCGCGCGGCCGAAGCGATCGGCGCGGACTCGCTGCTCACGCGCGTGGGTACGTATTATCACGACGTCGGCAAGACGATCCGCCCCTATTTCTTCATCGAGAACCGGACGGAAGGGGCCGACCCTCATGCGCGGCTCGATCCGTATACCAGCGCCCAGGTGATCATCAGCCACGTGAAAGATGGCATCGAGCTGGCGCGCAAGCATCGCCTGCCGCAACGGATCATTGACTTCATCCCCGAACACCACGGGACGCTGATGGTCTCGTACTTTTATCATCAGGCGGTGCGCCAGGCCGGGTCGCCCGAGAAGGTGGACAAGGCCGCGTTTCGCTATCCCGGTCCCAAGCCGCAGAGCCGCGAGACCGCGATCGCCATGCTGGCCGACGGCGCAGAGGCGACCGTACGCTCCCGACGCACCGCCTCGGTCGAGGAGATCGAGCAGATCGTGGCCGAAAGCATGGACAGTCGGCTGGCCTCCGGCCAGTTGGACGAGTGTACGCTGACCATGGACGATTTGCGCCTGATCCGTCAGGCGTTCGTAGACGTATTGCGCGGCCTGCAACACCCGCGCATCTCTTATCCGGCCGAGGTCGTTCCGGCCCGGCCGGCCGCCGAGCCGGCTGTGGCCGCCGAACCGCCGCCGAAGCCGGCCCGCCCCGCATCACGGGCATCCCGGGAGGTACGTCGTGTCACACCCGCCGATCGAGATTCCGGAGCCTCGCGCGCCGTCTGAGCCGGCCGACGAGCGCATCAACGTGCAGGTGGACGAGCCGTTTGTGTCGGAGGTAGATGCGGCCGACCTGGCCAACGTCATTGCCGCGGCGCTGGCGCACGAAGGCGTGGCGGAGGCCGAGGTCACGCTGGTCATCACCGACGATGAGGCCGTGGCCGACCTCAATCGCCGCTACCGGGGCGTGGACGGTCCGACCGATGTGCTTTCGTTTCCGGCCCAAGAGCCGACCCCGGGCTTCGTCAGCGCGCCGGAAGCGGCCGCCTACCTGGGCGATATCATCATCGCGCTGCCGTTCACCCGCCGGCAGGCCGCGGAGCTGGGCCGGCCGCTTGCGGAAGAGCTGCGGCTGCTGACGGTACACGGCGTGTTGCATCTCCTGGGCTACGATCACGCCGAACCCGCAGCAGAGGCTGCGATGTGGGCCCGTCAGGAGGCGATCTTGAGATTAGGGATTGGGGATTGGCCGTCCGCGTCCACGCAGGTGGACGCCCGGCCGCAGGCCCGTTAGTTGCGATTTCAATTGCCCTGCTTCGAAAGTGCCTGGCACGTGTGAAAGATGGGTTCGGAAGTCAAATGCGGGCCTTTCTACGCAGTTTCGGCTATGCTTTCGCCGGCCTGGGCTACGCCATTCGCACGCAACGCAACCTGCGGGTGCATCTGGCCGTCGCCGGCCTGGTGATCCTGGCCGGCCTGATCCTGCGGGTCAGCGCGATGGAGTGGGCGGTCTTGCTGCTCACGATCGGCTTCGTCATCTCGGCCGAGCTGGTCAACACGGTGGCCGAGCTGGCGGTGGACCTGTTGACCCAGGAGTACCATCCGATGGCGAAGGCGGCCAAGGATGTCGGCGCGGCCGCGGTGGTCGTGGCGGCCTTGGCCGCCGTCGGGGTGGGTGTGGCGATCTTCGGCCCGCGACTGTGGCTGCTGGTGCACGGCCGCGTGCCGTAGCGCGCCGGAGCAGCGCCGGGAGGAGGCGCAAAAACAAATGGAGAAGGAGCAAGCATGAAAGCACGAATGACACGCCGCGAGCGCCTGATGGCGACCTGCGCCGGCGAACCGACCGACCGCGTGGCGGTGGCGCTCTGGCGCCATTTTCCAGGCGATGATCAGCGGCCGGCCGATCTGGCCGATGCGACGTTGACCTGGCAAAAACAATACGACTGGGATTGCATCAAGGTCTCGCCGGCCAGCAGTTTCTGCCTGGTGGACTGGGGGATCGAAACGCGCTTCGGCGGCGGCGATGAAGGGACGCGCGAATATCTGAACACGGTCATTCACGCGGCGGAGGATTGGGCCCGCTTGCCGGTCCTCGATCCGTATGCCGGCGCGCTGGCCGGCCAGCTCCACTGCCTGGAGCTGATCCGCAACGCGGTGGGCGACGAGGTGCCGTTCATCCAGACGATCTTCAGTCCGCTGGCACAGGCGCGGCATCTGGCCGGCGCAGAGCGGCTGGTGGTGCAGATGCGCCAGGAGCCGGCCGCCGTCCATGCCGGGCTGGAGACAATCACGCGCAGCACCATTGCCTTCATCGAAGCGGCCAAGACCAAGGGGATCGCCGGCATCTACTATGCCATCCAATGGGCCAGCTACAGCGTGCTGAGCCGCGCCGAATACCGGGAGTTCGGCGAGCCGTATGATCGGCGCATCCTGGCGGCCGCGGCCGATTGCTGGTTCAACATGTTGCATCTGCACGGCGCCAACGTCATGTTCGACCTGGTCGCGAGCTATCCCGGCCAGGCGCTGAACTGGCACGATCGCGAAACGCCGCCGTCGCTGGCCGCAGGAATGCAGCTCTTCCCCGGCGCGGTCTCCGGCGGCCTGGAACATTGGGAGGATGTGTTGCGCGGCACGCCCGAGCAGATCCGCGGCCGGGTGGCCGACGCGATCGCCCAAACCGGCGGCCGGCGCCTGATCGTTTCGACCGGATGCGTTGCGCCGTGCAACGCGCCGTTCAGCAACCTGCGGGCGGTGCGCATGGCCGTCGAAAGCCAAACATGACGCAACCCTTCACTTATTGCCCCCGCTGCGCCGCGCCGCTGGCCGACGATTTCATCTTCGGCCGGATGCGGCGCCATTGTCGTTACTGTGGCTTCATCCAGTTTCAGGATCCGAAGGTCGCGGTCGCCGCGCTGATCAGCGATGGCCAACGGGTGCTGCTCGTGCGTCGTGCGGCCGTGCCGCGCATCGGCTTTTGGGCTTTGCCGGCCGGCTATATGGATGCCGACGAAGCGCCCGAAGAAGCCGTGGTGCGCGAGATCGCCGAGGAGACCGGCATCACCGTCGAAGTAACGGGCTTACAGGGCATCGCCGCGCTCGGCGGGTGGGATGAACGCCGCGGCATTCTCCTCATCTATCGGGCTCGGCCTCTGGGCGGTGCGCTGGCCGCTTGCGACGATGTGAGCGAGGCGCGCTGGTTCGCGGCGGACGAGATCCCGTGGGATGAACTGGCGTTTGAATCTACGGCACAGGTGTTGCGCGGGTGGGCGGGTTCTATGGGAACCGTTCGAAGCTGAGACTGGGGTTTGCGGGCGGCGAAGCCGCCCGCAAACCCCAGTCTGCAGAGCGCAGGCTGAAAGCCTGCGCCACGAAATTTCAGTAGGACAAACAGGGGAATGATGGCTGAACCCAACTGGAAACGCTATCTCACCGATTACAACGAAGGCCTCGGCCTGGTTTACGAACGTCTGGTCTTGAACGATTTCTTGCTCGATCTGAAGGGCCGTTACGGCTTTTACACGGTCTTGGAAGCGCCGTTGTTCGGCATGGCGGGAGTGAGCGGAATCAACAGCGTATGGCTGGCGCGCGTTAAGTGCCAGATCACCCTGGCCGACGATCACGCGGAGCGCCTGGCCGGGGTCGAACGGATCTGGGGCGAGCTGGGTTTGCCGGCGCGCTTCGTGTTGGTGGAAGATTGGGCGCGGTTGCCGTTCGCGGAGCGCAGCTTCGACTTCGTCTGGAACTGGGCCGCGCTATGGCGACTGCGGGATCCCGATGCCTTTCTCCGTGAGCTGGTGCGCTGCGCCAAAAAGCTGATCTTCATCGCCGTGCCCAATCCGGTGCAGATCGGCTATCAGTTCCGCAAGCATGTGGCCGAACCCGAGTTCGTCCGGGAAGTAGACGAGCGCTGGACGAACATTGCGATGATCCGGCACAAGCTGGCCGCGTTGGGGGTGGAGATCCTGGAACAGGGCGTGTTGGACGTGCCGCCCTGGCCCGATACGGTGATGCCGGCATCCGAGCTGTTGGGCCGGCTGGGGATTCGCTCCCGCAAGCTCCAGAGCCG
Organism: Chloroflexota bacterium; assembly: GCA_037445695.1. GTDB lineage: Bacteria > Chloroflexota > Anaerolineae > CG2-30-64-16 > CG2-30-64-16 > CAKZKT01. The sequence continues at coordinate 20,264 of JBBIKA010000002.1, forward strand.
CTTCCAGGGAGATGGCTGGCGCTGGTCCACGATGGATTACTACCTGGGTCGCCGACCCGATCTTTACGAGCAGATCAAAAAGTATATGTGGCTGGAACATTCCCCTATCCCCTGGCAGATCAAGCAGGTCTGGGCGCATCATCGCTGGGTGTTGGGCCGCAAGGCGTTGCCCTGAAAAGCGGGGGTGTCCTTGGGCGTTTCACGTCGAACGTTCTACATTGCGCTGCTTCTCCTCGTCGCCGCCTTCTTTCGGTTGTGGCAGATCGGCGCGATTCCGCCCGGCCTTTTCGGCGACGAGGCGACGGACGGCCTCGATGCGCTGGATGTGCTCGCCGGTCGCGGCGCGATCTTCTTTCCGGCCAATTACGGCCGCGAGGGCCTGCATATGTGGATCGTGGCCGCCGTGTTCCGCCTCATGGGCGTGACGCCGCTGGCGCTCCGGCTGCCATCGGCCATCGCGGGCATCGCGACGGTGCTGGCCACTTACTGGCTGGGGCTTGAGCTGGCGCGGGCGGCCGCGGCCGATGCCGATCGCGACGATACGTCATTGCGGCCGCGTGCAGGCGCATCTTATGCGAGGCTGGTCCCCCTCCTGGCCGCGCTTTACGTGGCGACCTCTTACTGGCATGTTCACTTCTCGCGCTTCGGCATCCGCGGGGTCTTCACCCCGCTCTGCGCCGCGCTGGCGTTCGCCGCGTTCTGGCGCGGCATCAACCGGCAAAGCGGCGCCGCGGCGCCGCGGCGAGGCGACCGGTGGGCAGGTTGGCCTCGAGCGGACGCCGCGTCGTTCGCGTGGTTCGGGTTGGGAGGGGTGTTCCTGGGCCTGTCGTTGCACTTTTATACGGCGAGCCGCTTTTTCCCCTTCTTCCTGACCGGCTTCCTGATCCTGGATTGGCTCGTGGCGCGCCTCGGGGGCCGGGCCGAGAGAGCGCTCTTGCGGAGTCATTTCAGCGGGATCCTCCTGTTTTTTATCGTCGCGGGGCTGATCTTCGCGCCGCTGGCGCTCTATTTCGTGCAACACCCCGGCAGCTTCACGCAGCGGGCGGCCGAGGTCGCGGTGACGAAGGCGGCCGATCCGCTGAGGCGCATGGCGCAGGCCGCGGCAGCGAACGTGGCGCAGTTCTTCGTGCCCGGCGCGGGCGATCCCGAACAGTTCTACAACCTGCCCCGTCGCGCGGTCTTCGACCTGCCCACCGCGCTCCTGGCGCTGATCGGGATCGCCGTGTTGCTGCGGCGCTGGCGGACGCCCGCGGCCCTCTTCTTGCTGACGTGGTTCTCCGCGCTGCTGTTGCCCTCTTTTCTGGCCACCGACCGCTGGCCCACCCTGCCGCGCGTCCTGGGGACGATCCCGGGGGTGTATTTCTTTCCGGCGATCGGCCTGATGGCTGTGATTCGGGCACTGAGCCGTAATGCTGATGTCAAAAACGCAAATGTAATGCGAAATTTATTTCGTATTACAATCGTCGTTTCGGTGCTTGCCCTGGGTTTCCATGCCGGCGCCACCTATCGGGATTATTTCCGCGTCTGGGGGCCGTCGCAGGCCACCTTCGACGCGTTCGAAGGCGACATGACGGCCGCCTGGCAGTGGCTGCGGAACAACCGGCCGGCCGGTCACGTCTATCTGTCGTCCGACATCTATCGCCATCCGACCTTCATGTTGTTGCACGAGCACGCGACCGTCCAGACGATCTTCACCTGGCGCAACGAGGGCTTGAGCTGGTTCGATGCGCGGTGGGCGTTGCCGCTGCCGCCGGCCGGCCGGCCGGCCACCTATCTGATCGGCTCCAGCGCGGACTGGTGCAGGGGCGCCCGGCCGTGTGCGCCTGGGGCGCGTGCGGTCGAGATCTTGTTAGCGGCCGCGCAGGAACGCGCGCGGGTGCCCGCGGCCGATGGCTCGGCCGCGCTGACCGTCGTCGAGCTGCCCGCGGGGGCCGATCTCGTCGGCCGCATGGCCGATCCGTTGCCCGCCGAGATCCGTTTCACCGATCGTCTGACGCTGGTCGGCGTTCGCTTTGCCCCGTGGCAAGAGGGGGTGAATTGGCTGACGCTGGTCTGGCGCACCGCCGGCCCCGATCCGCAGGCGTGGCCGGCGTATCGGCTCGAGGTGGCCGGTCGCCGGCCCGACGGCGCCCCGTGGCAAGATGACCTGCCGTTTGAGGCGTTCCGGCCGCCCGAATGGACGCCGGCCGGCCACTTCGTCACGTGGCACAAGCTGGACGTGCCGAACGGCGAGCCGCTAAGCCAGGTGCGCCTGCGCCTCCTCCGCACCGAAGATCGCCAACCCCTGGTCGGGCCGGAGGCCCCCGACGGCTGGCACGCCGTTTCGTTCGAATGAGAGGGTGATTGCCCCATGCCAATGCCCGTTGAGCCATCTCCTGTCCGCCGCGCGGCCCGTTTTACGGGGATCGCGCTCGGCGTGTTCGTCGCGCTGACCGTAGTCTTGACCTGGCCTCTGGCGGCCAACCTGAGCAGCCGCATGCCCGGCACGGCCACCTGGGCCTTCGATGAATCTACCTTTGCGTGGAACCTCTGGTATTTCAAGCACGCGTTGCTCGACCTGCACACCAGCCCGCTGCACTCTGAGTTGATCTGGTACCCGCTGGGCATTGATCTGATCCTGTACACCTACAACTTCTTCAACGCCCTCATCGGCCTGCCGCTCGTCGTCGCGGCTAATGTGCCGTTGGCGAGCAACGTCACGCTCCTCCTGGCGACGGCCTTGAGCGGCTTCGGCGCCTACCTGCTGGCCTGCTACGTCCTGACGACTTCCGATCCCCATGCCCGAGTCCCCGTGCGGCTTGCCGCACTCCTGGCCGGACTGATCTATGCCTTTGCCTCCAATCGGGCGGTCTATGCCGCGCTGGGGCACTACGACATGGTGACCACCCAATGGCTGCCGTTTTACGCGCTTTATCTGTTGAAGACGTTGCGGGAGTCCGGGCTGAAAAACGCGCTGCTGGCCGGCCTTTTCCTGGCGCTGGCGGCCCTGGCCGAGATGATCTTCGCCTCTTTTCTGGCGCTTTTTACGCTGATCGTGTTGCTATCATTGTGGCGTGAATGGCCGCGGCGGTGGGCCGCGTTGGCCCGGCTGGCGCTGGCCGCCGCGACCGCGGCCGTGATTTGGTCGCCCGCGCTGATCCCCATCGGCCGTGAATTCCTCACCGGCGACTACGCGCTGACCGGCTGGGGCGAAAGCCTCAAGCTTAGCGCCGACCTGGTCGGCCTGGTGACGCCGACCGATCTCAATCCGCTGGCGACCGGCGCCGTGCGGGGCGCGGTGGAGCCGATCGCCCACTGGCAGGCGGCCTTGCGTCGGGTGGAGGAAGGGAAGGGGCGTTTCGGCGATATCAACACGGTGTTTCTGGGCTGGGTGACGCTGGCGCTGGCCGTCGTGGGCGTCGGCGCCGGCCGGCGCCGGCCGGCGCTCTGGACGTGGACGGCGCTCGCTTTCGGCGTGCTGGCGCTCGGCCCGCTGTTGCAGATCAACGGCCGCTACCGCTTTAGCCTGGACAACCTGCTGCCGGAAGGGGTCACCTTTCCGTTGCCTTTCGTCCTGTTGCATTTCATCCCGTTCGTCAACGCCAATCGTGCGCCCAACCGCAACAGCGTGCTCTTGATGCTCGGCCTGGCGATGCTGGCGGCGATGGGGGCGGCGTGGCTGTTGGAGCAAATCGCCAGGCGCCGCTCATCCGTCGCGGGCCATCTTTCGTTCAGAGCACCGCTGGCTGCCGGCCTGGTGGCGGGCACGCTGGCCGTCGGCATCCTCCTCGAACACCTCGCCGTTCCCCTGCCCACCACCGATGCGCGGGTGCCGGAGGTGTATCGGCTGATCGCGGCCGAGCCGGGCGAGTTCGCGGTGCTGCAGTTGCCGCTGGGCTGGCGCAACAGCTTCGGCGTGTTGGGCAGCGAACAAACCAACCTGCAGTATTTTCAGACCGTCCACGGCAAGCCGCTGATCGGGGGCAACATCAGCCGCGCGCCGGCCTACAAGATGGACTATTTCGGCCGCATTCCGCTCTTCAAGGCGCTGACCGACCTGGAGATGTATCGTCAGGTGGATCCGCAGACCGATGCGGCCGCGCGCGCGGCCGCGGCCGATCTGATGACGCTCTACGATGTGCGTTATTTCATTACCACGCCGGCGATTCCGGGGCGTTATCCGTATCAAGATACGATCCATCAGACGGAGGCTTATGCCCTGGCGGTGTTGCCGCTGGAAAAGCCGGCGTTTTGGGAGGGGGACGGCTACAAGGCATACCGCGTGATCCAGAAGCCGGTGCGCCTGCCGTTGCGCGTGGACGTGGGCGTGCCGGGCGCCGAGCCTTATCTGGGCGCCGGCTGGGACGTGCGCACCGACGAGCAGCCGTACAACGCCACGGCCAACTGGGTTGTCGGCCGGACGGCCGAGCTGTACCTGCCGTTGTCCGCGCCGACCGACGTCACGTTACGCCTGGCCGTGGCGCCGCTCGGCTACGCGGGCGCGCCACCGCAGAAGCTCTCGATCCGCGTCAACGATGCGCCCGTGCTGCGCGACTATGAGCTGGCGGCCGGCTGGCAGACGGTGACGGCCGCGGTGCCGGCCACAGCCACGCGGCGCGGGCCCAATCGCGTTCGGCTGGAGTTCGCGTGGGCCGTCAGTCCGCGGCGCGCCTTCCCCGATCCTGTCAGTCGGGCCGTGATCGGTGCGACCGGTGTCGCCAGCCCGGTCAACCTGGAGGCGCACGCGTTTTCCGAGGCGTTCATCAGTGCGTTTACGGCCGACGGCCGCGAGGTGAAGGCTTCGGTGGGCCGCCGCGGCTATAACGTCGCGGTGTTCGACCCGCGCAGCGGCGCGTTGCTGAATCAACGCGGCTTCGACACCGCGGCCAATGCCTATGAGGCCGACGGCCTGGCGGCCTATCTGAATGCGATCCCGCGGGGGCGCATCGTGGTCGTCGCGACGAAGGGCGATGCCGGCCGCCATCTGACCCCCGCGGCGGCCGACGCGTTGCGCCGTCTGGGCTCGCGCATCACGTCGGCCGACGATCTGGCCGGCCGCGCCCATGCGCTGATCGGCGTGCAGGGCGCCGGCCCGGGCACGGCCGCCGAGGTGATCCAGCCCGACGATGCGTTCGTGCGCGTGGCCGGCGACTTTCGCACGCTGGCGGCCGCAGTGGATTGGGTGGCGTGGGGGGAATGAGGCGTGAGACGGCGAGCGTTCTTTGAGGGGGCGGTCGCAGGCGCAAGCGCTCTACTGGCGTTTGGGCTCTATTGGCGTACGCTGGCCCCGGGGCTGCTGGGGGGCGATAGCGGCGAGTTTCAGTTTGCGGCCTGGGTGGGCGGCTTTGCGCATCCTACGGGCTATCCGCTCTATCTGCTGCTGGGCCGACTGTGGACCCACTTGTTGCCGTTCGGCGACCCGGCTTGGCGGATGAACCTCTTTTCTGCGTTCTGGGGGGCGATGACGGTCGGGCTGGTTTATGGGCTGGCGCGCCAGGTGTTGGAGCCGGTCGCACGGCCGGCCGGGCCATGGGCGAGCCGCGCGGCGGCGTTGTCGGCCGCGGCGCTCTGTGCGGTCACGCCTACCTTCTGGTCGCAGGCGGTGATCGCCGAGGTCTATACGCTGAACGCCGCGCTGCTCATGGCGTTGTTGTGGGCGCTGGCACGGTGGGCCGCGACGAGGCGACCGCGCTGGCTCTATGCGGCCGCCTTTCTGTTCGGCCTGGGCCTGGCGCATCACCGCACGACGCTCCTGTGGCTGCCGGCGATCGTGCTGTTCGGCTGGTGGGTTGGCCGCAGGGGTTTGACCTCTCGGTCCCCTTCCCTGAAAGGTAAGGGGGAGGATATCTCTCCTCCTCTCGCAGGGGAGACGGTCGGAGGAGAGGGGGTCCTGAACAGGGAAAAGGCTTTGCTCCTGGCGCTTCTCGTCGGCTTGCCCTTGCTCCTTTACGCCTATATCCCGTTGACCGCGCCGCGCGCACCTTATCTGCACGTGCAGGTTGGTCCGGAACAGACGCTGGAGCTGTACACGCCGACGGTGGCTGGGTTTTTCGAGTATGTCACCGGCCGTTCTTTTGAATCGGAATTTCGCCCGCTCGGCGACGCGTTGGCCCGCGCGCCGGCCGAGGCCCGCCGGTTGGCCGTCGAGTTGACGTGGCCGGGCATCCTGCTGGGCCTGATCGGCCTGGGATGGCTGGCATGGCGCGATCGGCCGTTTCTGGCGCTGACCGGCCTCGGCTTTGTGATCCTCTTCGTTTTCAATCTATTCTACGGCATCGGCGACATCGCGGTCTATTACATCCCGCTTTATCTCATCGGATCGCTGTGGATCGCCGTCGGGAGCGGAGGCCTTGCCGCGGCCGTGGCTTCCCGGGTCGCGCGTCGGCGCCGGCCCGCACCGACCCATCCGCTCGTTACTCCCCCTCCCTCTTCTCCCTTCTCTCTTCTCTCTCCTCTCTCCTCTCTTCTCCTTTCTTTGCTCCCGGCTTTCCTCGCCGTCCATCTGCTGTTCACGCATTTTCCGCAGGTGGATCAAAGCCGGAACAATCAGGCGCGCGCGACGTGGCAGGCGATCCTGGCTCAGGAGATTCCCCCGCACGCGATCCTGGCGACCAACGATCGGGACGAAATGATGCCGTTTTGGTACATGCAATATGTGGAAGGCGTGCGGCCCGATCTGACCGGCCTCTTTCCTTTGATCCGGCCGGAGCCGGCATGGGCCGATGTGGGCATGACGATCGAGACGGCGTTTCGCAGCGGCCGGCCGGTCCTGCTGATCAAGGAGATGCCCGGCCTGGAGGTGAAGTTCGACCTGGCGCGGCAGCCCGGCGGACTGTCGCGCGTGCTCGGCCCGGCAACGCGGCGCGCGCCGGATCGGCCGGCCGACGCGACGTTCGGCAGCGCCATCCGGCTGATCGGTTTCGACGTCGCGCCGGCCATGTTTTGGCCCGGCGCCGCGGCGACGATCACCCTGTACTGGCAGCCGTTGCAGCGGCTTGAGCGCGATTACACCACTTTTGTACACGTGATCAATGCCGAGGGCCGCGTCATCGGCGGCAGCGACCAGCGGCCGGGAGGGGTCTATTATCCGAGCAGCCTGTGGAAGCCGGCCGAGATCCTGCGAGATACGCACCGGATCACGCTCGCGGCCGACATCGGCCGGCCGCCCTATGCGCTGGAGGCGGGCCTGTACACCGCGGAGCCGACCCTGCGTCATCTGGGTGAGCCGCAACGGGTCGGGGTGATCGGCCGGGCGCAGCCGGACGGCGCTGCGCCATCCGCGGCGGCGCAGCGCCCCGACGCGGTCTTCGGGGAGCAGATCGTTTTGCGCGGCTATGAGGTTGACGCGCTGGCCGATCGGCTGGTGCTCCGGTTTTATTGGGAAGCGCTCAAGGCGCCGGCCGTGGATTATACGGTTTTCGTGCACCTGTTGGACCGGGCCGACCGCATCGTAGCACAATACGATGGCCAGCCGCGCGGGGGCGAACTGCCCACGCGGGCCTGGCCGGTCGGTTATCCGGTTGCCGATGCGGTGACGTTGGCGTTGCCGCCTTTGCCTGCGGACACCTATCGCTTGGTGGTCGGCCTGTATGATGCGGCGACCGGCCGGCGGTTGGCCGTGCCGGCCGCGGCCGATGGTCGTTTCTTGCTCGGCGAGGTGGTTTGGCCGGCCGGCTCGCCGCGCTAACGAAGCCGGTTCGTTTTTGGCTTGCGGGGACGTGTCCCCGCTTTGTGACCGAAAGCGGCGTCGTGCCGCCGCAGACCAAAAGCGGCGTCGTGCCGCCGCAATCCGAAAGCGGCGTCGTGCCGCCGCAATCCGAAAGCGGCGTCGTGCCGCCGCAGACCGAAAGCGGCGTCGTGCCGCCGCA
>JBBIKA010000002.1:28210-80291 GCA_037445695.1 Chloroflexota bacterium
CCGCCGCAATCCGAAAGCGGCGTCGTGCCGCCGCAATCCGAAAGCGGCGTCGTGCTTTGGATTGCGGGGACGTGTCCCCGCTTTTTGGCCCTCTCGCCACGTCGGACGTAAAATAACGTGCTAGACGACCAGCTCTCATTGTTAGCGAACCAAGGAGATGGCCCTCATGAAGAAGATCCTCAACAATCCTAACGACTTCGTGATCGAGATGTTGGATGGCCTCTTGAAGGCCCATCCGACGCAGTTGAGCTACGCCGGCGGCGACCTGCACTGCATCGTGCGTGCCGACGCGCCGGTTGCCGGCAAAGTCGCCCTGGCCACCGGCGGCGGCTCCGGCCACCTGCCGGTCTTTTTGGGTTACGTCGGCAAGGGGATGCTCGACGGCTGCGCGGTGGGCGATGTCTTTGCCTCGCCGAGCGCGGATCAGATGCTGGAAGTGACAAAGCGCATCCACGGCGGCGCGGGCGTGGTCTACATCTACGGCAATTACAGCGGCGATGTGATGAACTTCGACATGGCCGCGGAAATGGCCGACATGGAAGGGATCACCGTGCGCACGGTGCTGGTGCGGGATGATGTGGCTTCTGCGCCGCCGGAGCGTGCCGAACGACGTCGCGGGGTGGCGGGCATGGTTTTCGCGTTCAAGATCGCGGGCGCCATGGCCGATCAGGGCGGCTCGCTGGAAGAGGTCGTGCGGGTGACGGAAAAGGCGCTGGCGAACACCCGCAGCATGGGCGTGGCCCTTTCGCCGTGCACGGTGCCGATGGCCGGCCGGCCCACCTTCACCATCGGCGAGGACGAGATGGAGATCGGCATGGGCATCCACGGCGAGCCGGGCATGAAGCGCGAGAAGCTGCAAACCGCGGATCAGATCGCCACGCGCATGACCGAGGCCATCCTGGAGGATCTGCGGCCGGCCGCCGGCGAGACGCTGGCGGTGATGGTGAACGGGCTCGGTGCGACGCCGCCCGAAGAGCTCTACATCCTCTATCGCAAGGTGCACGAGCTCCTGACCGATCGGCGCATCAAGATCCATCGGGCCTACGTGGGCGAGTTCGCCACCTCGATGGAGATGGCGGGCGCGTCCTTGACCTTCATGCGCCTGGACGACGAGCTCATCCCGCTCCTGGACTATCCGGCGCACACGCCGTTCTTCAAGCAGTTCTGAGGGGAGATCACGTGACGACGACCTATTCCGGACCAACCGTTGCCGACGCGCTGGTGCGCGTCTGTACGGCGCTCAAGGCGCAGGTGGACTATCTGACATCGCTCGATCAGGCGATGGGCGATGGCGACATGGGCTACACCCTCGGCAAGATCGCCGATGCCCTGATCCCCTACGCTGCGAGCACGCCGACGACCGACCTGGGCAAATTCCTGGCGTCTGCGGGGATGTTGGCCAACAAGGCCGGTCCTTCGACCATGGGTACGCTGTTGGCGACCGCGCTGATGCGCGCCGGCAAAGCCGTCATGGGCAAAGCCGAGTTGACGCCGGCCGACCTGGTGCTGATGTTTCAGGCTGCGGAGCAGGGCATCCAGGAGCGCGGCAAGGCGCAACCCGGCGACAAGACGATCCTGGACGCGTTGCACCCGGCCGTCGAGGCGTTTGCTGCGGCGATCAACGAGGGGGCTACCGTCGCCGCGGCCGGCGCCCGCGCGCTCGCGGCGGCCGAGGCCGGCCGCGATGCGGTCACGCCGTTGCGCAGCAAGATGGGCCGCGCCAGTTGGGTGGGCGAACGGACCGAAGGCCAGGTGGATCCTGGGTGCGCGGCGCTGGTGGTGATCCTGGCGGCGCTGGTCGGTTGAGGGTGTCGGCGGGGGTGCCGTCCACCCTGCCCTGGCGGCCAGGGCAGGCGAATAGGGCCACGAATGCACGAATCGAGGGGGGCCGTCCACGAATAGGGCCACGAATGCACGAATCGAGGGGTGCGCTATTCGTGTATTCGTGCTGACATTCGTGGACGGCCGGCCCTCGTCATCAGATCATGACCGTGCGGCCGCCCAGGAGGCTTTCGAAGGGGATCTCGGCCGGCGCCCCCTGGGCAATGATGCGGATGAGCAGGCGCAGCAACGGCAGCTCATCGGCCGAGATGCGTCCGGCGGCTTCCCACGCCGGCAAGGCCCGGGCCATCTGTTGCACGATGTAGGCCCCCTCCAGCGTTTCGCCGGCCATCTCGGCCACGGCTTCGGCATAGGTCAGGCCCCGGCCCAACAGGCGACCCAGCCGGATCGTGCGGCCGCCGACGCAGGTCACATATTGATCGCCCACCCCCGGCAGGCCGATCACCTTGTCCGCGCCGCCGCCCAGCAGCGTCACGATGCGGGTCATCTCTCGCGCGCTGACGCCGAAAAGCGCGGCCGCCAGGTTGTGCATGGCGGCGTCGGCCTCATCGGTGCCGCCGCTGCGCTCCAGGATGCCGCCGGCAAGGCCGACCGCCAGCGTATAGGCGTTCTTCAGCGCCGCGCACACCTCGACGCCCACGATGTCGGTGGAAAGCCAGATGTGATAGTAGTCGGTGCCGAAGATCGCGCGCAGCCGATGGAGGGCGGCTGCGTCGCGGCCGGTGAACACGACGCACGTCGGCCGGCGGCCGGCCAGCTCGCCCGCAATGCACGGCCCGCCGATCGCCGCGATCGTCACCTGCGCGCGCAACCCGGCCGGCAGTTCGGCCGCCAGCACATCGGGCAAGATGCGCAGAGTGCCGTCTTCCTGGGCTTCCAGCCCCTTGGTGACCGCGATGATCGTCGCGCCCGGCCAGAGCAGCGGCCCCAACGTGCGGCCGATCCAATGCACGCCCAGCGAGTTCACGCCGCTCACGATCACATCCGCGCCGGCGAGCGCCTGGGGGAGCTGTTCGACGAAGAAGGGTTGCACGCGGGGCGGCAGGGGTCGGCGCAGCTTAGGATGGCGGCCTTGCTCGAGGCACGCCCGGATGATGTCTGCGTCGAGGTGCGTGCCGACCAGGCGCACCTCGTGGCCGTTATCGCTCAACGGCCAGGCGACCGCCGTGCCCATCAGCCCGGCGCCGAGGATGGTGATGGTGGCCATGGGTGAAAAAACCTCTCTATAGGTAAATGCCTGCTGCTTTCTGCAAGCGAAAAGTCCAACTACATTGTAGCGACCCGGCGCCCAATGCGCAAACAACCCTTTTTCGGTGCTCAGCTATGAAACGTCTGGCCGTTCTGATCTCCGGCGCCGGCTCCAACCTGCAGGCCATCATAGATGCTGTGCGGGAGGGCCGGCTTGCCGCGCAGATTGCAGTGGTCGTATCGAACCGCCGCGATGCCTATGGCTTGGTGCGCGCCGACCGTGCCGGCATCCCGACCCTTTACTTCCCGTTGAAGCCGTATCGCGACGCCGGTCGGTCGCGCGAGGAATACGACGCCGACCTGGCCGCGCGCGTTGCGGAATATGTCCCCGACCTGATCGTGTTGGCCGGCTGGATGCACGTCCTGAGCCCGGCGTTTCTGGCGCGTTTTCCGGGCCGGGTGCTCAATTTGCATCCGGCGCTTCCCGGCCGATTCCCGGGCACGCACGCGATCCAGCGCGCGTACGAGGCCTATCGCCGGGGCGAGATCGCCCATACGGGCGTCATGGTCCATTGGGCCGTGCCCGAAGTGGATGCCGGCGCGGTCATCGCCCAGGTCGAGGTGCCCATCTTCCCGACCGACACCCTGCCCGATCTGGAGGCCCGCATCCATGAGGCCGAACATCGGTTGCTGGTCGAGGCGATCCGGTCGGTGATCGGCGCGGCCGACGCATTGTAGATGAGAGGAAAGGATCACTTGATGACACGACGAGCTATCCTGAGCGTATACGATAAGGCCGGCCTGGTCGAGTTCGCGCGCGGCCTGGTCGAGCTGGGCTTCGAACTGGTGGCTTCGGGCGGCACGGCCCGGGCCTTGAGCGCCGCGGGCCTGCCGGTCCTGCCGGTCGAACAGGTCACCGGCCACCCGGAGATCCTCGGCGGCCGCGTGAAGACGCTGCATCCGGCCATCCACGGCGGCATCCTGGCCCGTCGCACGCCGGAGCACCTGGCCGAGCTGGCCGGCCACGGCATCGCGGCGATGGATCTGGTGGCGTGCAACCTGTATCCGTTTGGGGCCACCGTGGCCCGGCCCGGCGTGACCGAGGCCGAGGCGGTGGAGGAAATAGACATCGGCGGGGTGGCGCTCCTGCGCGCCGCGGCCAAGAACTTCGAGTCGGTGTTCGCCGTGTGCGATCCGGCCGACTACCCCGCGGTGCTGGACGCGCTGCGCCGATCGGATGCCGGCGACGCCCTGCTCATGCGGCGACGGCTGGCGGTCAAGGCGTTTCATCATACCGCCGCCTACGACGCGGCGATTGCGACGTGGTTGGGGCAGGACGAGGAATTTCCCTCGACCCTCCTCCTGGCGGCCGAGCGCGTCCAGACGCTCCGCTACGGCGAGAACCCGCATCAGCGCGCCGCGCTCTATCGCCGGATTGGCGCGGCGCCCGCGTTCGAGCAGCTTCAGGGCAAAGAGCTGAGCTACAACAACCTGGTGGATCTGGACGCGGCCTGGGCCATGCCCCAAGAGTTCCGCGAGCCAGCCGTCGCCATCATCAAGCACACGAATCCGAGCGGGCTGGCCACCGCCGCTACCCTGATCGAGGCGTATCGGCTGGCGCTGGCCTGCGACCCGGTGTCGGCGTTCGGCTCGATCATCGCGACCAATCGGCCGGTAGACCTGAGCTTCGTCCAGGAGCTCGGCGGGCTCTTCGTCGAGGTGTTGGCCGCGCCCGACTTCACGGCCGAAGCGCTGGACTGGTTGGCCGCCCACAAGAAGAATTGCCGGGTGATGAAGGCGAGGCCGGCCGCGTCCGATAGCCTGGTGTTGCGCTCGGTGGCGGCCGGGCTTCTGGCGCAAACCCCCGATGATCGCGGAGTGGACGCAGCGACTTGGAAGGTGGTCACCCGGCGGCCGCCGACCGAGGCCGAGCGGCGTAGCCTGGCGTTCGCCTGGCTGGCGGTCAAGCACGTCAAGTCCAACGCGATCGTGTTTGCCCAGGGCACCGCGACGGTGGGCGTGGGCGCGGGGCAGATGAACCGCGTGGACGCGGTCTACCTGGCCGCGCGGCGGGCCGGCGCACGCGCGCGCGGCGCGGTGATGGGCTCGGACGCGTTCTTCCCCTTTGCCGATGGCATCGAAGCGGCGGCCGCGGCCGGCGTGACGGCCTGCATCCAGCCGGGCGGCTCGCTGCGCGATGAAGAGGTCATCGCGGCGGCCGATCGGGCGGGCATGGCCATGATCTTCACCGGCGAACGCCACTTCCGGCATTGACATCCCGTCCGACCGCCCTTCGCAGCGATTTGACAGGCCGCGTTTCTTGCGGTATTATCCGCCTCAACAACGACATACCCACCGCAAAGGCGATGACGGAGGAAAGTAGGCGGGACGTAAGTCTCCAGAGAGGTCGGGCCTCGCGGCAGCGCGAGGCTGTAAGCCCGACCGACACACGGCCCGCGCGAAGTTCCCTCCCGAGCCGGACGGGTGAACACCGAACGTCGCGTTCGGCAAAGTAGTTCGTCCCGGAAGCCCGCCGTTATCGGGGCCGCCGGTAAGCCCGTCGAATCGGGCCGCCGGGCCGAGGAGCCTCCGCCAGGTGGAGGAAGCAGGGTGGTACCGCGGAGTTCGCATGCGCGCACTTCGTCCCCGATGACGAAGTGCGCGTTTTTGATTTCTGAGTCTGCGGCTTTTGGTGGGAAGACGGTAGGACTCGCAACTTGCGTGACCCCATCCCCCGGCCCCTTCCCCGCCTGGCGGGGAAGGGGCGAAGCGAATAGCAGGGTATTTTGGCCGCCTTCAGCGGCCAAAATACCCCTTGCGAGGGATTCCCCGCCCCCCGCTTGCGGGGGGCGGGGTCAGGGGTGGGGGGCTCACTGCATCCGGAATTGCCGAAACGCCTCTTGCCCCGCCAGAAGCTGGAGAGCCTGATTTCTTTTTTACTTGCCATCAATTGGAGGCCACATGTACGAAAATCTGGAGCGACTTCAGGCGACTGCGCTGGCCGAATTGGCGCAGGCCCGAGACGCGAACGCGTTGGAAGCCTGGCGCATCCGCTATCTCAGCCGCAAGGGCGGCGCACTCAACGAAGCCGTCAAGCTGCTGACCACACTGCCGCGCGCAGAGCGGCCGGCGTACGGCCAAGCGGTCAACGAAGTCAAAAACGCGATCGAATCTGCCTTTGCCCGGCGCCAGGAGGAGCTGAAGGCGGCCGAGCTGGAGGCCGAACTGGCCACCGGCGCGCTCGACGTGACGTTGCCCGGCCGGCCACCGTCCATCGGCCACCTGCACCTGACCACGCAAAGCCTGCGCCAGCTCTATGCCATCTTTGCCGAGATGGGCTTTCAGGTCTACGACGCGCCGGACGTGGAGACGGATGAATATAACTTCGGCCTGCTCAACATCCCGCCCTACCATCCCGCGCGCGACATGTGGGATACTTTTTGGGTCACCCAGAGCGGCACGGGGCAACCCGACCTCGCGGCGGCCGGCGGCACAGCGTCGTCGGCGACGACGCTGGTGATGCGCACGCACACCAGCCCGGGCCAGATTCGCGTGATGCGCGAGCGGTGCCCCGAGCCGATCCGCGTGATCCTGCCCGGCAAATGCTATCGCTACGAACAGATCACCGCGCGCTCCGAGCATCAGTTCTACCAGATGGAGGGCCTGGCGGTCGGCAAGGGGATCCGGCTGACCGATCTGATCGGCACGCTGCAGCAGTTTGCCCGGCGCATGTACGGTCCGGGCCGGCGGCTGCGGGTGCGCGGCAGCTACTTCCCCTTCACCGAGCCGAGCATCGAGGCCGACATGGATTGCATCCTGTGCGGCGGCAAGGGGTGCAGCGTCTGCAAATACACCGGCTGGCTGGAAATCGCCGGCGCGGGCATGGTCCATCCGGTGGTCCTGCGCAACGGCGGCTATGACCCCGACATCTACAGCGGCTTCGCGTTCGGCATGGGGGTCGAACGGCCGGCCATGTTGAAGTACAAGATCAACGACATCCGCTATTTCTACGGCAACGACCTGCGCTTCCTGGAGCAGTTCGGTTGAGCCGGGGAGAAGATCACGATGAAAGTTCCTTTGAGCTGGCTGAAAGATTACGTGGACATCACCCTGCCCGTCGCCCGGCTGGCCGAGCGCCTGACGCTCGCCGGCCTGGAAGTCGAGTCGCTCACGCCCATCGGCGAACTGTGGGATCGGGACAAGGTGTTCGTGGGACAGGTGCTGGAAGTGACGCGGCATCCCGACGCCGATCGGCTGGTGCTGGCGCGCGTTGAGTACGGCGCGGCCGCGCCGCTGACGGTGGTCACCGGTGCGCCGAACCTCTATCCCTATGTCGGCCAGGATTTGAGCAACGGCCGCGGGCCGAAGGTGGCGTTCGCCATCGTCGGCGCCCGCCTGTACGACGGCCACAGCGCCGAGCCCAAGATCGCCACCCTGAAGGCCGGGAAGATTCGCGGCATCCTCTCGCAGGGCATGGTTTGCTCGGAGAAGGAGCTGGGCCTTAGCGACGAACACGAGGGCATCCTGATCCTGCCCGAGGATGCGCCGGTCGGCACGCCGCTGGTGGACTATCTGGGCGATACGATCCTGGAGTTCGACATCAAAGGCGCGTTCGGCCACCTGCAATCGGTGATCGGGATCGCGCGCGAAGTGGCCGCCCTGACCGGCCAGACGTTGCGCAACCCGACGCCGGCCGCCTACCTGGACATCCCGCGGGTGAGCGATGCCGACTTTGCCGGCATCGTGATCCAGGATCCCGACCTGTGCCTGCGCTATTCGGCCGCGCTGATCGAGGGCGTGCAGGTCAAGCCGTCCCCCTACTGGATGCAACAGCGGCTCATCCGCGCCGGCATGCGGCCGATCAACAACATCGTGGACATCACCAACTACGTGATGCTCGAGCTGGGCCAGCCGCTGCATGCCTTCGACTACGACCTGTTGCGTGCCCGCGCCGGCGGCCGGCCGACGATCATCATGCGCCGCGCTCGCCCGGGTGAGCACCTGGTGACGCTCGACGGCGTGGACCGGGCCCTCGACCCCGAAATGCTCATGATCACCGACACGGCCGGCACGATCGCGGTGGGCGGCATCATGGGCGGCGCCAACACCGAGGTCAACGACGGCACGACGTCGGTGCTGCTCGAGGCGGCCAACTTCCATTTCTTGAGCATCCGACGCACCTGCCAGATGCTCAAGCTCTCCAGCGAGGCGGGCAATCGCTTCGGCAAGCGCGTGGATCCCGAGCTGACCATTGCCGCGTTGGCCCGCGCCGGCCAGTTGATGGCCGAGCTGGGCGGCGGTCGCGTGCGGCCGGTCTACGGCGATGTGTACCCCAATCCGGCGTCGCGCGTCACCATCGAGCTCGATCCGGCCTACGTCAATCGCCTGCTCGGCATCGAGGTGCCGGTCGCGGAGATGGTGCGCATCCTGAGGGCGCTGGAGTTCGGGGTGGATGAGGAAACAAGGGGACAATCCCCGTCTGCCTCCCTGCGCGTCACCGTCCCCAGCCATCGCCAGGACGTGAGCATCCCGGCCGACTTGGTGGAGGAAATCGGCCGCATCTACGGTTACGACCGCATGCCGCACACGCTGTTGTGCGACGAGCTGCCGCCGCAACGCCGCAACCTGGCACTGGAAGGGGAAGAGAAGGTGCGCGATGTGCTGGTGGGTTGTGGGCTGAACGAAGTCATCACCTATTCGATGATAGACGTGCGCGACGAGGTGAAGTTCTATCGGGATGAGGCGGCCGCCACCGTGCCGCACGTCGTCGTCCTGAATCCGCTGGCGGCGGATCGGGCTCATCTGCGGCGGACGCTGTTGCCTTCGCTGTTGAATACGGCGCGGGCCAACCTGCGCTTCGCCGAACGCGTGGCCATCTTCGAGCTGGGCCGCGTCTTCCATCCGCGGCCCGATCAGTTGCTGCCGGCCGAGCCGCGTCGCGTGGCCGCGCTCCTGGTGGGCCCGCGCGAGCCACAAAGCTGGCAGCCGCACGACGCCTCGCCCCTCGGCTTCTTCGACCTGAAAGGGGTCGTCGAGGTGTTGTTGGCCCGGCTGGAGCTGAAGGATGTCGCCTGGGAGCGCGGCCAATATCCCGCCTGCCATCCCGGCCGCACCGCGCGGCTGCTGGTCGGGGGCCAGGAGATCGGCATCGTGGGGGAACTGCATCCGCTGGTGCGCGCGGCGTTTGACCTGCCCAATCTGCCTGTCGCGATCACGGAACTGGACCTGGATGCGCTCCTGGCCGGCTGGGGCGCCCCCGCGCCGATGACCGAGATCTCCGGCCAGCCGCCGGTGTATGAAGACCTGGCCGTTATCGTGGATGAGACGGTGCCGGCCGCGCAGGTTGCCGCGTTGATCCGACAGGCGGCCGGCCGGCTGCTGGTGGATCTGCGGCTGTTCGATGTCTACCGCGGGGATCAGATTCCGCCGGGCAAGAAGTCGCTGGCCTACAGTCTCACCTTCCAGGCGGCCGATCGCACCCTCACCGACGAGGACACGCGCAAGGTACGGGCCAAAATCGTCGGCCGGCTGGAGCGGGAGCTGGGCGCCACTCTGCGGGGATGACGGAACCGGCTAACCTGCGCCGCGTCATGGTCACCGGCGGACGAATCGCCGATAATGTCTGATGGAACAGGAGGCGACCATGGGCTTTTGGGACAAGCTACGGCGGGCCCTGAGCGGTCCGGCCGGCCAGAGCAGCGGCGGCGGCCGCAGCCACTTCGGCGACGATCCGCACACGTATTGGATCTATGCCCAATGCCGACGTTGCGGCGAGCCGCTCAAGGCGCGCATCAACCTGCTGAACGATCTCAGTGAGACGGAGGACGGCGAGGGATGGCTCGTCCGCAAGGGGCTGGTCGGCACCGGCGCCAACCGCTGCTTCCAGACGGTCGAGGTCACCCTCACGTTCGACCGCCAAAAGCAGAACGTGGTCGAAAGCCAGGTCGTGGGCGGCAGGTTGCTCACATTACAGGAATACGAAGAGCTGACGCGCGCCGGAGCGTGAGTGGTGCGCTTCACCTTTCACTTTTACAAGGAGCCTTTTATTCATGCGAAAACCCATCCTTGCCGGCAACTGGAAGATGAACAAGACGCCGGCCGAAGCTGTAGAGTTCGTGCGAGCGGTGAGCCCCCTGGTGACTCCGTATGCCCAGGTGGAAACGGTTGTTTGTCCGCCGTTCGTGGCCTTGCCGGCCGTGGCCGAAGCGTTGCGCGGCATACCGATCGGCGTGGGCGCGCAGAACTGCCACTGGGCCGAGAGCGGCGCTTACACGGGCGAGGTGTCCGCCGCCATGTTGAAGGGACTGGCGACCTACGTCATCATCGGACATTCGGAACGCCGCCAATACTTCGGCGAGACCGATGAGTCGGTCAACAAGAAGATCAAGGCCGCGTTGGCTCATGGCCTGGTGCCGATCGTCTGCGTGGGCGAAGACCTGACCCAGAATGAAGCCGGCCTCACCGACACGCTGGTCAGCGGACAGGTGCGGGCGGCCTTCGCCGGCCTGAGCGCCGAGCAGGCCGCGGGCGTCGTCATTGCCTACGAGCCGATCTGGGCTATCGGCACGGGCCGGAATGCCACGCCCGAGGTGGCCAACCGGGTGTGCGGCCGGGTGGTGCGGGCCACCATCGGCCAGCTCTACGGCGACGCGGTGGCCGACACGATCCGCATTCAGTACGGCGGCAGCACAAATGACAAGAACATCGGTGAGCTGATGGCCATGCCCGATATTGACGGCGCGCTGATCGGGGGCGCCAGCCTGAAGGCGGACGTCTTCGCGGCGATGGTGCGCATTACGGCCGGGCTTTACTGATTCGCCGCGCGCGCATGGCCCTTCTTCCGCAGATCGTCGCCTTCGCGGCGACCTTGGCGTGTCTTCTCGTCTTGAGCCGGTGGATCACCCACCAGGTGTTGCGACTGGGGCACCATCTCACGCGCAACGAAGGCGCGGCGCTGATCGGCTACTATCTTCTGTTCTTTCCGGGCATCCTGTTGCACGAGCTGGGCCACGTGGCCATGGCCTGGATCGTCGGCCTGCGCGTGGGCCGATTGAGCCTGGGGCCGCGGCCGCGGCGCAACTCGATCGAACTGGGATCGGTGATGGTGAGCAGCGGCGATCCGCTGCGCGAGAGCCTGGTCGGCCTGGCGCCCTTTCTGGTCGGCAGCGCGGCCTTGTTGGCCATCGGCTACGGCGTGTTCGATGTGGCCGGCCTGGGCCAGGCGTGGTATGCCGGCGGCTGGTCGTCCGTGGTGCGCCGGCTCAACGGCATCTGGCGCGTGCCCGACTTCTGGCTGTGGGCCTATCTGGTCTTCGCGATCAGCAATGCCATGACGCCAAGCCCGGCCGACCGCCGGCCGTGGCTGATCGCCGGCATCTATGTGGGCCTGGCGTTAGGGATGGCCTATCTGTTGGGCGGATTGGCTCTGGTGCCGCAGGGCTGGGGCGATCACGTGGCCGGCGCATTGCAGGTGTTGACGCTGGCGTTCCTGTTTACGCTGGCGTTGGATATGCTGGCCGCCCTGTTGCTCTGGTTGGCCGAGGTGCTGCTCGTCCGGCCGGGGAGATAAAAAGGGAACAAAAAAGGGCGGGGCCACAGTGGCCCCGCCCTTTTTTGTTGGCCGCGCCTTTGAGGGCACAGCTCACACCGCGTAGCACTTGCGATGATACGCCACGCTGTGCGACCGCGGCCGGCCGTTCTGGATCTCCGTGATCTTGACCATCAGCAGATCGCCGAACGTCACATCCTGTCCACATTTGACACAGCTATGGCCGCTCAGGGCCTTGCGGCGCTTTTCCAGAGTTGCAGTATCCGCACCCATCTTGGTTGCTTGAGCCATGCGATCACCTCCTGACAAAAAACCCGGCGCCGCAAAGCGCCGAGGATGTTTACAGCTTCTATTATCCGCGAAACGTGGGGGAATGTCAAACTGGCGCTCATTGCGGTTAGGCCCACACCTCTCCTCTACCCCCTCCCCTCGCCCAAACTTGGGCGAGGGGAGGGGCAAGGGAAAATCCATTTGGACCCCTCCCCCGGCCCCTCCCCTACACGGGGAGGGGAGTAATGCTCCCCCTTCCCTGCAAGGGAAGGGGGCCGGGGGGTTAGGTGCAGGGAGAGAGGCCGGGGGGTTAGATCCTGGCCGGTTATACCTGCGGCAGGGTGGCCAGTGATTTCTCCATGTTCTCGGCCGAGAAGCCGTTGTCGGCCAGCCGGCCGGCCAGATATGCGTCGTAGGCGCCCATGTCGAAGTGGCCGTGGCCGGAGAGGTTGAAGAGGATGACCCTCTTTTCGTCCTTCTCGCGCGCGGCCAGGGCCTCGTCAATGGTCGCGCGGATGGCATGCGTCGTTTCCGGCGCGGGGATGATCCCTTCCTGGCGGGCGAAGAAGACGCCGGCCTCGAAGCACGCGTTTTGCGTATAGGCGCGCGGCTCGATGTAGCCGGCGCGCACGAGCGCGGAGATCGTCGGCGCCATGCCGTGATAGCGCAGGCCGCCCGCGTGGATCGCGGCCGGCTCGAAGTCGTGGCCGAGCGTGTACATCTTGATCAGCGGCGTCAAGCCCACCGTGTCGCCGAAGTCATAGGCGTAGATGCCCTTCGTCAGGCTGGGGCAAGAGCTCGGCTCGACCGCAATGAAGCGCGTCTGCTTCCCCTCGGTCAGATTTTTGTGCAGGAAGGGGAACGCCAGCCCGGCGAAGTTAGAGCCGCCGCCCACGCAGCCGATCACCACATCCGGGTATTCGCCGATCTCGGCCATGCCGTCCAGCGCCTCCTGGCCGATCACCGTTTGATGCAACAGGACGTGATTCAGCACCGAACCGAGCGAGTACTTGGTGGTGCCGCCGCTGGTGGCCGCTACTTCCACGGCCTCGGAGATGGCGATGCCCAGGCTGCCGTTGCTCTCGGGATTGCGCGCCAGGATCGTCCGGCCGGCCTGGGTGCGCTCCGACGGGCTGGGCGTGACGGTGGCGCCGTAGGTTTGCATGATGGAGCGGCGATAGGGCTTCTGCTGATAGCTGATTTTCACCATGAAGACTTCGATGGCGATCTTGAAGAAGTCGCCGGCGATCGCCAAAGCCGATCCCCATTGGCCGGCGCCGGTCTCGGTGGCGATGCGCTGGACCCCTTCCATCTTGTTGTAGTAGGCCTGGGGCACCGAGGTGTTGAGCTTGTGGCTGCCGCTTGGGCTGGATCCTTCGTACTTATAGTAGATGTGAGCGGGCGTATCCAGCGCTTTCTCCAGGCGCACGGCGCGGATCAGCGGCGTGGGTCGCCACAACCGATAGATGTCGCGCACCGCGTCGGGGATGGGGATGTAGCGTTCGCTGCTGACTTCCTGCATGATCAGCGCCATCGGGAAGAGGGGCGCCAGGTCGGCCGGCGTGACGGGTTGTTTGGTGGCCGGGTGCAATACCGGCGGCAGGGCTACCGGCATGTCGGCCAGGATATTGTACCAGTGGGTTGGAATGCGCGATTGGGGCAAGACGAGCCGAAAA
This sequence comes from Chloroflexota bacterium, assembly GCA_037445695.1. Taxonomy (GTDB): domain Bacteria; phylum Chloroflexota; class Anaerolineae; order CG2-30-64-16; family CG2-30-64-16; genus CAKZKT01. The sequence goes on from JBBIKA010000002.1 coordinate 41,735, forward strand.
TCCTCGCTCAGATTGTTGAGTTGCGTTTCGTTGGACATAGCTCCCTCCCTGGGTGATATGGGCTGTTCGGCCCGGTGATAAATCGGCGGGCGTGTTTTGGGAAGGGAGAGGGCTACGCCCGCCGGAAATCAAAAAGCCCTCGCCCCGAAAAGGGGACGAGGGCTTGCAAACCACCCGCGGTGCCACCCCGATTAGGCCGTCATACGACGACCTCACTCATTGGCAGGGACAGGCCGCCGATTCACCGGCGCATGGCCCGCGCCACGCTGCGCAGACAGAACCGATCCCCTCGGTCGTGATAACGGTGACGTCTCCGGCGCAGCCTACTCGGCGAACCTTTCAGCCTGCAGCTCCCTGGTCCATTCAACGCTCGCAGCGGCGCCGACCTCGCAGCTCAACGGCCGGCTCTCTGCAGCCCTTGACGCGCGCCTACTAGTCCAGTTCACAGCTTTTCAGTGGCAATATTCAATTGGCAGAAAGAATATAGCACAGGATGAACGGCGTGTCAAACGGCGTAAAGGCGGCTGAAGGGGCTTTTGCGGACGGCGAAGCTGTCCATAAAAGCCCAACTCGCCTTCTCCCCGGTGGTGCGGTTGGGAGAGCGGCTACCGCCTCATAAGAGGGGTTTCAGGCGTTCGAGCAGCCGATCTTTGGGCAGGAAGCCGACGATGGAGTCGGCAAGCTGGCCATCGCGGAAGACCAGCAAGGTGGGGATGCCCGTGATGCCGTATTTTTCCGGCGTGGCCGGGTTGCTATCCACGTCGAGCTTGGTGATTTTAAGCTTGCCGGCGTACTCGGCCGCCAGTTCTTCCAGGATCGGCGCGATGCGCTTGCAGGGCACGCACCAATCGGCCCAGAAATCGGTGATGACGAGGCCGCTGGCGCGGAGCACCTCGGCTTCGAAGGTCGCATCGGTGATCGGTATCGGAGCAGTCATCGGTTTTGTATTCTCCTGTCGGGCGTGATTCCAGGCCATGTTATCCGGCAATTGCCCTCCTGTCAAGGCAAGCGGGGTTGGGGCTTGGGGGCCGGCGGCGGCTTGCCGGCGCGAGAAACATTGGCCGTAAATGTTCACGGTTATATCGTACGATCTCCGCCCCTAACCCCCATAAGTGTCCGGCTTAAAAGGGGGTGAGGGCCACCTGATCCCCTGTTCCCCTTCCCTGCGAGGGAAGGGGGAGAATAACTCCCCTCCCCGTGTAGGGGAGGGGCCGGGGGAGGGGTCTTTTACGGGGGCGGGGAGAAGCCGAAATGGGGTTTTTGCGGGCGGCTTCGCCGCCCGCAAAAACCCCACCCAGCCACTTCCCCCTCTCCTGCAGGCGGGAGAGGGGGCCAGGGGTGAGGGCATTGGCCTGGTCGCACAACACGCAGGGTAACGGCGAACACTCACCATTGGCCTTTTAAACACGAACGCCGGGGGTGCTGGCGTCCCCGGCGTTCGTGCGCAAAGGAGGAGGAAGAATCTAACGCCAGCATACGCGATTTTGTCCGCCGCGCCAAGTGAGCGAGCTTCCTAATTCCAAAGGTTCCTCTGCCCTGCCGGCGGCCGGAACGCGCGGCCGCTACGCCGCGCCACGCCTGTCATTTGACCGTCACCAGGTCCTTCAGCTTGTCGAAGGTGGCCTGGCCGATCCCTTTGACCCGCAACAGGTCCTCGACCGCGGCGTAGGGCCGGCCTTCGATGATCCGCTGGGCGGTAGCCGGGCCGATGCCGGGCAGGGCATCCAGCTCTTCCAGTGTGGCCGTGTTCAGATTAATCAATTTGCCCGGCGCAGAGACTTGCAGCGAGCGCGTTGCCGCGGTCGGCGTAGGGAGCGTGATGGCCGTGGGGATCGGTTGGGCGATGCGCGGCACGTAGACCTGAGCGCCGTCGTACAGCGCGGTCGCCTTGTTGATGCGATCCAGGTCGGCATCGGCCGTAGGGCCGCCGGCCGCGGCGATCGCGTCGGCCACCAGGCTGCCGTGCGGCACGGTGTAGACGCCCGGCGCGTTGACCGCGCCGGCCACGTCCACGCGCAGGGGACCGCTCGTGGGAGTGGCCGGCGCCGTGGCCGGCGGTAGCGTCGGCGGCGGGATGATCTCGATCGGCTCGCCGGCCGGCCGGCGGGTGATGAAGAGCACGCCGGCCAGGATGGCGAGCCAGATCAACGACAGGCCGATGTAGCCGCGCAGATCTTTCGACATGTTCAGCTCCCCTTATGCATGTCGTTGGCATCCGATCGGCCGGCTCTGGCCCGCGCGAGGAGCTTTCAGCTCGCGTCGCCGCCGGCCGCCTCGCCGGCCGTCTCGGCCGGCGGCGTCGGCGGCAACTCCGCGCTCGCCGGCGCGGCGAACGTCCGGCCGGTCAACGCGTTCAACAGTTCGATCGGCAGCGGGAAGATGATCGTCGAGTTCTTGTCGGCCGCGATCTCGGTAAGCGTCTGCAGATAGCGCAGTTGCAGGGCGGCCGGCGCCTGGCTCATGATCTGCGCGGCGCTGGTCAGGCGCTGCGATGCCGCGTATTCACCCTCGGCGTTGATGATCTTCGCGCGGCGCTCGCGTTCGGCCTGCGCCTGGATCGCCATGGCCCGTTTCATGTTCTCGGGCAGCTCCACGTCCTTTACCTCGACGATGCTCACCTTCACGCCCCATGGCTCGGTCTGTTCGTCAATGATGCGCTGGAGCTTCTGGTTGATCGCGTCGCGATGCGTCAGCAGCTCGTCCAGTTCGGATTGGCCCAACACCGAGCGCAAGCTGGTCTGCGAGATCTGGAACGTGGCCCGGCGGTAGTCCTCGACGGCCACGATCGCTTGCGAGGGGTTCATCACGCGGAAGTAAGCCACGGCATTGACCTTGATCGTGACGTTGTCCTTCGTGATCACTTCTTGGGCCGGAACATCCAGCGTTACCACCCGCAGGTCTACTTTCACCATCCGGTCAATGATCGGGATGATGAAGAACAGGCCCGGTCCTTTGGCGCCGACCAGGCGGCCGAGCCGGAAGATGACCCCGCGTTCGTATTCCTGGACGACTTTGATGGCCGAGCTGGCTACGGCAAACACGGCTAACAGCAACAACCCCAGATTGATCAGTGATCCGAATATCTCCATGGCTTATCCTCCGTTTGTGGGATGTGCAATCGTTAACGACTGTATTATAGCGCAATGGGCCGCAAAATCCTATCTGTCCGCCCCCAGGAGGAGTTGCGCAACGCCCGGACGCCGACCCATTGGTCGTGCTTTCGGTTGTTCACCTGTGGATAACTTGGGCAAAACTGTGGATATCTGTGTGTAATTCCAGGGGAAAGGCCAACCGTGCGGCCCGATCGGCGGCAAGGCCGCCGATCGGGCCGCACGCGCCTTATGCGCCGCGCGTCATCCGTTCGATCTCTTCGTCCACGATGCCCTCATCCAGCTTGCGGAAGAGGGGCGCCGGCTCGCGCAGCTTCTGGCCGGGCGCCAGCTCGCTGATGGCCCACCGGCCGGTGGCGCCGGCTCGATCGTAGCGCAGCGCCAGATGCCGGCGTCCCTGCTCCTGGATCACCTCGGTGTACTGCCGGCCGAACAGCTCGCCGTCATAGCCCAGGTAGTGGTGCAGGCGTTGACAGGTGAACGGCAGGAAGGGCGCCAGCATCGTCTTCAAGGTGTCAATCACGCGCAGCGCCACGAATACCGAGGTGGCCGCCGCAACCGGATCGGTCTTGATCTGCTTCCACGGCTCCTTCAGGTTCAGGTAGCGGTTGGCTTCGTGCGCCAATCCCATGGCGGTCTCCAGCGCTTGTTTCAGCTTCACCGCCTCCAGGAGAGCCGTGACCTTTTCGAAGGTCGGCGCGACCTGGGCGAGCAGCGCCTGATCCGCGTCGTCGAACGGCCCCGGCCGTGGCACCGCGGCATCGAACCGTTTGAATGCAAAGCCCAACACCCGGTTCGCCAGGTTGCCCCAGGTGGCCACCAGTTCTTCATTGTTGCGGCGCAGGAAATCCTCCCAGGTGAAGTTGACGTCCTGGGTCTCCGGGAAGTTGGCCGCCAGCGCATAGCGCCATGGGTCGGGATCGTAGCGGTCCAACACGTCGTTCATCACGATCAGCCAGCGCCGGCTCTTGCTCAGCTTGCGGCCTTCGACGTTCAAGTACTCGTTGGAGGGCACGTCGTAGGGCAGGTTCAACCCCTGGCCGTAGCCGATCAGCATGGCCGGCCAGATGATCGCATGAAACTCGATGTTGTCCTTGCCGATGAAATAATAGGCGCGACACGCCGGATCGGTCCACCAGGCGCGCCAGGCGTCGGGTGCGCCGGTCAGCGCGGCCCATTCCTTCGTGGCCGACAGGTAGCCGATCACCGCGTCGTACCAGACGTAGATGCGTTTGTCGTCGAAGCCCGGCACGGGAATCGTCACGCCCCATTGGATATCGCGCGTGATCGGCCGGCCGCGCAGTTCGCGGCTTTCCAGCCGGGCACGCGCCTGGTTGATCACGTTGGGCCGCCAGTGATCCTTCTTGCCGTCGTTGATCCAGGCGAGGAGCGGATCGTTTAGCTTGCCCAGGTCGAGGAAGAAGTGTTGCGTCGTGCGGATCTCGATGTGTGTTCCGCTGCAGTACTTGCAGCGCGGCCGGATCAGCGTGATCGCGTCATAAGTGCGGCCGCAGTTATCGCACTGATCCCCTCGTGCGCCATCGTAGCCGCAATAGGGACAGACGCCCTCCACATAGCGGTCGGCCAGCCACTTGGCGCAGTCCACGCAGTAGAGCTGCTGCATGGTGTCCAGGTAAATATAGCCGTTCGCCAGGTGCGTCTTGAACATGTCCTGGGTCACCGCCCAATGGTTTTCGGTATCGGTCTCCGTGAACAGATCGTAGCTGATCCCCAGCCGCTGATACATGCTCACGATGCGCGGATGGTAGCGATCTACGATCTCGCGCGGGGTGACGCCTTCTTCTTCCGCGCGCACGGTGATCGGCGTGCCGTGCGTATCGGAGCCCGACAACATCAATACGTCGTTCCCGGCCAGGCGATGGTAACGCGCAAAGATGTCGGGCGGCAGATACGCGCCGGCGATGTGGCCGATGTGCAACTCGCCGTTGCAGTAGGGCCAGGCGGTGAAAACCAGGATCTTCTCGGGCATAAACGCCTCCAACAAAAAATAGTGGTGTTTGGGCCACCGGCACAGTCGTTCGGGTGTGCACGTATTTTAGCACAAGGGAATACAGAAGGGAAACGCGTCAGTGTTCACCTTTATCTCGCGTGTTGTGCGACCAGGCCAATGCCCTCACCCCCTGACCGCCTCTCCCGCCTGCGAGAGAGGGGAAAATAGCTGAGGGGATTTTGGGGGCGGCGAAGCCGCCCGCAAAATCCCCATTTTGACTTCTCCCCGCCCCCTATCGGGATGCGAAGAAGGGGGAGGCCAATTCGAGCGCCATGTAGAGGTTGCCGTCACGACGGTCGTACTCGCGGAAGCCACAGCTCCGGTACAGTTGGATCGCGGGCTCCCAATCGTCATTCGTTTCCATCCAAAGCCGACACAATCCGCGCTCGCGGGCCGCGGCGATCAACTGCGCCACGAGCGCGCGGCCCAGGCCCCGGCGCCGATAGCCGCGCGCCACCGATACCCGCACCAGGCGGCCGACTTGCGCGTCTTCGACGATCAGCGCGGCGGAGCCGATCACGGCATCGCCGGCTACGGCCACCAGGAACACGTGCCCCCGGGCGAGATAATGGGCCGCGATGTCATCCAGGTCGGGATTGCGCGTCTCGTCAATGGTCCCGAAATGTTCGCCCAGCCCTTCCAGGACCAATTGCCGGACGGCCATCTGATCGGCCGCCGCGAAGGGACGGATGAACCAGGGAACGTCGGACAGCGTGCTCATGCTTCCGTGCGGGTGCGCTTGCTGACATACAGGATATCGCGGTGGTAACTGTAACCCAACGCTTCGAAGAGGGCCAGCGACGCGGTATTGTGAGCCTCGATCAGCGCGGCCCACACTTCCAGCCCCAGATCCTGGGTGAACCATCGTTCGGCCTCGGCGATCAGTCGCCGCGCCAGCCCTCGCCGACGACAGGCCGGATCCACCGCCAGCCGATTGATCCATCCCTTGCGGCCGTCATGCGTGAGCACGGCTACTGCTACCAGCCGACCGTCCTCGCGGATGCCGATCACACGCTGGATGCCGGAAGCCATCTGGCGGGCAAATTCGGCCGGCGCGTCGCGGCCATCCGCGCGCACCGGCAGCCCGGCGCGGCGCCATAAGGCGCGTATCTCATCGTAATCGGCAACGCCCAGATCACATATGGAGACCTCTGTCGAAGCCATTCCGAAACGCTCCTGGTTGCGAAAGTATGATAAACGTATAAAAAGCGTATGAAAAGTGTAGCCTCATGGTTGATTGTGCGTCCAGCAAAATATCGGCGCTGATATTAGAATAACGCACGAGAGACGCAAACAGAGTTCTCTCCTTCTCCTCCTTTTTAGAGCGCCGGGGTAAGGGCAGCCCCGGCGCTCGCGCGTCCGGCGACCGTCTATGATCCGTCCGCTTCGCAAGTCAGATCGAGTATAACGATACCCCGAGATATGGACAAATCGAGCTCCAGGCTCATCCACGTGCCAGGCACTTCGAAAGTGCCTGGCACGTGAAGATGAGGGGAGGCCCGGCAATCCGCTCACGTGTCCGATGACCCCCACCCCGGCCCCATCCCCTCAGAGGAGGCAGGGAGAAGGCGAAAAGGGGTTTGTGGGCAGCTTCGCCGCCCACAAAAATCCGCCCATGTGTCAGATTAACAAAACTTTTAGCCACTTCTCAGCGCCCTTTAAAGACAAAAGCCCTTCGCCCTGGTATACTTGGCAGCGATAGAAGTGTATCGAAAGATTCCGTATAAGCCTGCCATGAAAGGGTGGAGGGATATATGATCAAGAGTTTGCGTTATCTCGTGCTGTTCGTGGTGTTGATCGGCGCGCTGTCTCTGTCGGCGTGTTCTGCGGTCTTGCCGGGCGTTGCCTCGCTGGCCGAAAGATACGTGCTCGACCAGCGGGCGGTTGCCACGGCCAGCGCCGAAGCGGCGCGGCCGGCCGGGCAACTGCCGGCCGCCGCGGTGCAGGCCGGCGACCTGGAGGGGCGGCTGCAAGAGATCTATAACTCGGCCAACCCGTCGGTGGTCAACATCCGGGTTATCGTGCGGGCCGGCGCTTCGTCGGGCGGCCAGGTCATCCCCGGCGCTCCGGTAGCCCAAGGCGAGGGCTCGGGCTTCGTGTGGGATCGCCAGGGGCACATCGTGACCAATAACCACGTCGTGGCCGGCGCCACAAAGATCACGGTGACCTTCGCCGACGGCGCTGTCGTGCCCGCGACCGTTGTCGGAACCGACCCGGATAGCGACCTGGCCGTGATCAAGGTGGACCCCGCCGCGGTCAAGCTGCAGCCGGTCACCGTCGGCGACTCGACCCAGGTCAAGGTCGGCCAATTCGTGGTGGCGATCGGCAATCCGTTCGGCCTGGAAGGCTCGATGACCTTCGGCATCGTGAGCGCGCTGGGCCGCACCCTGCCGGCCGGCGGCGAGAGCGCCATGGGCGGGTCAAGCGCGTCTTACACGATCCCCGACATCATCCAGACCGACGCGCCTGTGAACCCGGGCAACTCCGGCGGCGTGCTGCTCGATCTCAACGGCAACCTGATCGGCGTGCCGTCGGCCATCGAGTCGCCGGTGCCGGCTTCGTCGGGCGTCGGCTTTGCGATCCCGTCGGCCATCGTGAAGCGGGTCGTGCCCGAGCTGATCCAAAACGGCAAGGCCGAGCATCCGTGGATCGGCATCAGCGGCACCACCCTCTCTGCGGAGGTGGCGCAGGAGATGGGCCTCTCGCAGACCCAGCGTGGGGCGCTGGTCATTGATGTGGTCAAGAACAGCCCGGCCGACAAAGCCGGCCTGATCGGCAGCACCCGCCAGGCCACCATCGAAGGGGTCCAGATCCGGGTAGGCGGCGATGTCATCACGGCCATCGAGGATCAGCCGGTCAAGCGCTTCGAGGACCTGGTCACCTACCTGGCGCGCTACGGCAAGGTCGGGCAAACGGTCCGGCTGACGATCCTGCGCGAGGGCAAGGAAACCACCGTATTGTTGACCCTGGCCGCCCGGCCGACCGCTCAGCAGGCCGAGGTGCAAGCACGCGGCGGCCAGAACGATCAAAGCCGGCCTCAGCCGCCCGCGCCGCGCGAGAATGCGCCGCAGGCCGGCCCGGGCGCCTGGCTGGGGGTTGCCGGCATTGATCTGACGCCGGAGCTGGCCAAAGCCATGAACCTGAACGCGCAGCAGACCGGCGCGCTGATCCAGGAGGTGGTGGCGAACAGTCCGGCCGCGAAAGCCGGCCTGCGGGCCGGAACGCAAGATTACCGGCTCGGCGGCCGCAACATCAAGATCGGCGGCGATGTCATCATCGGTGCCGACGGCCAGGATGTGACGACCATGCAGGAGCTGGCCCAGATCGTGCGGGGGAAGCAGCCCGGCGATCGCCTCGAACTGGTTGTCCTGCGGGACGGCCAGAAGATCAAGGTGACGGCCGAACTGGCGGCCCGGCCGACGAACTGATCCGCCGGTCGCCGCAGACGTACCGGCGGTGGCCGCGCGATCATGCACGCCCACCGCCGGCATCGGCGTCGCTCCGCCGCTTTCCGCGCGTGTTCCTCATCTACCCTCGATATTCGTCGAAAACGTAAACTTTGCATTCCTTTGTGTCCTGTGCTACAATTCGCCCGTTTCTTAGCATGGGCAGACTGCGACAGATTGGCCCGCCCCTGTGCGAATCGTGCTCGTTTGAAGTGCCATTGGCGAAGACAATCCTGCGCCCAAAGGAGGGAAAACGGTGCAATCGCAGTATCTTTTTGTTGCCATCTTCTTTTTGATTGCCCTTGCAGTTCCTGTGATCGGCCTGGCTGTGGCCTGGGCTTTACGCCCCAAAAAGCCTAACCCCATCAAGAATGCCACTTATGAATGCGGCCTGGAAACCATCGGCGAGACCTGGGTCCAGTTTAAGGCCCAATACTATCTGTATGCTTTGGTCTTCGTCGTTTTCGATGTCGAGGCCGCTTTCATTTTCCCCTGGGCGGTGGCGTATCACAAGCTCGGCCTCTATGCGCTGGTCGAGATGGTGCTCTTCGTCCTGATCTTGCTCGGCGGGTTGCTCTACGCCTGGCGTAAGGGCGCGCTGGAGTGGCGATAACATGGAATACATCAGCAACCTTTTCGTGAACCTCGGCAACTCCTGGACCTCCTGGCTCAGCTCCTTTCTGCCCTCGTGGGCGGTGACCCTCGTCAACTATCTGATCGTGGCGGTCCTGCTCGTCCTGATGCCGGTGATCGCCACCCTGACCCTCACGGTCATGGAGCGCAAGGTGATCGCCCGCATCCAGAACCGGATCGGGCCGAACCGGGTCGGACCGTGGGGCATCTTTCAGGCCATCCCCGATGCCATCAAGCTGCTCACCAAGGAAGATATCGTCCCGGAGCGGGCGGACAAGCCGGTCTTCAACCTGGCGCCCTTGCTGATCTTCGTTGGCGCGGCGCTGCTTTGGGCGGTGATCCCGTTTGGCCGCGGGGTGATCGGCCAGGATCTCAACGTCGGCGTGCTCTACCTGGTGGCGGTCGGTTCGATTTCCACCATCGCCATCATCATGGCCGGCTGGTCGTCCAACAACAAGTTCGCGCTGGTCGGCGCCTTTCGGATCGTGGCGCAGCTGCTCAGTTACGAGGTGCCGATGGTGCTGGCGATGACCGCGGTGGTGGTGCTGGTCGGCACCATGAAGATGGGCGCGATCGTCGAACTCCAGACGATACCTTTCGGCCTGGTCTTGCCGGTCGCGTTCATCACCTACATTCTGGCCGCGGCGGCCGAGACCGGCCGGGCGCCCTTCGACCTGGTCGAGGCGGATTCCGAGATCGTGGCCGGCTACTTCATTGAGTATAGCGGCCTGAAGTTCGGCTGGTTCTACATTGCCGAATACGGCAATCTGCTGGCCGTCTCGGCGATCGCCACCACCCTGTTTCTCGGCGGCTGGCGTGGGCCGTTTGCCGATCAGTGGCCGGTGTTGGGGCCGCTCTATTTCAGCATCAAGACCATCCTGATCGTCTTTCTGCTCATGTGGATCCGCGGCACCTGGCCCCGCTTCCGCATTGACCAGATGCTGGCGCTCGCCTGGAAGGTGCTGGTGCCGCTGGGGCTGTTCAATCTGCTGTGGGTGGCCGCAGTGGTCAAGCTGCCGGTCGCCGTCGGGCTGCAATGGCTGCTCGTCCTGGCCGGCAACATCGTCGCGCTCATGGTGACTCTGACGCTGATGGGCCAGGCCGCGAAGCGTTACGCGGCCGCTCGCGGGGTTACCTCGGCCGCATGAGGATTATCCGATAGCAAGGGATCTCTGTCATGGAGCAGATCTTCTTCATCCTTTTGGCCCTGTTGACCCTCGGCGCGGCCTGGATGGTTGTCACGACCCGCAATTTGTTGCGCGCCGCGCTGTGGCTGATCGCTGCTTTCTTCGGCATCGCCGGCATCTTCATCCTGTTGCAGGCCGAGTTCCTGGCGGTCGTCCAGGTGCTGATCTACATCGGTGCGATCTCGATCCTCATCATCTTCGCGATCATGCTGACGCGGCGGCTCATGGATCCCCAACAGCCGCGCTTCAACAGCCAGTGGGGGCTGGTCGGCGGGTTCGCGGCCCTGCTCTTCGTGGGCCTGGCCGCGGTGGTGACGCGCGTGGCCTGGCCCGTGGCCGCCGCCGCGCCGGTCGCCGACCCGATCGGCCGGCTCGGCGCGGATTTCGTCGGCCCGTACACGGTGCCGTTTGAGGTGGCGTCGGTCCTGCTGGTGGTGGCGCTGATCGGCGCGATCATCATTGCTCGGGAACGGGAGTAACGCTCATGGTCCCTCTCACCTGGTACCTGATTCTGGCGGCCGCGCTGTTTTGCACCGGTCTCTTCGGCGTGCTGGCGCGCAAGAACGCGGTCGCCGTGTTGATGGGCGTCGAGCTGATGTTGAACGCCGTCAACATCAACCTGCTCGCCTTTTGGCGCTACACGGCCCCCGGCGAGCTGATCGGCCAGGCGTTTGCCGTCTTCGTGATCACGGTGGCGGCCGCCGAAGCGGCCGTCGGCATCGCGCTCTTCATCGCCATCTATCGCCTGCGCGATACCGTCAACGTCGAAGAGATAGACGCCATGAAGGGCTGAGCCAACCGATTGGCCGATTTTTTTTGCCTTGCACCGAGGCTGCTATGCACGAATCCTCCACTCCCTTTATCTATAATCTGACGATCCTTCTGCCCATCTTGCCGTTTCTGGCGTTTGTCTTGATCGTGTTGTGGACGAACCGGAACAAGAAGCTCAGCGCGGGCCTGGCGGTGGCCGGGGTGGGCCTGTCGTGGCTGATCGGCTGGGCCATCGCGTTCACGGCCTTCGGCCAACATGGGATCGCCGCACAGCCCTTCCGCATGTTGCGCGCTTGGTTGCCGGCCGGCCGCGCGTGGCAGGCGTTCGGCTTTATGGTGGATCCGCTGTCGGCGCTCATGCTGCTGATGGTGCCGTTCGTCTGCTTCTTGATCTTCGTCTACTCGGTCGGCTACATGGGCGTGGGCAAGCCGCTCGGCGTGCACGATCAGCGCGGGTGGCCCGCGGAGCCCGGACATGTGGATCCGCTCGCCAGTCGCTTCTTCGCCTACATCGCCCTCTTCGCCACCGGCATGATCGGCCTGGTGCTCGCCGATAACCTGATCATGCTGCTGATCTTCTGGGAGATCATGGGCCTCTGCTCCTATCTGCTGATCGGCTTCTGGTTCGCCCGCAAATACGCCGATCCCCGGAAGATCACGCCCAAAGAGGCCGGGCTGAAGGCGTTCCTGACCACGCGCATCGGCGATACGCTGATGTTGGCCGGCATGTTGTTGCTCTTCGCGCAGGTCGGCTCGCTCAGCTTCGCCGAGATCTTCAAGCCGGAGACGCTGGAACATCTGGCGACCACCACCACGCACATCGCGCTGATCGGCCCGGTGCCTTGGGCCACGCTGATTGCCATCCTGATCTTCTGCGGCGCGATCGGCAAGAGCGCGCAGTTCCCGCTGCATGTGTGGTTGCCCGACGCCATGGAGGGTCCGACGCCCGTCTCCGCGCTGATCCATGCCGCGACGATGGTGTCGGCGGGCGTCTATCTGATCATCCGCACCTTCCCGCTCATGGCGGCCGTCGAACATGGCCCCGCGCTGCAGTTCATCGCGTTCATCGGCGCGTTCACTGCGCTCTTTGCGGCCACCATCGCGGTCGCCCAGAACGACATCAAGAAGGTGCTGGCCTATTCGACCATCTCGCAGCTCGGCTTTATGTTCGCGGCGCTCGGCATCGGCGCCTACGTGGCCGCCACTTTTCACCTGCTCACGCACGCGTTCTTCAAGGCGCTCCTGTTCCTCGGCTCCGGCAGCGTGATCCACGGGATGGAGCACGGGCATCATCACGGGCACGGGGAAGCTGGTAAATTGGTAGATTGGGATATCGGTGCGCACGGCTCCCAATCTACCAGCCACCAATCTACCAATCTACCATCTTTCGACCCCCAAGACATGCGCAACATGGGCGGGTTGTTCCGGCGGATGCCGCGCACGGCCTGGACGTTCATTATCGGCGGGCTGGCGCTGTCGGGCTTCCCGTTCGTCACCGCGGGCTTCTGGAGCAAAGACGAGATCCTGGCCGATGCCTGGGTTCACGGCCATACGGTCGTCTTCGTTACGCTGGCGGTGGCGGCCTTGCTCACGGCGTTCTACACGGCTCGCCAGATCACGCTGGTCTTCTTTGGCAAGCCGCGCACGGCCGCGGCCGAGCACGCCGGCGAGGAGGACAGCATCTTTCGGTGGATGACGATCCCGCTCATGGTGCTGGCGGTCTTTGCCATCGCGTTCGGCTGGATCGGCATCCCGACGACCTTCCCGCTCCTGGGCCGGTTCTCCAGCAACCCGTTCCATCACCTGATGGGTAGTCTGGCCGAGGCGTTGCACATCGAGGCGGCCGAGCTGCCCTTCGCGGCCACGCCGTTGCTCACATCCATCGTCGTCGCCCTGGGCGGCCTGTTGTTGGGCTGGCTCATCTATCGCGGGGTCGCCGAGATCGGCCGGCGGGAGGGGGACGCGTCCTGGTCGCCGCTGCACCTGGCCGATCCGCTGGCGCGGCCGCTCGGCCGGATCTACACGGTGCTGCAAAACAAGTACTACTTCGACGAGCTGTACGGCAAGGTGTTCGTCAAGGGGGTGCAACGGCTGGCGAACTGGCTCTTCCGCTTCGATGACGCCTGGATCATTGATCCGATCGTGGACGGCGTGGGCGAGCTCTGGCGGCGCATTTCGGAGTTCGGCCATGCCTTCGACGTGCGCGTGGTGGACGGCATCGTGAACGGCGTCGGCGCGGTCACCGCGGCGGCCGGCAGCGCGGCGCGGGTCATCCAGACGGGCCGGGCGCAGAACTACCTGCTGGTGGCGCTGGTCGCCCTGTCGGTCGTGTTGGGGGCATTTCTGGTGTTGCCGAAGTGAGGATGGCCCTCGCCCCGGCAAGCTTGATCTAATCACAATCCGAATTCTTCGGAGGTTCTTTGATGACCAACTCGCTTCTGACCGTCATTACCTTTGCGCCTCTCCTCGGGGCCATTCTCACGCTTTTGCCCTGGGGCCGCTGGTTGAACATGGACAGGGAACGCGAGGAGCGCCTGATTAAGAACGGCGCCATCGCCATCAGCCTGTTGCCGCTGGGCCTGGCGATCGGGATGGCCGCCGGCTATCGGCCGGCAGGAAGCGGCTTTCAGTTCGAGATCAACGTGCCCTGGATCGCGCCGCTCCACGTGAACTACCATCTCGGCGTGGACGGCTTGAGCCTTCCGCTCGTCTTCCTGACCACCCTGTTGACCACCCTGGGCCTCTGGTATTCGGCGCGGGTGATCAAGACGCGGGTGCGGGAGTTCTTCTTCCTGTTCCTGCTCCTGGAAACGGGCATGATCGGCGTCTTCGTCTCGCTCGATCTGGTGCTTTTCTATGTCTTCTGGGAGCTGGGCCTGGTGCCGATGTACCTGCTCATCGGCGTATGGGGCCAGCCGAAGGACCGGCCGCAGTATTCGGCCATTAAGTTCTTCCTCTACACCATGGCCGGCTCGGTGTTGATGTTGTTGGCCATCATCGGGATTTATCTCTCGGTCGGCACCTTCGACATGGTCGAGGCCGCGCGACTCAAGCCTTTCGCCGACAACTTCCTGGCGGCCAGCCTGGCGTTCTGGGCGTTTTTCATCGCCTTCGCGATCAAGGTGCCGAGTTGGCCCTTCCACACCTGGTTGCCCGACGCCCACACCGCGGCGCCGACTGCCGGCTCGGTCATCCTGGCCGGCATCCTGCTGAAGCTGGGCGCCTATGGCATCCTGCGCATCAATCTGCCGATCTTCCCCCAGGCGTTCAAGGCCTACGGCCTGGTCGTGGTGATCCTGGGCGTGATCTCCATCGTCTACGGCGCGCTGGTGTCGCTGGCGCAATGGGACCTGAAGCGGCTGATCGCCTATTCGTCGGTGAGCCACATGGGCTATGTGCTGTTGGGCGCCGGCGCGGCCGGGCTGGCGGTCGGCTCGCAGGAGCTGCTCGATTCCGGCGCCATGGCCCTCAACGGCGCGGCGCTCCAGATGTTCAACCACGGCATCAGCACGGGCGCGTTGTTCTTCCTGGTCGGTGTGATCTATGAGCGGGCGCACCTGCGCGATCTGAAGATGTTCGGCGGGCTGAGCAGCAAGCTGCCCTACTACTACGGCCTCTTCGCGGTGACCGCGCTCACCTCGCTGGGCTTGCCCGGCCTGGCCGGCTTCTGGGGCGAGTTCTTCGTCTTCCGGGGCGCGTTCGATATCGTGCGCGTCTGGGCCGCCATCGGCGTCATCGGCATCGTGCTCACCGCGGCCTATATCTTGTGGAAGATCATCCAGTATGTGTTCCTGGGGCAATATGATCCGCACAAGATCGAACACTGGACCGACCTCGCGACCGGCGCCGACGGCCATGAGCCGACCGACGTGGCGCTTTTTGAGAAGGTCACCCTCTGGCCGCTGGTCTTCTTCATGGTGTTGATCGGCATCTTCCCTGCGGTGCTGTTGAACTTCTTCAACGGTACTTTCGTGAACCTGTTGACCGGCCTTGCCGGAAAATGAAGTGACAGGATTCCGTTTTTGGCTTTCAGCCGGGGAGGCGATCTCTTGAGCCTGCACGATCTGATCTTTCTTCTGCCCGAACTGATCCTGTTGCTTGCCGCGGCCGTCCTGTTCATCCTCGACATCCTCGGCCGACGGCCGCGCGATCCGGTGACGCTTGAGCGGCGGCCCAAGCCGTGGTTGCCCTATGTGGCGCTCGGCGGATTGGGACTGGCGCTGGTGAGCCTGTTGCCGGCCGCCGGGCAAAAGGCCCAGGCGGCGACGATGCTGGCGGCCGATCCGTTCGCGCTCTTCTTCAAGGCGTTGGCCATCATCGGCGTGGCGTTCGTGATCCTGGCCGCCATCCCGTTCATGCGCACGCGCACGCCCTACCGTGGGGAGTTCTACGCGTTGCTCCTGGTGGCGACCGTGGCCATCTGCCTGGCGGTCGGCGCGACCAACTTCGTGATGCTCTATCTGGCCATGGAATTTCTGAGCATCACCAGCTACATTCTGGCCGGCTTCTTCCGCGAGGATCGCAAGTCGGGCGAGGCCGCGATCAAATACTTCCTGTACGGCGCCACCGCATCGGCGGTGATGCTCTACGGCATGTCGCTCCTGTACGGCGCGACCGGCACGACCGATTTCGCGGCCACGGCCGCGGCGCTCGGCCGGCTGGGCAGCTCCGACCGGATCTGGCTGGGCGTGCCTGCGCTGTTGCTGTTGCTGGTCGGCTTCGGCTTCAAGGCCAGCCTGGTGCCGTTTCACCAGTGGGCGCCCGACACCTACGAAGGCGCGCCGACGCCGGTGACGGCCTTCCTCTCGACGGCCTCGAAGGCCACGGGCTTCGCGATCCTGATGCGGGTGCTCCTCGTGGTGTTGGGCCTGTTCCAGCCGCAATGGACGACGTTGTTGGCGGCTATCTCCATCTTGACGATGACCCTGGGCAACCTGACGGCCATTCGCCAGAGCAACATCAAGCGCATGTTGGCCTATTCGTCCATCGCCCAGGCGGGCTATATCCTGATCGGCGTCGCCGCGGCCGCCACGGCCGACGCCGCGGCCGGATCGCCCTTTGCCGGCCTCAACGGCGTCTTAATCTATCTGTTTGCCTATCTGGTGACCAATATCGGCGCGTTCGCGGCCGTGATCGTCGTCGAAAACCGGTCGGGCAAGGCGGAGATCAAGGATTACGCGGGGATGGTGCACCGCGCGCCGTGGCTGGCGGTGGTGCTCTTCGTCTTCCTTTTGTCGCTGGCGGGCATCCCGCCGACGGCCGGCTTCGTCGGCAAGCTGTTCGTCTTCGGCGCGGCCGTGCGCGGCGACATGATCCCGCTGGCCGTCATCGGCGCGCTCAACGCGGTGGTATCCGCGTTCTACTACTTGAACGTCGTGCGGGTGATGTTCTTCGTGCCGGCCGAGGCCGACGCCGAGCCGATCGCCGCCGCCTGGCCCTTGCAGGCGGCCGTGCTGGCCACCGCCGCGCTGACGTTGCTGATCGGCCTGGCGCCCGAACTGCTCATCCGGTGGGCGTCGCAATCGGTGCAACTGCTGGCCTGGCGATAGCGCCGCCGCGGATTTAAGAGGAAACTATGCCCGAGGAGCTTCATCGGCATCGCCACAGACGACGGCGCTTTACGCTGCCGCCGTTCGTGAGGTCCTATTGGGTCGAGATGCTGATCGTGCTGGGCCTGGCGCTCGGCATCTTCTTGATCTTCGAGCGCATGCAGATCCGGGCTACGTTGTTGGCCTGGCTGCGGGGGGCGCTTGCCGCGGGCACGGGCACGGTGAACCGGCTCGCCGCCGGCCTGATCTACTTCTTTACCCACATCGGCCTCTCCGAGCTGATCGCGATTCCCCTGCTGGTCGTCGTGTTTTGGGCGCTGATCTGGCGCGTGCGCTGGCGCGTGCAGCACAATGCGGCTCTCACCGATCTGCATTGCCCGCGCTGCGGAGGCCACATCCAGCGCGTGCATCGGCACGCGACCGACCGCCTGATCAGCATCATCGTGCCGGTACGGCGCTATCATTGCACCAATCGGGAATGCGGCTGGTCGGGCCTGCGGGTGTCCACGCGGACGCATCGGCCCCGTGCTCACGCCGCGCCGGAGTGAGGCGCGGCCCATGGAGCTTCGCCATCTGGTCGCGGGTTTGCCCCAGGTGCTTGCCGCCTGGGGCGCGACCGATCTTCCGATCACGCACATCACTGCCGACTCGCGCCAGGTTATCCCTGGCGCGCTTTTTGTGGCCTATCGCGGGGTGGCGGCGGACGGCCACCGCTTCATCGCCGATGCAGTGGCGCGCGGCGCGGCCGCGATCGTCGGCGAGCTGCCGCCGGCTGCGTTGCTCGTCAAGCCGCCGGCTTACATCCAGGTGCCCGATGGCCGCGCGGCCCTGGGATGGCTCTCTGCCGCGTGGCATGGCCACCCCAGCCGAACGATGACCCTGGTCGGCATCACCGGCACCGACGGCAAGACCACGACCGCCAATCTCCTCTTCAGCATCCTGCGCGCCGCAGGCCGCCGCGCCGGGATCATCAGCACCGTGAACGCCGTGATCGGCGACCGGACCTACGACACCGGATTGCACACGACCACCCCCGACGCGACCGACATCCAGCGCTATCTCGCCGCGATGCGCGCGGCCCACACCGAGGTCGCAGTGCTGGAAGTCACCTCGCATGGCCTGGCGCAACAACGCGTGGCGGGCTGCGCGTTCGACGTGGCGGTGATCACCAACATCACCCACGAGCACCTGGACGCCCACGGCACCTTTGAGGCTTATCGCGAGGCCAAGGCCATGCTCTTTCGCAGCCTGGCGGACAGCCCGCGCAAGCCGGGTGTCGTCAAGACCGCGGTGCTGAATCGCGATGATCGTTCGTTTCCTTTTCTGGCCGCCATTCCGGCGGAACGGCAGGTCTGTTATGGAGTGACGGAGGAAAGCGCGGCGGCCCCGGCGGGCGCGCTCGCGCTGCGCGGCGCCCAGATCCGCCAGGCGCCGGCCGGCATGGAGTTCGATATCCTGTGCTCGCCGGCGGCCGGCGCGCCGGGAAGCCCGGAGGCTTTCCATGTGATCACGCCCCTGATCGGCGCGTTCAACGTGTACAACATCCTGGCGGCCGCGGCCGCCGCGCTGGCCCTGGGCATCGGTCCGGCGGCGATTCGGGCCGGCGTGGCGGCCATGGCCGGGGTGGCGGGCCGGATGGAACGCATCCATCGCGGCCAGCCGTTCACGGCCATCGTGGACTTTGCCCATACGCCGAACGCCTTGGCGCAGGCGCTGACGACCGCACGCACCTTGCTCGGCCCCGACGGCCGGCTGATCGCGGTCTTCGGTTCGGCGGGCCTGCGCGATCGCGCCAAACGCCGCCTGATGGGCGAAGTGGCAGCGCAACTGGCCGATTTCACCGTGATCACCGCCGAGGACCCGCGCACCGAAGACCTGGCCGCGATCATGGCCGAGACGGCCGCGGGGCTGGCGCGCGGCGGCGCGGCAGAAGGGGAAGCGTACGTGCGCATTCCCGATCGCCAGCGGGCCATCCTGTACGCGGTGCAGCGGGCGCGGCCCGGCGACGTGGTGATTGTGTGCGGCAAGGGCCACGAGCAGTCCATGTGCTTCGGCACGGTCGAGTATCCCTGGCGCGATCAGGACGCGCTGGCGTGGGCGCTGGATGCCCTGCACCGGCCGAGCGCCGCCGATCCGCCCTTCATCTTGCCGACGTGGTCGGCATCCGATCCGGGGCCGGCGGATGAAAAGCCGCATTTGACGTAAAATTGCTTTCGAATATAATATAGACACTGATCGCCGTGCCTGTGTAACTCTACGTTGTGGAGGAATCTGCCACGCCCGAAGAGCCGACCTGCATTTGCGACGGAGGCGTCCATGAGCTATCTGCGCGCTCTTTTGGGGCTGATTGTCATAGGGGTTCTGCTGGCTGCGCCAGCCGCTTCGGCATCCCCCGAACAGGGGACCTATGTCGTCCGGCCGGGCGACACGCTTGCCAAGATCGCGGCCGCGCACGGCGTCTCGCTGCAGGCGCTCATTCGCGCCAATAACATCACCAATCCGGACTACATCCGTTCGGGCCAGGTGTTGGTGATTCCCGGCGCCTCAACCTCAAGTTCGGCCCTCGGGGCACCGAGCGCGGCGCCGCCGCCCGTACCGGTGCCGGCGGGCGGCACGGGATTCGTCGTGAGCGTCTCGCGGCAACGTTGCTATCTGTTCCAGGCCGGGACATTGACCGATGTGTGGCCCTGCTCGACGGCGCGGGCCGGTTATTACACCCGCCTCGGCAACTTCCGGGTCCAGACGAAGCTTCCCAGGGCTTACGGCTCGCGCTGGGGCTTCTGGATGCCTTACTGGTTGGGCATTTATTATGTCGGCGGGTCGGAGAACGGCATCCACGGCCTGCCGTATGACGCCAAGACCGGCTACAAGGATTGGGCTAACAAGATCGGGACGCCCATCTCGTTCGGCTGCATCGTGTTGCACGATGCGGCTGCAAAGAAGTTGTATGAGGTAGCTTACATCGGCATGCCGGTAAATATCCGCTACTAACCTGAAAAAGACGTGCCAGGCACTTCCAAAGTGCCTGGCACGTGAGCGCTCTCTATTCTTGCACATGGGTTACTGAGCGGATTCGGCCGTGAAGATCGTTCGGGAAGCGCCTGGTCAGATCGCCAGGCGCTTCTTCTTTGGGCATGGTGGATTCGTCGTTCATTTCGCGTCATTTCGCGTTGTTTCGCGTTGTTTCGCGTTGTTTCGTGTCGTTTCGTGTCGTTTCGCGATAATGGTATAATGTGGCCTGAGTCTCCGGCTCGCGCGAAGCCGCGAATATCTTGATCAGTACTCGACGATGTCTCTATTAGTTGCAAACGGTCTGAGCAAAGCTTACGGCGCGCTCGACGTGTTCGGCGATCTCGACCTGCGGATCGAGGAGGGCGATCGCATCGGCATGGTCGGCCCGAACGGCGCGGGCAAAACCACCTTGTTGCGCATCCTGGCGGGGGCCGAAGCGCCGACCACCGGCCAGGTCGTCCGCAAGCGAGGCCTCACCGTGGGCTATTTGCCGCAAGATCCGCCGCCGGCCGCCGATCTCACCCTGCGCGAGGCGATGTTGGCGGTCTTTGCCGACCTGCGTGCCCGGGGCGAAGCGCTTGCCGCGTTGGAGCATCGGCTCGCGGCGGCGGCCGGCCGGGGCGATGACGGCTACGCCGCGCTGCTCGACGAATACGGCCAGGCGCAGATGGCCTTTGAGGCGGCCGGCGGCTATACTTACGAGACGCGCATCCGCCAGGTGTTGGGCGGCCTGGGCTTCAACGAGGATGAGCACGACAAGCCGCTGGCGCACCTGAGCGGCGGCGAGCGCACGCGCGCGCTGTTGGCGCAACTGCTGCTCCAAGAGCCCGACCTGCTCCTCCTGGACGAACCGACGAACCACCTGGATCTGGAGGCCGTCGAGTGGCTCGAAGAGATGCTGCTCCACTGGAAAGGCGCGCTGGTCGTCGTGGCCCACGATCGCTATTTCCTGGACAAAGTTGCCACGCGCATCTGGGAGGTCAACTTCGGCCGGCTCGCCGCCTATCGCGGCAACTACAGTGCCTACCATCTTCAGCGGGAGATGCGCCGGGAGCGCCAGCGTCGGGAGTGGGAGGAACAGCAGGAATTCATCGCCCAGACCGAGGAGTTCATCCGCCGCAACCTGGCCGGACAGCGCTCGAAGGAGGCGCAAGGCCGCCGCACGCGGCTGGAGCGCTTTTTGCGCGCAGAGGCCGTCGAACGCCCTGAGGAGGAGCGCAGCATCCGCCTGGGCCTGACCACGACGATCCGCTCGGGCGACCTGGTGCTGGCGACCAAAGACCTGGCCGTTGGCTACGACCGGCCCCTCTTCCGATGTCCAGACGTGGAGATCCGCCGCGGGGATCGGGTGGCGCTGATCGGCCCGAACGGCGCGGGCAAGACGACCCTGCTCAAGACGATCCTGGGCCTGGTGCCGCCTATCTCCGGCAAGGTGCGCCTGGGCGCCAGCGTGCAGATCGGCTACCTGGCCCAGGCGCAGGCCGGCCTCGATCCCGATCAGAGCGTGCTGGAGGCCGTGTTGGAGGTCAAGAACCTGCCGCTGACGCAGGCGCGCAGCTTTCTGGGCCAGTTTCTCTTCACGGGCGACGATGTGTTTCGCGAGATTCGCACCCTCAGCGGCGGACAGCGCAGCCGGGTGGCGCTGGCGCGGCTGACGTTGCAGGGCGCCAATTTTCTCTTGTTGGACGAGCCGACGAACCACCTGGACCTGGCATCGCAGGAGGTGTTGGAAGATGTGCTCGGCCGTTTCCCGGGCACGATCCTGCTCGTGAGCCATGACCGCTATCTGGTGCAAGCGCTGGCCACGCACATCTGGCGGGTAGACGGCAACGAGCTGCGGATTTACAAGGGCAACTACGAGGAATTCCTGCGTCAGCGCGCCGCCGAAGCCGAAGCCCAGGCTAAAACCGGGCCGGCCCTCGAGGCGCAGGTCGAAGCCGAGCGCCGGGCCGCGCAAGCGCGCGAGCGGGCCCGCGCCGAACGTCGGCAGCGCAAAGCGGCCGAGAAGTTGGCCGAACAGGCGGCCGCGCTGGAGACGCAGATCCACGCGCTCGAAGCCCATCTGGCCGGCCTGGCCGCGCAGATCGAGACGGCAAGCACGGCCGGCGACGTGGCCGCCATCCAGCGTCTGGGCCTGGCCTATCAGGAGGCCGAGACAGAGCTCCATCGGCTGCTGGATGCCTGGGCCGAGGTGGTGGCATGATGGCCACGCGGCGGCCCCCGCGTGTCATCGGCCTGACCGGCGGCATCGGCTCGGGCAAGAGCACCGTGTTGGCCGGGCTGGTCGCGTTGGGCGCGGAGGGGATTGACGCCGATCGGGTGGCCCATGAGGTGATGGCGCCCAACGGCCCGGCTTATGAGCGCATCGTGCAGGAGTTCGGCCGCGACATCCTGGCCGCCGACGGCCGCATAGATCGCGCGCGGCTCGGCCGGCTGGTCTTCGCGGAGCCGGCCGCGTTGGCGCGGCTGGAGGCCATCGTCCATCCGGCCGTCGGCGATGAGCTCGTCCGCCGTGTGGCCGCGGCGCAGGCGCCGGTCGTAGTCATCGAGGCGATCAAGCTGTTGGAGGCCGGGCTCGGCCGGCGGCTGTGCGACGAAGTGTGGGTGACGCGTTGCGCGCGGCGCCAACAGATCGCTCGCCTGCGGGCCGGCCGCGGCATGACCGAAGCGGAGGTGCGTCGGCGCCTGGCCTTGCAGATGCCCGTCCGCCGGATGGTGGCCCAGGCCGATCTGGTGATTGATACCGGCGGCACGCCGGCCGAGACGCACCTGCAGGTCGTGACGGCCTGGGTGCAGCGCGGCTTGCCGTTGCCGCCGCCGACCATACGGCCCGGCACCCTGGATGACGCCGATGGGATCCGCACGGTGTTGAATTCGATCGTGCAGGAAGGCGGATTGACCGTGCTGGAGCGGGCCCGCACCGTAGCGCAGGAGCGCGCCTTCCTGGCCCGCTTGCCGGCCCGCAGTCGGCTTACGGTGGCGCAGATGGGCCATGCCGTGATCGGCTTTCAGATCATTGAGCCGTACACGCGCTATACGCGCACTATGGATCATGTGGCGCTGCTGGGCAGCTACGTGGCGGCCGGATGGCGGGGCCGCGGGGTGGGTCAGGCGCTGAGTCGGGATACCTTTGCGGCGGCGCGTGCGCTCGGCTTTCGCAAGCTAGTTGTCAGCGTGCGGGCCGATAATCTCGCCGCGCAGCGCTTTTACGAGCGTTTGGGCTTCAGGCCGTGCGGCCGCCTCGCCGCGCAGGCGTTGGTAGACGGCCGCTATGTAGATGAGCTTCTGTATGAGCTTTTTCTGGACAGTTTGGCATCGAGCGAAGAAGAAATCCTGATGGGGAGCTGCATATGACGCGCATTCGCAAGCTGTGGGAGGCGCATCCTAACCTCGTGTCGTGGGCCTTGCTGGCCGTCGGGATGGTGATCGTGGTGGTCCTCTCGGCGCGCGAGGTGGGCTTCAAGCCGGGACAATGGGCCGCGCTGATCGGCGCCACCATCGCCCTGGCGGGTCTGTGTGTGTGGATCATCAGTTGGGAAGATCACGACGAACCGCAGGAGCATACCTCACAGCCAACGGATAGTAAGTGATGAGCAAACGCGATTATTATGAGGTCTTGGGGGTGCCGCGTGACGCCGACGAAACGGCGATCAAGAGCGCATACCGCAAGCTGGCGCGGCAATACCACCCGGATGTCAACAAATCGCCGGACGCCGAAGAACGCTTCAAGGAGATCAACGAAGCGTACGAGGTGCTCAGCGATCCGGAAAAACGCCGGGCCTATGATCGCTACGGCCATGCGGCTGCGCAAGGTGGCTTCGGCGCGGCCGGGCCGGCCACCGGCTTCGGCGGCATGGGCGGCTTCAGCGACCTCTTCGAGGAGTTCTTCGGCGGCTTCGGCGGCATGCGCAGCACCTCGCGCGGACCGGTGCGCGGGGACGATCTGCGCTACGATCTGGAGATCACGTTTCAGGAAGCGGTGTTCGGCGCCGAAAAGGAGATCGAGATCCCGCGGCTGGAGCGTTGTCCGGTGTGTCAGGGCAGTGGCGCCGAGCCCGGCACCAAGCCGATCCGCTGTCCGCAATGTCACGGTACGGGCGAGGTGCGTCGCGCCCAACAGACGATCCTGGGCCAGTTCGTGAGCGTGACGACCTGTCCGCGCTGCAACGGCGAAGGGGAAGTGGTCACTACGCCTTGCTCGCACTGTCGCGGCCAGAAGCGCGTGACCGTGTTGCGCAAGATCTCGGTGACGATCCCGCCCGGCGTAGACGACGGCATGCGCATTCGCCTGAGCGGCGAAGGAGAGCCCGGCGAGCGCGGGGGCCCGCCCGGCAGTCTCTACGTCTTTTTGCACGTGCAGCCGCATCCGCTGTTCCGGCGCCAGGACAACGATATCCTGTTGGAGCTGCCGATCAATATCGTGCAGGCAGCGTTGGGCTGCGAGCCGGAAGTGCCCACCCTCGACGGCAAGATGAAGCTGACCATCCCGCCCGGCACGCAACACGGCACCGTGTTCCGCCTGCGCGGCAAAGGGGTGCCGATCCTGCGCACCAATCGCCGCGGGGATCAGCTCGTCACGGTGCGCGTGGTGGTGCCCGATAAGCTCAACGAGAAGCAACGCAAGCTGCTGCAGGAGCTGGGCGATACGTTGGGTTTGGATTGTCTGCAAAAGGACACCCGCAGCATCTTCGAGAAGTTCCTGGACGCGGTCGGCAATGCATTCGGTTGAGATGGAGGCCAGGGCGCACGTGGATTGGATCGAGATCAGTGTACAGGCCGACGGCGAAGCGGCCGAGGCGGTGAGCGAGCTGTTCAACCGCCTGAACAGCCGGCCCGACGGCCAGGGCGGCGCAGTGACCGAGATCGCCGGCTTCGACCCGGTCGGCGAGGACCATCGGCCGGTGATCACCGTCAAGACTTACCTGCCGGCCGATGATCCCCAGGCCGCCGACCTCCAACGGGAGATCGAGGAAGGCCTGTGGCATTTAGGGCGGCTCTATCCGCTCGGCGAGCCGCGCGTGCGGCGCCTGGCCGAGACCGACTGGGCAAATGCCTGGAAGGCCGGCTATCATCCGTTGCGCATCGGCCGGCGGCTGCTGGTCATTCCGGCGTGGGAACGCGAGCGGGTACGGCCCGGCCCAGGCGATCTGCCGATCTACCTCGATCCGGGATTGGCGTTCGGCACGGGGCTACATCCGAGCACGCAGTTGTGCCTGCGCGCGCTGGAGGAGACGGTGCGGCCGGGCCTGCGGGTGCTCGACGCCGGCTGCGGCTCCGGCATCCTCAGCATCGCGGCCGCCCGGCTGGGTGCGAGCCATGTGGATGCCTTCGATATTGATCCCATTGCGGTGCGCGCCACCGAGGAGAACTTCGCTCTCAACGATCGGCCGACATCGCTGCATGTCTTCGTCAGCGCCGGCCCCGATGAAAGCGCGTTCTGGCGGCCGGCCGATCGTCCGCGGCCGACGTGGGATGTGATCGTGATCAACATCCTCCCGCACGTGATCGTGACGTTGCTCGACGCGGGCATCCACACCTATCTGGCGCCGGTCGGCCGGCTGATCCTGGCGGGCATCATTACGGAGCGGGAAGGCGATGTGCGCGCGGCGCTGGCCGAACACGGGCTCAGCGTGGTGCAACGCCTGGTGGACGGCGATTGGGTCGGGTTGGTGGTGGGTAGGGATTAGGGATTGGGGATGGGGGATGGGTGGTGGCGACGGCGCATGGCGGCCAGGAGGCGAGGCATTAGCACGGTGTACGCCCAGCAGGCCAGGCGATGGACGGGGTAATCCCAGGCGCCGATCCACGGCGTGAATGCTCCGCCGAATCCTTGTTTGAAGCGATACACTCCCCACAGCGGATCGCGCTCGTCCAGCACATCGGGCGCGCCCCACCAGTCGTACCAGGTGCAGCCGGCCGCCTTGGCCCAGCGCAGCGCGGCCCATTGGAGGGCGTGATTGGGCATCAGCTCGCGGCTCTGGCCGGTAGACGCGCCGTAGAAGTACCAGGCGGTCGGCCCGAAGCGGAAGAGGAAGAGGCCCGCGATCGGTCGGCCCTCTACTTCGGCCAGCAGCAGGTGGCCCAGGCCCTCGTTTAGAAAGCGTTCCCAGATGGTACGGTAATATCCGTAAGGCCGCACCAGGAAGCCATCGCGGGCGCCGGTCTCGACATACATGGCGTAGAAGGTCGGCAGGTCGGCTGCGCGCCCCTGGCGTATCGTCACCCCGCGGCGTTCGGCCAGGCGAATGTTGTAGCGCCATTTAGGCTTCATGGCGGCCAGGAGCGCGTCCTCGGCGGGCGTCAGGTCGGTGATCAGCGTGTGGCGGTATTGGATCTGTTCGGCCGAAGGATGCCAGCCGCGCCGGCGCAACGCGGCCATGACTCTCGTCCCCGTCTGGTCATCGGTCCGCACGTCGGGGTCAATCTTGATGAAGATGGCGCCGGCGCGCCGGGCCGCGGCTTCGAGCCGGCCGAGCACCGCCTCGACCAAAGCCGCGTTCGACCAGTCGAGCAGGGGGCCCTTGGGGACATAAGCGACCGCAACGGGCAACCCGGCCAATGGCCGGCGCACGAGCAACGCGGCCGCCGCCCGCGGCACGGCATTGGCCTCCCGCCATAAAAGCCGCGTGGCCCGCCAGCCGGTCTGCGCCTTGAGCGCGCCCCAGGCCCAGCTCTGTAAGATGTGCGGCCGGCCAAGGGCCAGCAGCGCGGCATCCCACTCCCGCGGCTCCCTCACCTCTACAACTTCCCACATCCCTTCTACCTGTGGCCTCATCCGCCTATCCGTTTCCCGGCCGTCCCTTCAGCCGCACCGCCAGCCGGTAAGCCGTATACTCGATTTGCGACAGCGGCATATCCCAGGCGCCCGTATAGCGCACCACCTGGCCGCCGAAGCCCTGCTTGAAGCGATAGACACCCCAGAGCCCGCCCTCGCCCCAGCCGGCCGGATCGGCATAGGCGGCCGGATCGGCCCCGACCTCGTCCGGGATGCCCCACAGGTCGTAGCGGGTGCAACCGCGATCGCGGGCCCAGCGCATAGCGGCCCATTGTAGCGCGTGATTCGGCATCAGGTTGCGATCCTCATCGGCCGATGCGCCCCACATGTACCAGGCCATTCGACCCAGGGCGAAGACGGCGATGGCCGCGAGCATCCGGCCCGCGTGTTCGGCGATGAACCAGACCATCATGCCCGGCGGCCCGAACAGTTCGGTGGCGGCGGTATGATAGGCCAGGTTGTGCACGCCGAAGCGATCGCGCGCGGCGGTGACATCCATCAGCTTCTGAATGGCCGGCAGATCGGCCGGCGTGCCCCGGCGCACCGTCACGCCTTTGCGCTCGGCCAGGCGGATGTTGTAGCGCCATTTGGGTTTCATGCGCGCCAGGATCGCTTCCTCGTCGCCGGTCAGGTCCACATGGATGGTGCTGAGCGGCTGGATGCGCTGCGGGCTGCGGCGAAAGCCGGCCGCGGCCAGCAGCGCGGCGACTTCGGGCGTGTCGGGCAGCTCCGGTTCGATCTTGAGGATGCCGATGCGTCGTTTCAGACAGGTTTCGCGCAACACAACGAAGAGGGCACTCACGTGATCGGGGCGGCTCCAATCCACCACCGGCCCGCGCGGCACGTAGGCCAGCGTGCCGCCCCACGGCAGCCGCCGCAAGAGCACGCTGCTCCCGCCGAGCAATGGCTCGCTTAGGGCCGGGCCGGCCCGCAACGGCACGAGCAACGCGGTCCAACCGAATGTGGATTTCAGCCTGGCCCACCGGCACGTTTGCAGGATGTGGCCGGCCGGATGTCCGGCGACGAAGGCGTCCCAGGCGATCTCAAGCGGCGCAAAAGCGATGTCAACCATAGTGGACGGATTATACCGCCGATCGCGTTTCTTCACCAACTTGTCATCCTTTGTTTGACACCCATCCGACCCGGTGATATCATTGCCATCCTATGCAAGCGAATTTCGTGAACGGTTGGCGGGAGATCCTGGCCCGCATCTTCGATGGCTTCGTCACCGAGTACGGCTTAACCCCCGACTGGCTGGTCAACCCGGAGACGAATCGGCGACTGAAGCTGGATTGCTTCTATCCTCAGATCGGCGTGGCGGTACGTTTCGTCGGCCTGGAGGGGGCGACGCGCAAGCAACGCAAGAGCGACGCCGAGGTGCTGGCCGAAGCCGCGCGCGAACAGGCGCGCGCAGCCGTGTGTCGCGAGCACGGCGTGATCTTGATCAGCATTGATCCCGATGGCGAGCCGCGCACGGCCCTGCGCCAGATCGAGATGGCCTTGGCGCGGGCGGCCTCGCAACTGGCGCTGAACAGCGCGGTGCCGCACGCAGAAAAACAAAAGCTGATGCCCCTCTTGTCGCAGGCCCGTCGCCGGGCGGGCGAGTTCACGACCCGGCTCACCGCGGCCGAAAAGCTGAACCTCTACGCCGAGATGTGGTGGGACCGCCAGGCGAACCTGGCTGCCCAAGCCCCGGCCCGACCGTCAACGCGTGCGCTTCCTCGCTTCGAGGTCGGCATGGAGGTGTCTCACGAGCGTTTCGGCCCCGGCCGCGTGATCGAAGTGGCGACGGAGGGCGCTGAAACCAGGGTCACCGTGGACTTCGTCGAGGCGGGCGTGCGCAGCTTTTACGCCAGTCTGGTGGCCGGCAAGCTCGTGCCCAACTGAGGCCGCGGCTGTCGCCGAAGGACGTTTGCCCCATATCCGGCGCCGGGCAGGAGCCGGTGTGTCTGCGCGCGGACGACCGGCCTTCGGCGGGCAGGCATGATCCAAAGCATATTTCTTTTGGGCCGATCGTCGTATAATTGGGCCTGAGGCAGACTATGTTGGTACAAATCGCTCAATCATATGGAGTCGAACGCGAAAAACAGCGAGCTGCGCTGAGCTCGGTGGCAGCGGCCATCTTTCTGACGGGCATGAAGCTCGCGGTGGGCCTCTTGACCGGCAGTTTGGGCATCCTGGCCGAAGCGGCCCATTCAGGGCTCGATCTGGTGGCCGCGCTGGTGACGTTCCTGGCGGTGCGGGTTTCGGGCCGGCCCGCCGATCGCGAGCACCCCTATGGCCACGGCAAGGTCGAAAACCTCTCCGCGCTCTTCGAAACCTTGCTCTTGCTGGCCACCTGCGCCTGGATCATCTACGAGGCTTTGCAACGCCTGCTGTTCAAGCATGTCGAGGTCGAAGCGAGCCTGTGGGCCTTCCTGATCATGGGCACTTCTATCGTCGTAGATATCAGTCGTTCGCGCTTGCTCTATCGGGTGGCGAAGAAGTACGATAGCCAGGCGCTGGAGGCAGATGCCCTGCACTTCTCGACCGACATCTGGTCATCGTCGGTGGTCATCGTCGGCCTGGGGTTTGTGTTTCTCAGCGGCCGCTTACAGATGCCCTGGCTGGCCAAAGCCGATGCCGTGGCCGCGCTGGCGGTCGCCGGGATCGTGGTCTGGGTGAGCATGCAGCTCGGCCGGCGCACGGTGACGGCTCTGTTGGACGGCGTTTCGGCCACGCTGGTGGACGAAGTGGCCCATGTCGTCAAGGGCGTGCCGGGCGTGGTGGAGGCCCAGCGCGTGCGCGTGCGCCGCAGCGGCCCGGAAGCCTTCGCCGATGTGCAGGTGTCGGTCAACCGCAACGTGGCCTTCGAGCAGACGCACGAAATCGCCTCGCAGGTGGAGACCGCGGTCCATTCTGTGTTGCCGAACGCGGACGTCGTGGTGCACGTGGAGCCGATCAAGGTGGATCAGGAGGGGCTGTTGGAGACGGTTCGGCTGTTGGCCGGCCGTCACCACCTGGCCGCACACGGCATGCGCATCTACAACATGGGCCCGAGCGGCCACCTGCTCGAACTGCACCTGGAGGTGGACGAAGCGTTGACCGTGGAACAGGCGCACGCGCAGGCGACCGCCTTCGAAGAAGAGCTGCGCCGGGCGATTCCTGCGCTCGATCAGATCGTCACCCATCTCGAACCGGTCGGCGAAGAAAGCAGCCGCCGCGAGGCGACCACAGCCGACGAGGCCGAGGTGCGCCGGCTCCTCAAGGACCTGCGGGCCCAGAGCGGCATTGATTGTCATCCGCACGAGATCACCTTGCGCCACGACCGCGGGGAGCTGTCGCTCACGTTTCACTGCACCGTGGATCCGACCGCCTCGATCGGCGATGCCCATCTCCTGACCGAGCAGGTGGAGGGGTTCCTGCGCAGTCGGCTGCCCAATCTCGGACGCGTGGTGATCCACGTGGAGCCGCGCGAAAGCTCCGCGCCGTGATGGTGGTCCGCCAGCATGCATGAGTTGGCCGTCACCGAAGGGATCCTGAAGGTCGTGCTCGAGGCGGCCGCGCGCGCCGGCGCGCGGCGGGTCCGGACGGTTGACCTGGTCATCGGCGAACTGAGCGGGATGGTAGACGAGTCCATCCAGTTCTATTTCGACATCTTGAGCCGCGACACGCCGGCGGCCGGGGCCGTGCTCCGCTTTCAGCGCGAGCCGGCGAACATGACCTGCCTGGAATGCCACGGGTCGTTCGCCGGCCGGCCGCCCCTGCTGCCGTTCTGCCCCGTGTGTGGCAGCGCCAGGTTGCGCGTCGTCGGCGGCCGCGAGCTGCGGGTCGAGAGCATCGAGATCGAGGAAGCGACATGAAGATACCGGTGATACGCCACATCCTGAGCGCCAACGATCAAGTGGCGCAGGAGAACCGCGCGACGTTTCGGGCCGCGCAGGCCTTTGTCCTCAACCTGATGTCGTCGCCGGGCGCGGGCAAGACGAGCCTGATCCTGGCGACCGCGGCGCGGCTGCCGGCGGAGATACGGCCCGGAGTCATCGAGGGGGACCTGGCTTCGCGCATTGACGCCGAGAAGGTGGCCGAACACGGCATCCCGGTCGTTCAGATCAACACCGGTGGCAATTGCCACCTGGATGCGCCGATGGTGCGCACGGCCCTGGCCGAACTGCCGCTGGCCGAGATTGATCTGCTCTTCATCGAAAATGTCGGCAACCTGGTTTGCCCGGCCGAGTTCGACCTGGGCGCCGATCGGGCGGTCGTCGTCGCCAGCACGCCGGAAGGGCACGACAAACCGTATAAGTACCCCGGCATGTTCGCCGTGGCCGACGCCGTGGTGCTCAACAAGGCCGATGTGGCGGCGGTCTTCGATTTCGATGTGGATTATTTTCGCCGCGGGGTGGCCATGGTAAACGAGAGGGCGCCGGTGTTCGTGGTGTCGTGCCGGACGGGCGAAGGGCTGGAGGCGTGGTTGGCATGGCTCATGGCCGAATTCTCCGGCCGCCGCGGAGAGCCGTCGTAGAGCACGGTGGGAAGGTGCGTCCGTGGACGGGGAGGAAACGCGTCGGCTGCGCGTTGAAATTCACGGCGCGGTGCAGGGCGTGGGCTTTCGGCCGTTTGTCTATCGCCTGGCGACCGGCCTGGGACTGACCGGTTGGGTCATCAACGACACCCAGGGCGTGTTTGTCGAGGTGGAGGGGCCAGAGCCGGCCGTGCGCGAGTTCGTCGCGCGGCTGCCGGCCGAGGCGCCCCCGCGCGCCATCATTCAAACGATCGCGACGGCCTGGCTGGCGCCGGCCGGCTTCGCCCGCTTCGAGATCCGCCACAGCGACCATGCCGGCGCGAAGACCGCGTTGGTATTGCCCGACATCGCCACCTGTCCCGATTGCCTGGCCGAGCTGTTCGATCCGGCCGACCGGCGCTATCGCTATCCTTTCACCAATTGCACGAACTGCGGCCCGCGCTTCACGATCATCGAGGCGCTGCCCTATGACCGGCCGAATACCACCATGCGCCGGTTCGTCCTCTGCCCTGCCTGCCGCCGCGAATATGAGGATCCGCTCGACCGGCGCTTTCACGCCCAGCCGAACGCGTGCGGTGTTTGCGGCCCGCGCCTGGCGCTGTGGGCGGTGGACGAGAGCCGCGAGGCGGTGGATGCTGCGGCAGGTGTCGGCGGCCGGACCGTGGACGGCGAGCGCCGAACGGCCGGGGTTGTCCCCCGGGATGCCGAGGCGCTGCGGGCCGCGGCCGAAGCCCTGCGCGGCGGGCAGATCGTGGCGGTGAAGGGGCTGGGCGGCTTCCATCTGATGGTGGACGCCCGCAACGGCGCCGCGATCCGCCGGCTGCGCGCGAGCAAGCCTCGCCGCGCCAAGCCGTTCGCCCTGATGGCGCGCGACCTGGCCCAGGTGCGTCAGTTTTGCGCCGTCTCGCCCGCGGCCGAGGCGCTGCTGACTTCGCCCGAGGCGCCCATCGTCCTGCTGCCGAAGATCGCCGAGCGCCGGTCGCCCATCGCCGATGAAGTGGCGCCCGACAACCCCAACCTGGGCGTGATGTTGCCCTATACGCCGCTGCACCATCTGTTGCTGCGCGAGCTGGACTTCCCGGTCGTCGCGACCAGCGGCAACCTGGCGGACGAGCCGATCTGCACCGATGAGACCGAGGCACTGGCGCGGCTGGGGCACATCGCCGATGCCTTTCTCGTCCACGACCGGCCGATTGCCCGCCATGTGGACGACAGCGTGGCGTGGATCGTGGCCGGCGCGCCGCGGCTGCTGCGTCGCGCGCGCGGCTACGCGCCCCTGCCCATCACCCTGCCGCAGGAAGTCCCCACCATCCTGGCCGTCGGCGCGCACCTGAAAAACACAGTCGCGCTGAGCGTGGGCCGGCAGGTCTTCATCAGCCAACACATCGGCGACCTGGAGACGGCCGAGGCGATGGCCGCGTTCGAGCGGGTGATCGCCGACTTTCTGCGCCTGTACGAGGCGCAGCCGGTCGCCATCGCCCACGATCTGCACCCCGATTACCTTTCGACGAAGTGGGCGCAGGGACAGGGAGAAACAGGCCGAACGGACAATAAGCGGCTGATTGCGGTACAGCACCATCATGCGCATCTCGCCGCGTGCCTGGCCGAGAATCAGGCGGCGGGACCGGCGCTGGGCGTGACCTGGGACGGCACCGGCTACGGGACGGACGGGACGATCTGGGGCGGCGAGTTCCTGCTGGGGGACGCGGCCGGCTACGAGCGCGTGGCGCATCTGCGGCCGTTCCGCCTGCCCGGCGGCGACGCGGCCATCAAGGAGCCGCGGCGCGTCGCGCTGGCGTTGCTGTGGGAGCTGTTCGGCGACGCCGCGCTGGAGATGGACGACCTGGCCCCGATCCGCGATCTGCGGCCGGCCGAACGCAAGCTGCTGGCGCAGATGCTCGCCCGCGGGGTGAATGCGCCGCGCACCACGAGCGCCGGCCGGCTCTTCGACGGCATCGCCGCGTTGATCGGCCTGCACCAGCAGGTCAGCTTCGAGGGGCAGGCGGCGATGGCGCTGGAGTTCGCGGCCGATGACCGCGAGACGGGGGCATATGAGATGGCGTTGCGGTGGGTGGAGGAGAGGCGTGAAACGTCAAGCGTCACGTCTCATGCCTCGCGTTTCCCGCTGCTCCTCGATTGGAAGCCATTGGTGGCCGGCGCGCTGGCCGACTTGCGACATGGCGTCTCTCAGGGTATCATA
Organism: Chloroflexota bacterium; assembly: GCA_037445695.1. Taxonomy (GTDB): domain Bacteria; phylum Chloroflexota; class Anaerolineae; order CG2-30-64-16; family CG2-30-64-16; genus CAKZKT01. Next base: position 74,933 of record JBBIKA010000002.1, read on the forward strand.
GCGGCGCGCTTTCATAACGCGTTGATCGAGGCCATCGTCGCGGTTGCCGGCCAGGTCGGCGTGGAGCAGGTTGCCTTGACCGGCGGCTGTTTCCAAAACCGCCTGCTCACCGAGCGCGCAACCGACCGGCTGCGGCGCGCCGGATTCGCCGTGCTGTTGCATCGCCAGGTGCCGCCCAACGACGGTGGCATCAGCTTGGGCCAGGTGGCCGTCGCCGCCGCCCACCTGCCCAATCCCTAATCCCAAATCCCATACCCCGGAGGCAACATGTGTCTCGGCGTTCCCGGCAAAATCCTCAGCATTGAACCCAACCCCCTGGGCATGACCATGGGCAAGGTGAGCTTCGGCGGCGTGGCGAAAGAGGTGTGCCTGGCCTACGTGCCCGAAGCGCAGGTGGGCGATTATGTCATCGTTCACGCCGGTTTTGCCCTGAACAAGCTGGACGAGGCGGAAGCGCTGGAGGTGTTTGAGCTGTTGAAGGAAATGGGGGAGTTGGAGGGCGTGACGGGTGAAGCGTGAAATGTCTGACGTCGCTCGGAAAGGCGGGCAGAAGCCATGCGGTTCGTAGATGAATATCGCAACGAGGCCGATGCCCGCAAGTTCCTGGCCGCCATCGAGCGGATCACGACGCGGCCGTGGACGATCATGGAGATCTGCGGCGGGCAGACGCACACGCTCATCAAGTCCGGCATTGACCGGCTGTTGCCGCCGCAGATCACGCTGGTGCACGGCCCGGGGTGCCCGGTCTGCGTCACCCCGCTGGAGCTGATTGATCGGGCCATTGCCATTGCGCGGCGGCCCGAGGTGATCTTCACCTCGTTCGGCGATATGCTGCGCGTGCCCGGCTCGGACGCCGACCTGCTGAGCGTGAAGGCGCAGGGCGGCGACGTGCGCATGGTCTATTCGCCGCTGGACGCGCTCAAGCTGGCGCAAAAACATCCCGAGCGGCAGGTGGTCTTCTTCGCCGTCGGCTTCGAGACGACCGCGCCCGGCAACGCGATGACCGTCTGGCAGGCGCGGCAGCTCGGCCTGACCAACTTCTCGATCCTCTGCTCGCACGTGCTGGTGCCGCCCGCGATGGAGGCCATCTTGAGCGCAGCCGACAATCAGATCCAGGGCTTCCTGGCCGCCGGACACGTTTGCACGGTGATGGGCTATTGGGAATATGAGCCGATCGCCGAGAAGCATCGCGTGCCGATCGTGGTCACCGGCTTCGAGCCGCTCGATCTGCTCCAGGGCATCTACATGACGGTCAAGGCGCTGGAAGAGGGACGCTGGGGCGTGGAAAACCAGTACACGCGCGCGGTGACCCGCGAGGGCAACCGGCCGGCGCAGAAGCTGGTCGCGGAGGTGTTCGAAGTGAGCGATCGGCAATGGCGCGGCATCGGCCTGATCCCGGCCAGCGGCTACCGGCTGCGGCCGGCCTATGCTGCGTTCGACGCGGAGCTGCGCTTCGACGTCGCCGGCGTCACCGCGCAGGAATCGCCCCTGTGCATCGCCGGCCAGATCTTGCAGGGCCATAAGAAGCCGCACGAGTGTCGCGCCTTCGGCCGCCAGTGCACCCCCGAACACCCCCTCGGCGCGCCGATGGTCTCGTCTGAGGGGGCATGCGCGGCATATTACAGCTACGGGAGGGCCGCATGAGCGACCGGCTTCCCCCTGACCGCTTCAACCTTCAGTGTCCGATCCCGATCAGCGACTACCCGACGATCACCCTGGCGCATGGCGGCGGTGGTAAGCTGTCGCAGATGCTGATCGAACAAATGTTCGTGCCGGCCTTTGCTAATTCGGAATTGGCAACCCTCCACGACGGCGCCGTGTTGGATTTCGACCTGGCCGAACCCCATGCGCCATACGCAACACGCAACCCAAGACTCGCCTTTTCCACCGATTCCTACGTCATCTCCCCGCGCTTCTTTCCCGGCGGCGACATCGGCTCGCTGGCGGTGCACGGCACGGTAAACGACCTGGCGATGTGCGGCGCGCAGCCGCTCTATCTTTCGGCCGGCTTCATCCTGGAAGAAGGGCTGCCGATGGACGAGCTGTGGCGGATCGTGCAGTCCATGGCCGCGGCCGCGCGGGCGGCGGGGGTGCGCATCGTCACCGGCGACACGAAGGTGGTGGAGCGGGGCAAGGGGGACGGCATCTTCATCAACACCGCGGGCGTGGGCGTCATTCCGCCGGGAATCGCGATCGCGCCGCAGCGCGCCCGGCCCGGCGATCTGATCCTGATCAACGGCCCCATCGCCAGCCACGGCATCGCCATCATGTCGGTGCGCGAGGGGTTGACGTTCGAGACTGCGGTCGAGAGCGACTCCGTGGCGCTGAACGGCCTGGTGGCGGCGATCCTGGCGGCCGGCGGAGAGGCGGTCCATGTGTTGCGGGACCCCACGCGCGGGGGCGTCGCCAGCAGCCTGAACGAGATCGCGGCCGCCGCGCGCGTCGGCATGGTCATAGACGAGGCGCGCATCCCGGTGCTGGAAGAGGTGCGCGGCGCGTGCGAGATCCTCGGCTTCGACCCGCTCTACGTGGCGAACGAAGGCAAGTGTCTGGTCATCGTCGCGGCCGAGGCCGGCGAGGCGGTCCTGGCGGCCATGCGCAGCCATCCGCTCGGCCGCGACGCGGCGCTCATCGGCCAGGTCGTGGCCGACCATCCGCGGCGGATCTACCTGCGCAGCCGCATCGGCGGGCTGCGGGTGGTGGACATGCTCAGCGGCGAGCAGTTGCCGCGGATTTGTTAGTGATGGGACGCAGATGAACGCAGATACACGTAGATGGACCACCTTATCTGTGTTCATCTGCGTGTATCTGCGTCCAAATCAGCCTTGAGGGAGACAAGGATGTCTACACTGCTCTTGAAACACGCTGACCTGCTCATCACCATGGACGCGCAGCGGCGCCGGATCGCCGACGGCGGGCTGTTCGTGCGCGATGATGCCATCGTCCAGGTCGGCCCCACGGCCGAGCTGCCCGCGGCGGCCGACACGATCATTGATGCCCGCGGGATGATTGTCTTGCCGGGCTTGATCAACACGCATCACCATCTCTATCAGACCCTCACCCGCTGCATGGCGCAAGATAGCGTGCTGTTCGATTGGCTGACGACCCTCTATCCTATCTGGGCGCAGTTGACGCCGGAAGCGGTCTACGTTTCCGCCAAGGTGGGCCTGGCCGAGCTGATGCTCTCCGGCTGCACCACCTCCAGCGACCACCTCTACATTTACCCCAACGGCTGCCGGATCGAGCACGAGATCGAGGCGGCCGTCGAGCTGGGGATCCGCTTCGTCGCGACGCGCGGCAGCATGAGCCTGGGCCGCTCGCGAGGCGGCCTGCCGCCCGATCGCTGCGTGGAAACAGAGGACTTCATCCTCAAGGACAGCCAACGCGCGATCGAGCAGTACCATCAGCGGGAGCGCTTCGCCATGGTGCAGGTGGCGCTGGCGCCCTGCTCGCCCTTCAGCGTCACCGCCGACCTGATGCGGGAGAGCGCCGCGCTGGCCCGAAGCTACGGCGTTCGCCTGCATACGCATCTGGCCGAGACGCTGGACGAAGAGCGCTTTTGTCTGGAGAAGTTCGGCGCGCGGCCGGTGGAGTACGTCGAGTCGCTCGGCTGGGTCGGCCCGGATGTGTGGCACGCCCACTGCGTGCATTTGAACGCGGCGGAGATCGCGCTCTTCGCCCGCACCGGCAGCGGCGTGGCGCACTGTCCCAGCTCCAACATGCGGCTGGCGTCGGGGATCGCGCCTGTGCGCGCCATGCGCGATGCGGGCGTGAAGGTGGGGCTGGGCGTGGACGGCTCGGCCTCGAACGACGGCAATCACCTGTTGGCCGAGGCGCGGCAGGCGCTGCTGGTGCAGCGGGTGCGCGATCTCAATCCGGCCGCGCTCGGCGCGCAGGAGGCGCTGGAGCTCGCGACGCTCGGCGGCGCGGCCGTGCTCGGCCGGGACGACATCGGCAGCCTGGCTCCCGGCATGGCCGCCGACTTCATCGGCTATCGGCAGGAGCGGCTCGACTTCGCCGGCGCGCTGCACGATCCGCTGGCCGCGCTCGTCTTCTGCACCCCGCCGAAGGTGGATCTGAGCGTCATCAACGGCAAGGTGCGGGTGCAAGACGGCGAGATCGTGGGGTTGGACGTGGTCGGCCTGGTGCGGCGGCACAATGCGATCAGTCGGCAGATGCTGCGCGGGGAGCCTGCCCTGAGGCCGGAAACGTGACCCGTCGTTTTTTGACAAGCACTTCTGCTTCGGCTATACTATCCCTTGGCCTGAAATCCGTACACGCGTCCATGACAGGAGCACCTATGGCCTGAACGGAGCAATCTGCGGTTTTTGCATGCCCGAGACAGGGATCGGCGACGCACAAGCGCAGTTCCCGTGCGGGCTACAAGCTGGTGGAAGCGCAGGAACGATCGAGGGCCTCACCGGTGGGTGAGGCTTCGTGTTGTTAAGTGAAGGCGTGATCGGATTGAGTGTGGGCGGGGAAGGAGGTGACATATCCATGGCTACCGTAGTGCTGCGTCCCGGAGAATCGCAGGAGTCGCTGCTGAAGCGTTTTCGCAAAGAGGTGATGAAGGAGCGCATCCTGCCGACCGTGCGCAAGAAGCGCTGGTTTACGCCGCCCAGCGAACTGCGCCGGCTCAAGAAGCAGAAGGCGATCCGTAAAGCGCGACAGGCGCAGCGACGTCGCGAGAGCCGGGAAGGCATTCGCTGAGGTGCCTGCCGGATCGGGCTTTGGCCGCCGGACGTAATGGCCCCCACTCTGGAAGGGGAGAGTTATGGCGAAGCAAGAAGACAAGCTGATCCTTGAGGGAAAGATCGTTGAGGCGTTGCCCAACACGACCTTTCGCGTCCAACTGGAGAACGGCTACGAGGTGTTGGCCTATCTTTCCGGCAAGATGCGGAAGTACTACATCCGGGTTCTGCTCGGAGATCGTGTGCGGGTGGAGCTTTCGCCGTACGACCTGACGCGCGGACGGATCGTCTATCGTCATCGCGGGCCGACCGGGGCCGCGTGATCCGGTCGGCCGGGTTGCCTCGAGGAGCGGCGCCGGGTTCGGGAATCCTCCTTCGCTGGTGAAACGTGGGAAAGCGGAGTTTGGGGCGCGCGGCTTTGCGGGCCGCCCCAAACTCCGTTTTTTCTTGGAACCACCTATCTTCTTCGGTCGGTGGATCCGTTTTGATCCCCTCACCCCCCTTTGTCCCCCCTCTCCCCTGGCCTGCGGCCAGGGGAGAGGGGGGTGCAGGATGGGTGTTGCGGCGGGGGGGGGGCCCCCCCCCCCCCCCACCCCCCCCCCTCCACCCCCCCCCCCCCCCGGCCCCCCGGCGGGGGGGGGGGGGGGGGGGGGGGCGGGGGGGGGGGG
>JBBIKA010000003.1:0-58433 GCA_037445695.1 Chloroflexota bacterium
GGTTTGCGGCGATGCAGTGCGGCTTGCGACCGCAAAGCGGGGACACGTCCCCGCAAGCCAAACTATGGCAGCGTCTGCACTTCGACCGAGAGCACGGCCGGCAGGTCGCGCACGATGGCGGTCCAATGGTCGCCCGCGTCGGCCGAGGCGTACACCTGGCCGCCGGTCGTGCCGAAGTAGACCCCGCACGGATCGAGCGCGTCAACGGCCAGCGCGCTGCGCAACACGTTGACGTAGCAATGGCTTTGCGGCAGCCCGTCCGTCAACGCCTCCCACTCGTTGCCGCCGACGCGGCTGCGATAGACCCGCAGCTTGCCCTCCGGCGGGAAATGCTCGGAGTCGCTCTTGATCGGGACGACGTAGACCGTCTCCGGCTCGTGCGCGTGCACCGCGATGGGGAAGCCGAAGTCGCTGGGCAGATTGCCGCTGATCTCGTACCACGCTTCGCCCGCGTCGTCGCTGCGCATCACATCCCAATGCTTCTGCATGAAGAGCACGTCCGGCCGCGCCGGGTGGCGCGCCATGCTGTGGATGCAGTGGCCGACTTCGGCCTCCGGATCCGGGAGCTCGAAGGCCATCTTCAGGCCACGGGTGATCGGCCGCCAGGTCTGGCCGCCGTCATCGGTGCGGAACGCGCCGGCGGCCGAGATGGCGACGAAGATGCGGTCGGGATTGTCCCGGTCGAGGAGGATGGTGTGCAGGCCCATCCCGCCGGCGCCCGGCTGCCACAGATGCCCTTTGACCGCCCGCAGGCCGGGCAGCTCTTGCCACGATTGCCCGCCATCGCGCGAGCGGAACAGGGCCGCGTCCTCCACCCCCGCGTAGACCGTGTCCGCCTCGATCGGCGACGGCTCCAGGCGCCAGACGCGCTTGAATTCCCATGGCCGCTGGGTGCCGTCGAACCATTGGTGCGTGCCGGTCTCCCCTTCGTAGGCGAAGGTGTTGCCGACCGGCGTCCAGGTGCGGCCGCCGTCGTCGGAACGCTGGATCAACTGGCCGAACCAGCCGCTCGATTGCGAAGCATAGAGCCGATCGGGGTTCACGGGGGAACCCTTGAGATGGTAAATCTCCCAGCCGGCAAAATGCGGGCCGCTGATGTCCCACTCCCTCCGCCGGGCATCGGCGGTCAAGATGAATGCGCCTTTGCGCGTGCCCACCAATACTCTCACACCGTTCACGGTTGACTCCTTGATTTGGCCTCATTTCCCGCGCCGGCCGGCGATCGGCTCGACGAGGACGACGATCATGGGACAAGTATAACACAGGTGCAAGAACACCGCCAATCCCCTCCGTGATGTGCAAGCCACCGAACAGACGAATTTCTAAACTCGTGACCATTTCATGCGCCAGTAAACGATCTCCAAACGATTGGTGACTATTATAATGAGGCGAGCATAGCACAAATGAAGACATAAGGCGAGCACAAATGCTCCGGGCAGGCGGCCAACGACGCCATCGGCGCCGCCAATGGCCTTCATGGCAATCGCGCGCTATCTGTAGCCGGGTGGAGTCGGCCGGCCGCGCCGCTGATAGGGAGGTGGAGGATGGCGGCTTTCCGACGGTTGGCGCCCTCGGCCTGGGCCATGCGACGCTGGGCCAGCCGGCGTCGCGCGGCGCTCATGCCTTCGCAGCAGACCTCGCGCAGCCGGGGGTGGGTGAATTCGTAGCTGTCTTCCCCCGTCTCGCGCAGGATGCGGCGACGCCACAGCTCGTCCAGCGCCTGCACCAGGCTCGCCTCATCGCCATCATGGGCGCGCGCCAGGAGCTCGTAGCGACACGGCCGGCCCGCGACCGCGATCAGCTCAGCCAGGGCCAGCGCGTCGGCCGAGAGCTGGCCCAGCCGCGCCTGGAGCACCTGTTGGAGCTTGGGCGGCAGCGGCAGGCCGGCCGCCGGCGCAGCCGCGCCGTGCGCGGCGTCCCACGTCCCTGAACGCTCCAGCCCCGCCCGCACCATCTCCACCACGAAGAGCGGGTTGCCTTCGGAGCCCTGGTAGAGCGGCCCGGCCAGGTCCGGCGGCAGCGACCGGCTGGCGACCTGGCTTGCCAGCGCCATCGTCTCAGCGCTGCTCAGCCCGGCCAGCTCGATCTCCGTCACCAGGCCGCGGCGGCGCAGGCTGTGCAGCAGCTGCGCCGACGGTTGATCGGCGCTCAGGTCCTCGGAACGGGCCGTGGCGACGATCAGCAGCCGGCCACGCGGGTCGAAGCGCAGCAGGAAGTGGAGCCAGTCCAGGGTGTCGCGGTCGCACCATGGCAGATCATCGAGCACCAACAGGATCGGCCGCGGATCGGCCGCGAGCCCGCGGCCCCAGGCCAGCACCGCGTGCGCCAGCGCCTCGAAGAGCCGGTAGCGTTCCCAGGGCGCGTCCGTCTCGACCGGGCCCGGGCCGACATCGGGCAACGGGCGGGCCAGTTCGCGGCGCCAGGGGCCGGGCAGTGGCGGCAGCGGCCGGCTGCGCAGCCAGGCGACGATCGGCGCGTAAGGCAGGTTGCCCTCGGCGGCATAACAGGCGGCGTGCGCAGCCGGGTAGCCCTGACGATCGGCCCAGGTCAACAGCTCCTCGGCCAGCCGCGTCTTGCCGATGCCCACATCGCCGGTAATGAGGACGAGCTGGGGGCGGCCGCCGGCTGCGGATTGCCAGAGCGCCAGGAGTTGCGCCCACTCCTGCCCGCGGCCGATCAGCGGCAGGTCCGGGCCGGCCGGCGCCAACGCCGTGGCCGGCGGCCGGCCGCCGCGCAGCGCTTGCGCGTACAACTGTTGGGTGGCCGGCGCCGGCTCAACGCCCAGCTCGCGGCGCAGGACGGCCGCGCAGGCGTGGTAAGCGCGCAGCGCGCCCGCGCGGTCGCCGATGAGCAGCTGCAGGCGCATCAGGCTGCGGCAGTGCACTTCGTTCAACGGCTCCTCTCGCGCCAGCCGTTGCGCGTATTCCAGCGCGGCCCGATAATCGCGCGCTTCCTCCGCTTGCTGCGTCAGACGATCCAACGCGGAGATGTAGAGGCAGCGCAGCCGTTCGCGTTCGGGCACGATCCAATCGGCGTAGCATTCGGGCAGCAGGTCGCCGCGGTAGAGCGCAACCGCCTCGCGCAGCGCGCCGGCCTGAAGCGCAGCTTCGAACTCTGCAACGTCCAGGCTGTACGGGACATGCGGCTCCCAGAACAGGGCCTGATGCTCGCAGTGCAGGCAACAGTCGGCGTGGGGAAGGGCCTGGCGCAGGAGATGCACGAGGTTGCGCAGATTGGTGCGGGCCTGGTCTTCGGTCGAGTCGGGCCCAGCAGGAAGGCGAGATGTTGCCGCGGCTGCGGCACGCCCCGATGGAGGATCAGATAGGCCAGCAAGGCGCGCAGCCGCGGGGAATGGACGGCGGTCACGGGGACGCCATCGTAGGTCAGGCAGAATTCGCCCAACAGTTGGACGCGCAACCCCGATGTCACACGCTCCCCCGATCGGTGAAGGGGCTTTATCCTCTACGACGTATTTTACCACTTTGCGATACGCTTGCCCACGACTTAGGTCTCACTTGTGGGATCGGCTTGAGGCACCCCTGGCCCCGAAAAGCGACGCGCAGGCCATGCGGGCAGATGAAGTGTTTTTTAGATTTGCAGCGTTGTTTTCGGGCAGGGCCATCTGAAACGATTTTGAAACGCTTTTTGTGATATATTGGTCTCGCTTTCGTCTCTGATCGGATCGCCGGCGACATGACATGAGCGCTTTCCGGAACACATCCCGTTCTTGAAGAATTCACCATGGAGATCGCTCCGATGGACAAAGTACGGATCCTGATCCTTCTGCTGCTGGGCGTGTCGGCGATCGCCGCCCTGACGGCAAGCCTGTCCGCCCTGGCCACGCCGGTCGGGTACGCCCAGGCCCCTGACCAACCCCTGGCCCCGGCCGCCTGCGTCGCGCTGGCCGGCCCCGGCCAGATCCCCGCGCCCACCGTCGTCACCTTCGACGAGCTGCCCGCGGGGACGAGCACGGCAACTTCTACCAGCGCACCCACGGCGTCTCCTTCGAGGAGGGCCGCACGCGCAGGTTCGGGGAACAATTGGTGGCTTTGCAGAGGGCAGTTGGCCGCGACCAGACCTAAACGACAGGATGACGCATAAGCCGTCAGGCAACCACGGTTTAGATAGGATTGTCTATGATGGCTCGACTTTGCGACTGCCGGCACTTCGGTTGCTCACTTGTCAACCGCACCCTATCAAAGGAGGTGTTCACTATGTTCCACTCAAAAACGCTCCGCATGATCGTCATCGTCGGTGTGCTGTTCCTGCTCGGTTTCGGTGTCGCGTGGCTGGGCCAGGCAGATCGGGCGGTCGCGGGCACGTCGCAAACGACCGCCCCTGCCCCGGCCCTCCAGGCCCCGGATAGCAACCCCACCGACCTGGCGGCACCGGATGCCTCGACCTGGGTGACCTGCACGCCGAACAACGTCGCCGCCTTCTCGAATCGCATCCACGTGCGTTGTAACGAATCCTACAGCAACATCCGCTACTTCGCTTACCCGACGACCAACGCGGCGGCTGCTGCCCGCTATCTCAGCCTGCTCACGTCCGCCCAGGTTGCTGGCCATACCCTGAGCATCCTGTATGATCCGGCGGACACCAGTGGGACGTCCTACGGTTGCCTGGCCACCGATTGCCGCCCCATCCAGGCAGTTGAGCTTCACTGAGGTGCGCCATGAACAGCTCGGTCAAAAGTGGCCTTCCCGTCCCCCTGACCCTTCAAATTGGGGGGAGCGGGGGGCGGAATGGAGGCCAGGAGGGCGGCGGGCAAGCTGCCGCTCATGTTGCTGGCCTTGCTGGCGGGCTGGCTGGTGGGGCAGGTCGCCCTCGGTCCACTCGCGGCCCAGGCGGCGGTGTATTGGGCGGCTGCCAACGGTCAACCCCTGGCGCTGGGCGTGCGCAATCGCGACATCACGGTGTGCTTCGTGGGCAATGCCGTCAGCGCCCGCCCCGACCGGGTGCGACAGATTGTGACCTATATCCAGGACTTCGAGGCGGCGGCCAACATCCGCTTCTATACGTTGGCGGGCACGCGCCTGTCCAGCGCCGCGCAGCAGAACATCGCCTCCTTGCAATGTACGCCGCCAACCCAGCAGGGTAACGGCTACGCCTACTACGCCGGTGACATCCGGGTGGTCATTCCCAACACCGATGTGGACGCCACAGCGCCGGTGCCGGGCAACGGCTGCGAGAACGACAGCATGACCTCGGCCCCTGACGTGGCCTCCTGGTCTTCGAGCAGGCTGGACGTCTTCTGGCGGGGCTGGGACAACACCCTGCGGCATAAGTGGGGCTATCTGGATGGCAGCACCTGGCGTTGGAGCGTCAACGAAAAGCTGGGCGGCAGCCTGACTTCAGGGCCGGGCGTGGCTTCCTGGGCCAATAACCGACTGGCCGTCTTCGTACGGGGCACCGACAACCTGCGCCACAAGTGGTCCACCGACGGCGGCACCAACTGGAGCGGCTGGGAGGACCTGGGCGGCACCCTGACCTCCGGGCCTGGCGCGGCCGCCTGGGACGTCAACCGCCTGGCGGTGTTCGTCCGGGGGCAGGACAACGGGCTATGGATGAGGCGCTGGAACGGCAGCAGTTGGGACGCCTGGCAGAGCCTGGACGGCACGTTGACGGCGGACCCGGATGCGGCCTCCTGGGGCACCAATCGCCTGGATGTCTTCGTGCGCTGGAGCGACAACACCCTGCGCCATCGGTGGTCCACCGACGGTGGCGCCACCTGGAGCGGCTGGGAGAACCTGGGGGGCAGCCTGGCCTCCGGCCCCGCCGTGGTAGCACGGATGGTCAACCGGCTAGACGTGTTTGCGCAGGGTGGCAACACCAGCCTCTGGTATCGCGAATGGGACGGCAGTGCCTGGAGCAACTGGGCCGACGTTGGCGACAACGCCGGCTGGGGGAGCTGGTCCAGTGGACCCTGGAACCTGAACGACCCCAACCACCGGGCCTGCCTGTACAACCTGAAGCTGGGGGACGACCCCTGGAACGCGACGCCCTACCGGAACCACACGTTGCACGAGTTCGGCCACGCCCTGGGCCTGAGCCACGAGCACCAGCGGCCCGACGCCAACGCCGGCTGCACGGAGCCAGGCTACGGCGGAGGCGGCACTGCCGGGCTGATGACCCCGTACGACCGCAACTCCGTGATGCACTACAAGTTCGCTTCCTGCGGCATCAACGGCAACTACGACCACACCGGCCTGTCGGCCTGGGACCGGCTGGCTCTGCACATCATGTACCCGGAGGACGTGCGGGTGGCCGAGTTCACGGGCAAGACGGTGGTGAAGGTGGGCGAACCGCTGGTCCTGCGTTCCACCCTGACCCAGCAGGGCGCCACCGCGTTTGCGCTCAAGAACTTCCAATGGAAAGTGGATGGGGTGGTCAAGAGCACCGGCGACACGCTGAACATCACCTTCGCCGGCGCCGGCACCCACACGGTCCAGTTCACCTATCGGGATTTTCTGGACCGCGATTACAGTTCCACCTTCACCGCCCGCGTGCTGAGCCCCGCCGCCTTCAACCAGCAGATGGCAGCCGTGGAACAGGCGCAGTTGCTGATGATGACGTCCAGCCTTCCCGCTCATATCTATCTGCCGACGGTTGTACGCTGAGCGGGCGCTACTTCAACTAGACCGATCTGCCGCCGGTGCTGCGCAGGTCACAGCCGTGACAGGCCCGTATGCGTCGGGCACTTCACAAGTGCCCGGCACGTTTGACGGGGCTATTTTTCAGGTTAGTTCTAGGGCAATCGCGTCTTATTGAAACAGGGTTGTCAGGACCTTGAGCAGGTAGGCGGTGCCCCAAGCGGCCTTGAGACGCTTGTTGAAGGTGCCCAGCTTGCGGGTGGCCCCCTGCGATTCGGCCAACAACACCATCGGCGGCGCGGCCAGCAGCCTGTGCAACGTGATCTCCGGCAACGAAGGGTAGGGCATCGAGCTCGATTCAACCTCCGGCCTGAACGGCGTCTACGGGAACCACATCGGCGTCAGCCTGGACGGCACGGCCGGCCTGGGCAACGCCGGCGGCGGCATGTCCTTCATCGGCAACCGCCGCAATGAAACGATGATCGAGGTGACGGACGCGCGCCGCACATGACCGCAGCCGACTGGCGCAGTGCGCGCAGATGGGGTATCATTGGATCACTGCCGGCCGCGAACCTGACCGCGACTGACAATCAGGGAGATATTGACCATGACCTCACGCCCTGTGCGCCAGATCATCGAACCCCAGCCCGTCCTGGAGGGCGCGGGCGTCCGGCTGCGGCGCAGCTTCCCCGGCCGCAGCCTGGACTTCCCCGATCCTTTCCTGCTGTTCGACCACTTCGGCTCCGACAACCCGGCCGACTACATGGCCGGCTTCCCCATGCACCCGCACCGCGGCATCGAGACCGTCACCTACATGCTGACCGGCGCGGTGGCGCATCGCGACAGCCTGGGCAACGCCGGCGTCATCCGGGCCGGCGATGTGCAGTGGATGACGGCCGGCGGCGGCATCCTGCACGAGGAGATGCCGCAGCAGGCGCCGGACGGCCGGATGGAGGGCTTCCAGCTCTGGGTGAATCTGCCGGCCCGGCTGAAGATGAGCCGGCCGCGCTACCAGGAATTCACCGCCGACACCATCCCGCAGATCACCCGGCCCGACGGCGTGACGATCCGCGTCATCGCCGGCGCGGCGGAGGGCCTCACCGGCCCCGTGCGCGAGATCGCGGCCGATCCGATCTACCTCGACGTGGCCGTGCCGGCCGGCGGGGGCTTCGTCTTCCCTATGACGCGCGGCCACACGGCCCTGGCCTACGTCTTCCGCGGCGCGGGCACGTTCGGCGGCGCCACGATCCGCGCGCCCAAGTTGCTGGTTTTCAGTGACGGCGACCAGATCGAGGCCGCGGCCGGCGACCAGCCCGTTCGCTTCCTGCTGATGTCCGGCAAACCCGCGGGCGAACCCATCGTCCGCTACGGCCCGTTCGTGATGAACACGCGGGAGGAGATCTTGCAGGCGCTGCGCGATCTGCAGGATGGGACATTTGTGAAGGGGGATGCGCCGGAGCTCCGCCGGTAGGAGCGCCGCGGCCACGCGCCGGTTACCCCGCGGCGCCGACGGAAGCGCCGTGGGGCGGGAGCATGAAGCGGGCCGGCCCCCTCGCCGGCAATGATGATAAACCGTCCATAGATTGGACAACGAAAGTGGGCATGTATGTCGGCGAAAACCTTGTATCAGATCAGACGTTAGGGGCGCGTCGCATGTTTCTTTCCGACCGGACCGGCAAATTACGCGACACCAGGCCGCGTCAGCTCGCTTCTCTACGCGCGCAATTGGCGCAACTGCGTTATGTGCCGCGTGCGCTGCGCCTGGTGTGGGCGGCCGCGCCGGGCTGGACGGTTGCGTCGGTCGCTCTAGTGGCCGTGCAAGGCGTGTTGCCGGTCCTTACCGTCTATCTGACGCGCGAGGTCGTCAACGCGCTGGTGGCCGTGATCGGGGGCGCCGGGGGCGCGGCCGACCTGAGGTCGGCCGCGCTGATGGGAACGCTGTTCGGCCTGACGCTGCTGGCCGGCGAGCTGCTGGGCAGCGTGGCCGGCTATGTGCGCATCGCCCTGGCCGAACGGGTGCAAGACCACATGAACGGCCTGATCCACGCCCAGGCCGTGGCGCTGGATCTGAACTTCTACGAATCGCCCATCTACTACGATCAGCTTCAGCGCGCCAGCGTAGACGCCATTGACCGGCCGCTGGGCCTGCTGGATAGTTTGAGCAGCCTGTTGCAGAGCGCCATCACCCTGGCGGCCATGGCCGGCGTGCTGTTCACCTTCGCCTGGTGGCTGCCGCTGGTGCTGCTGGGGGGCACACTGCCCGCGCTCTGGGTGGCGCTGCGCACCACGCTGGCCTTTCACCGCTGGCGGTTAGCCAACACGATCAACCAGCGCCGGCTGATCTACTATCACCGCGGCCTCACCTCGCATCTGCTTGCCGCGGAGATTCGCCTCTTCAACCTGGGCGACCATTTCCGTCAGGCGCATCACCGGCTGCGCGGCCGGCTGCGCGGCGAGCGCCTGGCCCTTGCGCGGGGGTAGATGCTGGCCCAGGCCGACGACCTCTTCGCCTTCCTCGACCTGCGACCGCAGCTTGCCGACCCGCCGCGGCCGACGCCCATGCCCAACGGCTTGCAGCGGGAGATCCGCTTGACCGACGTGACCTTCTGCTATCCCGACAGCAGCCGGCCCGCGCTGACCGACTTCAACTTGACCATTCCGGCCGGCCAGATCGTGGCAGTGGTAGGCGAGAACGGCGCAGGGAAGAGCACCTTGCTCAAGCTGCTCTGCCGCTTCTACGACCCGCAGGCCGGCGCGATCACCTGGGATGGCGTGGACCTGCGCGACCTGGCCCAGGCCGACCTGCGCCGGCGCATCACCGTGCTCTTCCAGCAGCCCGCGCCCTATCACGAGACCGCCTATGACAACATCGCCTTCGGGGACCTGGCGGCCCGGCCTGATCGGCCGCGCATCGAGCAGGCCGCAGCTGCCGCGGCCGCCGACGAGATCATCCGCTGCCTGCCCGAAGGCTACGACACGGTGCTGGGCCGCTGGTTCGGCCACACCGATCTGAGCGTGGGCGAGTGGCAGCGCCTGGCGCTGGCCCGCGCCTTCGTGCGCCAGGCCGACCTGGTGATTCTGGACGAGCCGACCAGCGCTATGGACAGTTGGGCCGAGGCCGCGTGGATGGCTCGCTTTCGCGAGCTGGTGGCCGGCCGCACCGCGCTGATCATCACCCACCGCTTCACCACCGCCATGCAGGCGGATGTGATCCATGTGATGCACGAGGGCCGCGTGGTGGAATCGGGCACGCACGCCGAACTGGTGGCCCTGGGCGGCCGCTACGCTGCGTCGTGGCGGCTGCAGATGCGCGAAACGGGCGCAGCCGCACCGGTGGGCGCGAAATGATCTGGCAGCTTCATTGCGCGCGGCGGCTGTTGCATCCTGGAACACCAAGTCCACCTGGCGCCGCTCCGGCGGGACGAAGCGATCTGGGGCCGCGACGCGCTCTATTAAAATTGTTGGCACGGTTGGCCGAGAGCAGCCAAATGTGTTATCATTTTCATAGACCTGGATCACCTCAAGAAGAACAAGCGCGCGGCCGGGAGATTGCAGGATCTGGCAGATCTGGCAAACCTGGGCGAGAACATCTATCCAGAAGATCAACAGGCATTTCGTTGAGGGCACGAATATCGGGACCGATGCTATGCGCCTGAATCCCATCTTCAAGCAGTACCTCAACGACCTGGCCGTGGATCGTTCGTGAGAGAAGGACGCCCGCGCAATGAGCAACGGCAAGCGCATCCCGCTCTCCATCCTTATCACATCAAGCAGGTAGACCCTATGCAAACACTACTCGGCAAACACTGGCACCATCTCCCTACCGACGAAGTGCTCCAGCTCCTGGAGACCGATCCCCAGGCCGGCCTGACATCTTCGAGGTCAAGCATCGCCAGGAGGAACTCGGCCTGAACGTGTTGACCCCCAAGCGCGGCAAAAGTCCGCTGATGCGTTTCCTGCACCAGTTCAACAACCCGCTGATCTACATCCTGCTGGTGGCGACGGTCATCACGGCCTTCGTCAAGGACATCGTGGACGCGGCCATCATCTTCGCGGCGGTGCTGGTCAACGCGGTCATCGGCTACATCCACCGCGGCCATTGCGCCGGCGGTCGCCATGATCCCCGAAGGACTGCCGGCCGCGCTCACCGTGACCCTGGCCATCGGCGTCTCGCGCATGGCGCAGCGCCGGGCCATCATCCGCAAGCTGCCCGCCGTAGAGACGCTGGGCAGCGTCACCATCATCAGCTCCGACAAGACCGGTACGCTGACCCAGAACCAGATGACCGTGCAGGAGATCTACGCGGCCGGGGAGGTCTTCCGGGTCACGGGCACGGGCTACGCGCCGACCGGCGAGATCCAGCGCGACGGGGCAACGATTGACCCTGCCTCGGAAAACATCGCGCTGCGGGAGACGCTGGTCGCCGGGCTGCAGTGCAACGACAGCGCCCTGGCCGAGGCAGATGGCGTCTGGCGCGCCGAGGGGGATCCCACCGAGGTCGCGCTGATCGTCGTCGCGCGCAAGGCCGGGTTGGCCACAACAGAGATGCCCCCGGCTGGACGCCATCCCGTTCGAGTCGCAGCACCAGTATATGGCCACGCTGCACGATGTCGGCGCGGGCCAGCCGCGGGTCGCCTACATCAAAGGCGCGGCCGAGGTGATCCTGGCCCGCTGCACTGCGGCGCTGGATGCGGCCGGCCAGGCGAGCCCCCTGGAGGCCGGGGCCGTGCAACGCCAGGTGGATGCCATGGCGAGCGAAGGCCTGCGCGTGCTGGCGTTCGCCCGGGCCGAGCTGCCGCCAACGGCCTCAACCATCGGCCATGAGGACATCGGGGCCGGCCTGACGTTCCTGGGCCTGCAAGGCATGATTGACCCGCCCCGGCCCGAGGCCATCGCGGCCGTGCGGGCGCGCCAGGAGGCGGGCATCCAGGTCAAGATGATCACCGGCGATCATGCGCTGACCGCCGCGGCCATCGCCCGCGAGCTGGGGCTGGGCCGCGACACCCATGGGCCGAACGGCCTGCCCGAGGTGATGACCGGCGCCGACCTGGCCGCCTGCTGCGACGAGGACCTGATCGGCCGCGTCGAGCAGACCGACGTATTCGCCCGCGTCTCGCCGGAGCAAAAGCTGCGGCTGGTGGACGCGTTCCAGAGCCGCGGCCATGTGGTCGCCATGACCGGCGACGGCGTCAACGACGGCCCGGCGCTGAAGCAGGCCGACGTGGGCATCGCCATGGGCATCACCGGCACCGAGGTGGCCAAAGAGGCCGCGGACATGGTGCTCACCGACGACAACTTCGCCACCATCGAGGCGGCCGTCGAAGAGGGCCGCGGGGTCTTCGACAACCTGACCAAGATCATCACCTGGACGCTGCCCACCAACCTGGGCGAAGGACTGATCGTCCTGCTGGCGATCTTCCTGGGCATCACGCTGCCCATCCTGCCCGTGCACGTGCTGTGGATCAACATGACCACGGTGGCGACCCTGGGCATCGTGCTGGCGGTGGAGCGCCGGGAGCCGGGCATCATGAGCCGGCCGCCGCGCCATCCCGACGCGCCGATCCTGACGCGCACGCTGATCTGGCGCGTCGTCCTGGTCGGCCTGGTGATCCTGGTGGGCGCGTTCGGCCTGTTCGAATGGGAGCTGCTGAACGGGGCCAGCGTGGCGGCCGCACGCACGGTGGCGGTCAACACGGTGATCATGGTGGAGGTCTTCTACCTGCTCAACTGCCGCTCCCTGACCCACTCTATGTTCCGCATCGGCGTCTTCACGAACTGCTGGGTGCTGGTGGGGATCGCGGCGATGCTGCTGCTGCAAGCGCTGTTCACCTATGCGCCCTTTATGAACACGGTGCTCCAGAGCGCGCCGATCGGCGCGGGGGCGTGGGCGCGGGTCGTCGGAGTCGGCTTTGTCGGCTATCTGCTGGTGGAGCTGGAGAAGTGGCTGCGGCGGCGGAGCGCGTGAGTGGGAGGAGCCGATGGAACCGAAACTGACCATCAACGTGCGCCGCGTGGCCGAGGGGGCCGCTGTGCTGGCGGTCCACGGCGAGCTGACCCGGCTGGCCGAGAAGCCGTTGGATGCAGCCTACGCCGAGGCGATCGGCCTGGCCGCGCGCACGATCGTGCTCGACCTCAGCGGCCTGACCTTCATGAACAACAAAGGCATGCAGTAGGGCCGCTGCAAGGCTTCGGCCAGCTCTGGCCGAAGACCTTCCGCATCCGGCTCAAAGGCGCCGCGGTGACCCCGGCCGAGGTGATCGCCGAGTGGAAGGCCGAACTGCCGCGCTTCAAGCCGGCCGAGAACCGCTTCTATCCCTCACCGGGCGGCATCGCGCCGGGCGAGGTGGTGCTCATCAACGCCTGGACGCCCGGCGGGCCCATCGCCACCGGCGTCGTGGTGCTCTACGCCGACGGCGAGTCGTTCACCCTGATGACGCCCGAAGGCCATCCGGAGGCGGGCTGGGTGACCATGAACGCGTACATCGAGGATGGCGTCACCGTGGCGCAGGTGCAGGGGCTGGCGCGCGCCAGCGATCCCATCTACGAGCTGGCGTTCCGGGCCATGGGGTCACGGTTGCAAGACTATATCTGGGAGCACGTGCTGACCGAGCTGGCCGCGCATTTCGGGGTCAAAGGACAATCGGTGGAAGTGGATCGGCAACTGCTCGACCCGAAGGTGCAGTGGCGCCGCGCCGGCAACATCTGGCACAACGCGCAGATCCGGACGATCCTGTATCAGCTCGCGGCGCCGGTGCAGTGGGTGAAGCGGCTGTTGAAGCGTGCTTGATCAGGCAGGGTGAAATGCGCGGGCGAAGGAGTCTATCCTCGGCTTCCTCCTGACGAAGCTCTGCAAGACGCGTGCGGCAGGAAGACAGATGGATCGTTACCGTTCCTTTATCTGCGGCGAACTTGTTGCACCACCTTACCGGCGCTATAATCAAAGATAGACAGGCCCTGAGCGCATGCGCTTTTCTCTCTCAGCAAGTTGCTTGTCAAAGATCTATAGCGCCAGGCGCCATATCCAGGGAGACCTAACATGAGCACAATAGAGATACTTGAGTCGGTGCAGTTTGTTGTGGCCCCTGACGGCCGGCCGGCAGCGGTGCAGATGAGCATGGAGACTTGGAAGAGCTTATTGGATTGGCTCGAAGATGTCGAGGATCGAGCAACGGTGAAGGCTCTTCTTCCCAGGTTGCGCGAAGGGCCACACCGCAGCGGCGCTTTACGTTGGGATGATATCGAGAGCGAGTGGGATGCCTCGGCCGAGTAAACCGCGATTGCGTTACGAGCTGCTCATCGAGCCAGAAGCACACAAGACTCGCGTCCAGTTGCCAGGACACATTTGGCAGCGGGTAAAACGCGCAATTGCCGACCTGGCCGTCACCCCGCGCCCGGCGGATAGCCGCGATCTGGACGTTTCAGGGTTTGAAATCCCACCCGACATCGAGTTACGCTGGCTGCGCATAGGTCTCTGGCGCATCGTCTACGCTGTGAACGATGAGGATCGCTGGGTTTGGGTGTTGGCGGTCCATCGTCGGCCGCCCTATGATTACGAGGATTTGGCAGAGTTGACGGGCAGGCTGCGGTAATCTGACCCAACGGGACGACACGCCGTGCCACCCACCCAACCCTATGACGCTGTGATCGTCGGTGCCGGGCCGAATGGACTGGCCGCGGCCGTGACGCTGGCGCGCGCAGGCCGCTCGGTGCTCGTGATCGAGGCCGCGGCCACGGTCGGCGGGGGGACGCGCACGGTTGATTTCAGCGCCCTGGGCCTGGAGGTGACCCAGGGCATCCAGGACATGAACAACAGCGTGCGGCTGGTGCAAGATCGGCGCACCTTTGCCCGGTTCCACGTCAGATCCGCGGCAGGCGACCACGGGCCGGTCAAGGCGCAGCTCAACCTCTATCGGGACGGCGCGTTCATCCAGGCGATCCTCCCCAGCAACCCCGGCGGCAGCATCACCGTGCGTCAGAATCCGGACCGGGGCCAGCTCGCCGACAGCTTCTACTTCGACCTGCCCACGTCCTGGCTGCACGGCGCGATCACCCTGGAGGCACGCTTGAGCACGACCAACTGGGCGCAGACCAACACGTCCAACGACACCACCAGCGCGGCCGTCGCCTTCGAGTATGTGCCGCCCCTAGACGTGACGCTGGTGGACGTGGGCTACATCCTCAACGGAACCCTCTACACCGTGCCCTTTGCCGACAGGATGGCGCAGGTCTCGTAGCTGCGGCGCATCTACCCGGTCGCCAGTGTGAATCTCGTGGACGGCTGGGCCTGCTGCTTCACCGCCCAACTGAACAGCAAGGGCGAAATGACCTATCCCGGCTGCGGCGATGTCAACGCGGCGCTGGCCTGGCACAAGGCCAACAACGCCTTCGGCACGGCCGTGCTCAAATGGTCGCGCACCTACGGCATGGTGAGCGACGCGGGCAAGTTCATGCGCGGCTGCGCCGTTGACATCCCCAGCACGGTCGCCTCGGGCCCCTCGTGGCCGAACGGCGAATGGTACGGCAGCCACGAGCTGGGGCACACGCTCAACCAGGTTCACACCCGCGGCACGACCCCGGCGCCGTGCGGCACGTGCAGCAAAGACGAGTGCGGCCCGTGGAGCATGTGCGGCTGTGAAGGCGACGCCACCGATCACGGCCGCAACGGCGACATCAGCCTGACCAAAACGCCCTACGCCGGGACGACGTTCTACGGCTTCGATATCGAGACGCTGGCCATCTACCCGCCGGACTGGAAAGAGAACATGAGCTACTGTAACCCGGAGTGGATCTCGGATTACACCTACGAGAGCATCATGGATCGCATCCAGTGGGAGGGCGCGCACCTGGCCGCGGCCGAGATCAGCGCCCCGGCCGAACATCTGGCCGTGTTCGGCCGCATCATCACGGCGACGCAGCAGGTGACGCTGGAGACCTTCTACCGGCTGCCCCACACGACCGACCTGATCGGCCGCGAGCCGGGGCCGTACAGCATCCGGCTGTTGGCTGCGGGCGGCGCGCCATTGGCCGATGACCCCTTCACCCCGCGCTGGAGCCACCAGGACCCCGGGCCGGCCTGTGGGATCACCATGGCTACGGACGACAACCCGGCGCTCATCGCCGAATACGTGCCGTGGGTCCCTGGCACGGCGCGCGTCGCGATCGTCTACGGCAGCCAGGAGCTGGCCTCGCGCACGGTGAGCGCCCACGCGCCGACGGTCGCCCTGTTGACGCCCAACGGCGGGGGCGCGCTGACCGGCGAGAAGATGACAGTGCTGTGGTTGGCGACCGACGCGGACGGGGACGCGTTGGAGTTCAGCGTGGAATACAGCCTGGACGGCGGCGTGAGCTGGCGCATGGTGCAGAGCGGTTTGACCGCGACGCAAACGACCTTGTTGCTGGAGAGACTGGGCGGGACGACGCAAGGCAAATTCCGCGTGCTCGCCACCGACGGCGTGAACACGGCCGCGGATGCCTCCGACGGCGTCTTCAACGTGCCGGACAAGGCGCCGGTCGTGCAGCTCACGTCGCCGGCCGACGGCGCGCACTACATCGTCGGCCAGCCCGTGGCGCTCATCGGCCAGGCGCCGGATGTGGAAGACGGCGCGCTGGCCGGAGCTGCGCTCCGCTGGTCATCGAGCCTGAGCGGCGCGCTGGGCACGGGCCAGATGCTCCACATCACCGACCTGCCGCCCGGCCGCCACACCATCATCCTGACCGCGTCGGACAGCGCGGGTCACCCGACCGCGGCCGGCGTCGCCATCCTGGTGACGGAGGAGCTGAACACGAGCCTGCACCTGCCGCTAGTGCTGCGCTCGGATCTGCCGTGAGGAGGGGGTCGTCAAGGTTCGTCTGACTTGCGCGGGACCGGCATTTGCGGCGGCAGCCCGCTGTTCATTCCTTGCGTCAGGCCTGCTCGCCGGCCGATTCGTCTTCCGGCTCGATGGGCGCGGGCACCAAGAGGGAGAGGAGACGCCCTTTGCTGGCGGCCGGTTCGCTCACCTCGACCTGTGCCACGCCAGCCTTGCGGATCGTCAGCCGGCCGCCGGTGAGACTGCGCACCACCTGGCCGAGATCGGGCCCGTGGCCCACCAGCAGCAGGCACTGCCGATCGCCGTAGTCGTGCAAGATCTTGCCGAGCTGTTTGAGGCCAAAGCCCGGCAGCAGTCGGGAATCTACCCTGACCCTATCGCTCATGCCCAGACGCTCGGCGACGATGTGAGCGGTTTGCCGCGCCCGGCGATACGGACTGGTGAGGATCAGATCAGGGGTTACGTGTTGGCGGCCGAGCGTGGCCGCCACTTCCGCCACCAACAGTTCTCCCGCGGCCGAAAGCGGCCGTTCCTCATCATCGCCGGCCCAATCCTCTTTCGATTCGGCCGGGCCATGCCGAAGGAAGAAAAGCTCCATCTGAACACCTATGGCTTGCTCGTATAAAGAAGAGAAGTGTGAAGGCGGCAGCTTCGCCGCCCGCAAACCCCGTCCTCAGCACCCCCGCTCTCCCCTGAAAGGGGAGAGCGGGGGCCGGGGGGTGAGAGAGGTAAGGCGGCCGAAAAGTAAATTCTTGGCTAACAAAGCAGCAGGTCATTACGCCCCTACCTGATATTACAATACACCGATGGGCAGGCAGTGGGCATGACCTGGATCATGATTTAACGATTCTTAACCGCGGCCTTGAGCAGGATACGTGCGAGGTCGTCCAGGGTTTGCGCCAGCGCCGCGCCGAAATCCTCGCCCTGCACCAGCTCGCCGATGCGCTTGTCGGCCGCCTTCCGTTCATCCTTGGTGAAGACCAGGTTGAGCAGCCGACATCCGCGCAACAGGCTCAACAGCACGAGCGTGCGCTGCTCGACACCGGCCGTCGTCAAGACCGCCCCGCGCAGCTTCTCCTTGATGCGATATTTGGCCGGCGCGCGCCAATCAGCCCCGGCCGCGGCCTCGATGGCCGGGCCATAACGACGATCTTCCTCGCGCAACGTGCCGCGCTCCACAAGCCGTCCGGCGACCTGTTTGGGCAACTTGCGAAAGCCCAGGGCATTGATCCAGTGCTTGAGCTTGAGCGGTTTATCCGCTTCCCGAATACGTTGCAGGGCCTGATCAAGCAGCTCGTCGCCCGTCGGTGCGGCATCGAGCAGCAGCACGCGAGAATTTTCGACCGCGAGCCGGCCCAGCAGGGCCAGGTCGGCCAGGAGCCCCGCGGCCAATGCGAAACGCAGCGTGTCCAGGGCCGACGTCGTAATCCAGCCGCTTTCGTCGTCCAATGCCAGCAGGAACAATTCCTCGGCCAGGTTGAACATGGTCGCCATCCTTAGAGGTTCAGCTCGATCAGTTCGCCCGTCACCGTGTAGATCACCCGCTCCGCGATGTTCGTCGCGCGATCGGCCACCCGCTCCAATTCGTGCGCCACACCGAGCAGGTGGGTGCCGGCGCCGATCCGCTGCGGATCTTCGACCATCTGCTTGACGATGGCGTTGAAGACGCGCTTGTACTGGGCATCGGCCTGGTCGTCGGTCCGGCAGATCGCTTCGGCCGCGGCGATATCGCGCTCGGCGAAGGCCCGCAGCGCCTGATCCAGCATCGTCAGGCTCAGTTCGCCCAGCGCGGGCACTTCGCCCAACGGCATGGGCCGCGGGTCCTCGATCATGCGCAGGTAGGTGCCGGCGATCTTCTTGCCGTGATCGGCGATCCGCTCCAGCTCGCCGGCGAGCGTGAGCGCGGCCACGATGATGCGCATGTCGCTCGCCACCGGCTGCTCGGTCACCAGCAGCGAATAGCACTCGAATTCGATGTCGTAACGCTGGCGATTGATCGCCACGTCGGCCGCGATGATCGCGCGCGCCAGATCGGCATCTTCGTGGATCAGCGCGGCCAAACCGTCGGCCACCGAACGCCGCGCCCGGCTGCCCAGCTCCAGCACCTGTTCCTGAAGGTTCGCCAGCGCCCGACTGAAGTGTGCACGTGTAGCAGCAACCATCTGCCCTCCCCTCATCCGAAGCGGCCCGTGATGTAATCCTCGGTGCGCCGATCGGCCGGCCGCGTGAAGACCTGGCGCGTGGGCCCATACTCGACCAACATGCCGGCCCGATCGGCATCCATCATCAAGAACGCCGTGTAGTCAGAAACGCGGGCGGCCTGTTGCATGTTGTGGGTCACGATGATGATGGTGTAGTCCCGGGCCAACTCGCGCATCAGCTCTTCGATCTTGAGGGTGGCAATGGGATCGAGGGCCGAGGCAGGTTCGTCCATCAGGATGATGTCGGGCCGGACTGCGATGGCTCGGGCAATGCACAGGCGCTGTTGCTGGCCGCCCGAAAGCGCCAGCGCGCTCTGGTGCAGCTTGTCCTTCACCTCGTCCCACAGCGCGGCCTGACGCAACGACCGCTCCACCAGCTCGGCCATGTTGCCG
Source organism: Chloroflexota bacterium (assembly GCA_037445695.1). Classification (GTDB taxonomy): domain Bacteria; phylum Chloroflexota; class Anaerolineae; order CG2-30-64-16; family CG2-30-64-16; genus CAKZKT01. The sequence goes on from JBBIKA010000003.1 coordinate 18,997, forward strand.
CGATAGCCGTTGATGCGGGCGCCCCAGGCCACGTTTTCGTAGATGCTCTTGGGAAACGGATTGGGCTTCTGGAACACCATGCCGATCCGTCGGCGCACCTCCACCGGATCCACATCCGCCGCGTAGATATCCTGGCCGTGATAGAGCACCGCGCCGGTGGTGCGCGCGGTCGGGATCAGATCGTTCATGCGGTTGAAGGCGCGCAGCAAGGTGCTCTTGCCGCACCCCGACGGTCCGATGAGCGCGGTGATCTTGTAGGGATGCACCTGCAAGTTGATGTCCTTCACCGCGCGGAAGTCGCCGTAGTACACGTTCAGATGCCGCGCTTCGATGGCCCAGGCCGATGCCGCGGCCGCGTGAGAGCCATTGGTGGGGACCGCCAGCTTTTGTGGAACAGATTCGTAGACGGTTGCGGGCCGCGGTTCACCTCTATCTCTGAGGAGCGGCCGGCCGGGCTTGGTGAGTTGAGAGATCGTAAACATCAGGTTCTCCGGCTGTAACGATTGCGCAATAGGATCGCGGTCGCATTCATGGTGAGCAGGAGCGCCAACAACACCAGGCTGGCGGCCGCGGCCAGGTTGCGAAACTGCGGCTGCGGCCGGGCGGTCCATTGGTAGATCTGGATCGGCAGGGTGGTGAAGCGGGAGAACGGGCCGTTCGGATCTACGACGATGAACGTGGAAGCACCGACCACCACCAACGGCGCGGTCTCGCCGATGGCGCGCGAGATCGCCAGGATCGTGCCCGTCAGGATGCCCGGCAGCGCGGACGGCAACACGTGATGCCAGATCGTCTGCCACTGCGTCGCGCCCAGGCCATAGCTGGCCTGGCGCAGGGAACGCGGCACCGCCCGGATGGCCTCTTGCGCGTTGATGATGAGCAGCGGCAAGATCAGCAGGGCAAGCGTGAGGCCGGCCGACAGGATCGTCCGGCCGTTGGCCGTGGTCGGATCGGCCAGGCCGAACGCCGCGCCGCTGGTGAACGCCTCGGCCGCGCGCACGAAGATCGCCAGGCCCAACATGCCGTAGATGATCGAAGGCACACCGGCCAGGTTGTTGATGTTCGTGCGAATCAGCCGCGTGATCCAATGGTCGCGCGCGTACTCCTCCAGGTAGATCGCCGCGGCCACGCCGAGCGGGAGCGCCACCGCGATCGCGACCAGAATCGTCCACAGCGACCCCAGGATCGCCGTGCGCACGCCGGCCAGCTCGGCCGCAGAGGATTGCGGATTGCGCAGAAAATCGGCCGTGACCCAGGAACGGAAGACCAGCCTGGCCTGCGGGAAATCGCGCGCCGCTTCCGCGACGATGGCCTCACGGTTGAAGAGCGCCTGTGACAGGGGCCAGGTCTTCACGTAGCGCGGCTGAACCACCCGTTCGATCACCAGGGCATAGACGTTTTCGCGCGAACGGCCGGCGAACGGCTGTTCCGCATCGTAGCGTCGAAAAACGCCGGCCGATACGTGCGCCTTGAGGGTCTCGACCAGTTGCTCTTTGGAGAGCTGCTCCAGCGGCACACCGTCCACGGCTAAGCTTTCCGGTTCAATCTGGTTTTCCACCGCCACCAGCCCGAACGATTGGTTGATGATCGTGTAGAGCAACGTGATCAGCGCGATCACGCCGACGATGGTGGCCGCCTGGAAGACGAGATGCCAGATCAGCGCGACGCGCCGACGTCGCATCAGGCCGGTCGTTTCTTGTGTCGCAGGGCTCATTTTCACGTTTCTCCAGTAGGGAACCACTTACCTCAACTCTCCCCCTGCCCCTTGCTCTCTCCTGGCCTTCGGCCAGGAGAGAGCAAGGGAAAATCATGGGCTTTGCGGGCGGCTTCGCCGCCCGCAAAGCCCATTCCCATTCTATTACTCGTACACCTCTCGATACCGTCCCACGATCCGCTGCGAGATCAGGTTGAGGCCCAGAGTGAGCAGAAAAAGAACCAGGCCGATGGCAAAGAGGCTATCGTAGTCCAGCGAGTCATAGCTCAGGTCGCCGCCGCTGATGCGCACGATATGGCCGGTCATGGTCTCCGCGGCCTTGAACGGGTTGAGGGTGAAGTTCGGCCCGGCGCCCGCCGCGATGGCCACGATCATTGTCTCGCCGACGGCGCGGGAGACGCCGACGATCACCGCCGCCGCCAGGCCCGAAAGCGCGGCCGGCACCACCACCTTGAGCGCCACCTCCAGCCTGGTCGCGCCGAGGCCGTAAGCGGCCTCGCGCAGCGAGCGCGGCACCGCGCTGAGCGCGTCCTCGCTCATCGAGCTGATCAACGGCAGGATCAGGATCCCCATCACCAAGCCGGCCGATGCCGTGTTGTACACTTCGACGATGTCCAGGCCGAAGATGGCACGCAACAAGGGAGTCATGAAGGTAAGGGCGAAGTAGCCATAGACGACGGTCGGGATCCCCGCCAGTACCTCCATGATCGGCTTCAACGTATTGCGCGCCCTGGCCGAAGCATACTCGCTCAGATAGATCGCCACCCCCAGGCCCAGCGGCAAAGCCACGGCCATAGCGATCGTGCTGGTGAGCAGGGTAGCGGTCACCAGCGGCCAGATGCCGAACTGGCCGACGGCGGGCTGCCAGCGGGTGGTGAACAGAAACTCGCGCAGGGTCACCTCGGGCTTGCCGAAGAAGAGGAGCGCCTCACGGCCCAACACGACCACGATGCCGATGGTCGTGAAGGCCGAGAGCGCGGCACAGAGCGCCAGAAAGCCCCGGACCAAGGCCTCGCCGGGCCGTCGGCGTCGCGCCAGGAACCGCGGCGATGGCCCGGCAAGGCCGACCGCCTTAATGGAATCCCGTGCAGTCGCGATACCTATGCTATTGCTCATCTGATCATTGCCCTCAGCCAGTTCTGCTTAGCAGCGTCGAGCGCAGCCTGGCCGGCCGGGAAGTAACCGACCCGCCTGATCTCCTCGTTGACATACGTCAGGTAAAAGTTGATAAACGCAGCCACCTGGGACTTTTCGGCCATGATCTTCGCCGTAGAGTAGATGAAAAGCGGCCGGGCCAGCGGATACTTGCCTTCGTTCACGCTCTGCACGGTCGGCGCGATGCCGTTGATGGCGAGGGCCGTCAGCTTGCCCTGGTTCTCTTGGTAGTACGCGAAGCCGAAATAACCGATGGCGTAGGGACTCCCCTCGACCCCCTGCACGAGCACGTTATCGTCCTCGCTGAGCTGCAGGTTCTTCGCCTTGAGCAACGCCTCTTTGCCCCTCTCTTTGAACGCCGGCGTCATGACCGCCTCGAGGAAGTAATCGAAGGTACCGCTATCGGTGCCCGGGCTGAAGCGCAGGATGTTCTCCTTAGGCCAAGCCGGATTGACATCCGACCACTTTTCGGCCGTGTCGGAGAAGATCTTGGCCAGCTCCTCGAGGGTGACGCCCTTGAGGAAAGTGTTGTTCTTGCTGACCACGACCGCCAGCGCATCGGTGCCGACACGGAACTCGATCGGCTCGCGGCCGATCGCCTTGCAGGATTCGACCTCCGACGCCTTGATCGGCCGGCTGGCGTTGGCGATGTCGGTTTCGCCGGCCTTGCAGAAACGCTCGAAGCCGGCGCCCGTGCCGATGCTATCAATGGTGATGTTGCCTTTATACCCTTCGTCGCGAAAGCGTTCGGCGATGCGCTCGCTCAGCGGGAACACGGTCGAGCTGCCGGCCGTGCGGATGTCGCCCTTCACCTGAAGTGGATCCACCACGGGCAAGGTAACGCCGGTGGGGGCGGGCTGAGCGGCCGTCGAGCCCCCGCTTGTGGCCCCTCCCCCAACTTGGGGCGTGGGGCTAGAGAGGGGAGAGGTAGGGGCGGGTGTCGTGACGGCCGGCTGCGTCGCCTGCGGAGCCGGCACCGGAGTGGCGGCGGCCCCACAACCCGCAACGAGCAGGCCGGCCGCCAGCCAGACGATCAACCAACGGAAACGCATGAATTTCCTCCTTGAGCCATGTGATCTCTGCCAAATCATCTCCAGTATCGCGCGGCCAACTTAACCCCTGAATAAGGTCTCGTTAATATCCCGCGAAGGATCGGTTAAGATTTCTTTACCTCCGCATCGGCTTGACAAACTGACCCAATCATGATATGAGCTCGCCAGGAGGAATCGCCATGAGCTCAACCTGGAGAGGCATTTTTCCCATTGTCGTCACCCCGTTTACGGCTGGCTACGAGCTCGACGAGCCGGGCCTGCGCCGCGTCGTGCGCTTCTGCCTTGAGGCCGGTGCGCGCGGTCTGGTCGGCCCGGCCAATGCCAGCGAGTTCGCCACCCTGTCGGACGACGAGCGCCGGCGCTGGATCGAGATCGTGGTGGGCGAGGCGGCCGGCCAGGTGCCCGTGGTGGCGGCTACCACCAGCGGCCACGCGTTGCCCGCCATAGCCCTCAGCCGCCATGCCCAGGCGGTCGGCGCGGCGGGTGTCATGGCCATGCCGCCCCACATCCTGCACCCTGACCCCGAAGGGTGCTATCGCTACTACCGCGCCCTATCTGACGCGCTGGAGGTCCCCATCATGGTGCAAAACTACATCGGTCCGGTGGGCACACCGATGAGCCCGGAGCTGCTGGCGCGCCTGTGCCGTGAGCTGCCGCACGTGGAATACATCAAAGAAGAGACGGTGCCCTCCCCGCGCATGATCGGCCAGACCATCGCCGCGGCCGGGCCGCATTGCAAGGGGATCTTCGGCGGCCAGGCCGGCCAATATCTGCTAGACGAGTTCCGGCGCGGCGCGGTCGGCAACATGCCCGCCTGCCAGACGACCGACCTGCTTCAGGATGTGTGGGACCTGTTGGAAGCCGGCGCAGAAAAAGCCGCGCGGGCGCGCTTCAACCGCATCTTGCCGCTGATCAACTACGAACGGCTCTACGGTGTGGCGCTCTACAAGGAAGTGCTCTACCGTCGCGGGGTCATCGCCTGCCGCGCCTGTCGCGCGCCGGGCAAAGAGCTGGACGACCAGGATCGCCTGGAGCTGGACGCCATCCTGGCCGACATCGAGCCGCTGTATCGGGTGTAGTTTTGGATTGCGCCGCCGCAGCGGCGCTTTGGGATTGCATTGACTGCGGTCGTGCGCGCAGAAAAGCGGCGACATATCGCCGCAATCCAAAGCGGCGACATATCGCCGCAATCCAAAGCGGCGACATATCGCCGCAATCCAAAGCGGCGACATATCGCCGCAGTCCAAAGTTGTGCTGGCAGGAACGGAGCTTTATCATGAAAATCACCGAGCTGCGCACCTTCGTTGTCGGCAACCCGTGGAAGAACTGGGTCTTCGTCAAAGTCTATACCGATGAGGGGCTGGTGGGCGTGGGCGAGGCGACCGGCGGCATGAGCGCCAAGCCGGCCGAGGCGCAGGTGCAGGAGCTGGCGCGCTTCGTCATTGGCGAAGATCCGTTGCAGCCGGAACGCCTCTGGCACAAGATGTACAAAGGGCTGTTCCTGGGCGTCAACCACGCCATGAACGCCATCGAGATCGCCTGCTGGGACATCCTGGGCAAGAGCCTGGCCGCGCCCGTATGGAAGCTGCTCGGCGGCAAGCAGCGGCCCCGGCTGCGCGTCTACGCCAACGGGTGGTATCAGGGCCCGCGCGATCCGGGCTTCTTCGCGGAGGCGGCCGCCAAAGTCGTGGCAATGGGCTACACCGCGCTCAAGTTCGATCCGTTCGGGTCGGCCTACCGTTACCTGAGCCCGCCAGAGGAACGGCTCTCGCTCAAGATCGTGGCCGCGGTGCGCCGCGCCGTGGGCGACGACGTGGATCTCTGCATCGAAGGCCACGATCGCTTCAACGTCTCGACCGCCATCCGCATCGGCCGGGCGCTGGAAGAGTTTCATCCGCTGTGGTTTGAGACGCCCGTGATGTCTACCGACATCGCGGCTACGATCGAAGTGGCGCGGGCGGTTCCCGTGCCGGTGGCCACGGGCGAACGCTTCAACCGTCTGGCCCAGTTCCACGATCTGCTCGCCCAACGGGTGGTGGACATCGTCCAGCCGGAGACGCTGGCGATCGGCGGCATCGGCGGCGCGCGCAAGGCCGCGGCGCTGGCCGAGGCGGCCGAGGCGTTCGTGGCGCTGCACCAGGCGCAAAGCCCGCTCAACACGGCGATCAACGCCCACATCCACGCCAGCATCCCGAACTTCCTGATCCAGGAATGCTTCGACGACTTCCTGGTGCCGTGGGCGCGCGAGATCATGCACGGCGTGCCACCGGTCGTAGACGGCCACGTCGAGCCATCTGATGCGCCCGGCCTCGGCGTGGAGCTGGACGAGGCCGAGATGGCCAAACACCCCTATGGCGCCGATTACTTCATGCGACTGTTCGAGGACGGCTGGGAGCTGCGACGACGTTAAACAAGCGGGTCGGCGTCACCCGACGCAGGCGGCCGCCACCGCGCGCACCTGGTCATCGCTCAGCTCCGCGAACATCGGCAAGCTTAAGATCTCGGCCGCGGCCGCTTCAGTCTGAGACAGGTCGCCGGCGCACGGCAACCGGCCCGCGTAGGCCGGCTGCCGATGCACCGGCACCGGATAGTGGATCAGCGTGCCGATCCCCCGCTCGTGCAAGCGCGCCTGGAAGGCCGCGCGGCGGCTGCTGCGCACCACGTACTGGTGATAGACGTGGCGCATGCCCGGCCGCTCGATCGGCAGGCGCAGGTCGCTCTCTTGTAACAGCTCCGTGTAGAGCCGCGCGGCGGCGCGGCGACGCTCGTTCTCGGCATCGAGGTGGCGCAGCTTCACCCGCAAGATCGCGGCCTGCAGCGTGTCCAGCCGGCTGTTCAGGCCGGGCAGGGCGCTCACGTAGCGCTCGCGCCAGCCGTACTCGCGCAACAGCCGCGCCCGTTCGGCCAGCTCGGCGTCGTTCGTGACCACCGCGCCGCCGTCGCCCAGCGCCCCCAGGTTCTTCGTCGGGTAGAAGCTGAACGCGGCCATGTCGCCGAAGGCGCCCGTCTTTCGGCCCGCGATGGCCGCGCCGTGCGCCTGCGCGCAATCTTCGATTACCCACAGATCGTAGCGCCGGGCGATCTCCAGGATGGCAACCATGTCGGCCGGGTGGCCGTAGAGGTGGACGGGGATGACCGCACCGCGCCGCGCGCCTTCGCCGCCGGCCGTCACGCGCTGCAGCGCGTCCTCCAGCCGCTGCGGATCCATCGTGAAGGTGGCCGGATCAATGTCCACCAGCACGGGGGTCGCGCCGGCCAGCTCGATCGCGGCGACCGTGGCCACGGCCGTGTGGGAGACGGTGAAGACGTAGCTGCCCGGTCCGATGCCGCACGCGCGCAGCGCCAGGTGCAGCGCATCGGTGCCGCTGGCCACTCCGATCGCGTGGCCCACGGCCAGGTACGCGGCAAACTCGCGCTCGAACGCGGCGACCGGCTCGCCCAGGATGTAGCGGCCGGCCATCAGCACCTGGGCGATGGCCGCATCAATCTCGGCCTTGTGCGCCAGATAGTTGGCGCGCGGATCGGTCTGTGGGATCATGGCGAACGTCCTCATATGTAACGTGGCAGGTGCTCTCGATAGTACGCCAGCGTGCGCGCCAGGCCCTCGCGCAGGGGCACCGTGGGCCGCCAGCCCAGCGTCTCCCGGATCAGACGGTCGTCGGCGTAATAGTCGCCGATGTCAATCCGCTTGCGTTCGGCCGGAAAGCTACGCACGACAAAGCGGCCGCCGCCGTTGACCTCGACCAGCAGACGGGCCAGCGCCTCCAGGCTGATCACCTCGAGGCCGCCCAGGTTGAAGGCGCGGCCGTCGGCGCGCGCATCGGCCGCGGCCAACAGCAGCGCTGTCACCGCGTCGTCTACATAGGTAAAGTCGCGCAACTGGCCGCCCTCCCACACCTCGAACGGCCGGCCTTCGATCAGCAGCCGAATCCAGATGCCCAGAAAGGTCTGACGCGCATCCTTCACGCGCATCCGCGGGCCATAGGTATTCGTCAGACGCAGGGCTGCCGCGCGCAGGCCGTAGACATTGTTGTAGAGGATGTGATACCACTCGCCGGCCATCTTGTTGATGCCGTTGACATCCACCGGCCGCAACAGATGCCCTTCGTCCACCGGCAGGCGCTCCGGCTTGCCGTAGATCTGCCGCGTGCTGGCGAAAACGATCTTGATGCCGGGATTGTGCTTGCGACACGCCTCCAAGATGGAGAGCTGCGCCCGACAATTGATCTCCAGATCGGTGTACGGATCCCGCATCGAATCGAGATGGCTGGTCTGGCCGGCCAGGTTGAAGAGATAGTCCTGCCCCTGCACCAGATGAGCCATGCTATGTTCGTCGCGCACATCCGAGATGTTGACCCGCACCCGCTCCTCGAGGCCGGCGATGTTGAACAGATTGCCGCCGTACTGGGGGATCAGGCTATCCACCAGGGTCACGCTCGCGCCCAGCTCGACCAGGCGCCGGGCCAGGTTCGATCCGATGAAGCCGAGCCCGCCGGTGATCAGCACGCGGTGGCCCGCGAAGACTTGCGTCAGTTCCATGGCCCCTATCATACCAAAAGCCCGCCGTAAAGCGCAATTGTGCTTTCGATGACCAGGGGCCATCCCCGAATGAGACACGAATACACGAATGGCCCGTTGCGTGATTCGTGCATTCGTGGTCGGATTCGGGGATGGCCCTCTAGCCCGCCACCCAAAGTCATATTTAGAATTGCTGGTTCTTTCGCTCCTTTCGCGTTTTTATATTACAATGACGGCCATGCAAAACTCGTGGAAGACCTGGGCCCAGGCCGGCGTGCTGCTCGTCGCCGCCGGGTTCCTGGCCGCGCTCGTCATCGGCCAATGGACCACGCTGCGGACGTATGACTGGCAGATCGAGCCGGGCTGGGCGCTCCTGGCGCTGCTCGGCCTGGAGCTCACCTGGCTGTTCGAGCTGGACACCTGGCGCATGATCCTGGCCGGACTGGGTGGCCCGTTGCCCTATCGCACGGCCGCGCCGATCTGGTTCCTCAGCAACATTGTGCGCTACATCCCGGGCAACGTCTGGCAGTTCTTGGGCATGGCCGAGCTGGCGCACGACGAGGGCGTGCCGCGGCTCATCACCCTGACGAGCATCGTATTGCATCAGGTCATCTCGACCGCGGTGGGAGTGGTGCTGGCGGCGTGCTACTTCGCGCTCTTCGACGACGGCGAGTGGCTGCGCTATCTGCGGCCGCTGCTGCTGATCGTACCGTTCGGCCTGCTCCTGCTTCAGCCGCGGCTCCTCGACATCGCGCTCAATTGGCTGTTGCGGCGGATGGGCCGTCCGGCCGTGCAGGTGGCCCTTTCGGGGCACCAGATCTGGCTGCTGATCGGCCGTTACTTCGTCGTCTGGACGCTGATGGGGCTCAGCTTCGCGGCGCTGGTGCGCGGCCTGACGCCGACCGGATGGCCCGCCGCGGGGTACCTGGTGGCAGCCTGGGCGGCCGCCTACGTCATCGGCTATCTGACCCTGCTCACGCCGGCCGGATTGGGAGTGCGCGAGGGTGCGTTGGCGCTCCTGCTCCTGCCGATCGCGCCGGCGGGGGTCGCCGCGGTGATCGCGATCGCAGCTCGGCTATGGATGGTGGCCGGCGAGGTGCTGGGCGCAGGCGCAGCGTTGATCGTGCGAGGGCGAATGTGGCGCAGATAGTCGTCAGTCGTCAGTCATCCGTCATCAGCCGTCCGTCGTCCGTCGTCCTGGCGGCGATGCTGCTGTTCACCGTCTGGTTTTCCGCGTACAGCATCCGCCTGCACGACGCCCATCGCACGCACAAGGCCGACCTCGGCCAGATTGACCTGGCGATCTGGAACACCGCGCACGGCCGCTTCGTGCAGGAGATCAAGGACGATCAGGTGAGCACCCGCCTCACCGACCACGTCGAGCCGATCTTCCTGCTGGTTGCGCCGGTCTTCTGGCTCTGGGACGACGTGCGCGCGCTGTTGATCCTTCAGGCCGCGGCGCTGGCGGCCGGCGCGTGGCCGATCTATCTGTTGGCGCGGCGAAAGATCGGGGATGGGGGATCAGGGAGGGGGGCATGGCCGGCCGCGCTCTTTGCGCTGGCCTATCTCCTCATGCCGATCCTCCAGGCCGCGGCCGTGGCCGAGTTCCACGCGCTGGCGCTGGCGCCGGCCCTGATCGCGTGGGCGCTGTGGGCGGTCGAGGCGCGGCGCTGGGGGCAGCTCATCGCGGCCGCGGCGCTGCTGATGGCCGTGCAGGAGGGGATGGCGCTCCTGGCGGCCGGCCTGGGTGCGTACGCGCTGGCGCGCGGATTGTGGTTTGCCCTCACCCCACCCCCCCACCCCCACCCCTCCCCCAAAATTGGGGGAGGGGCCGGGGGTGAGGGCGGGGGGGCGGGCATGATCTTGCCCGGCGCCGCGATGATGGTCCTCGGTCTGATCTGGTTCTACATTGCGACCTTCGTCATCATCCCGCACTACGCGGCGCAGGCGTATGGCTTGGCGCAAACGCCCTATGTGGCGCGCTATGGCGAGCTGGGCGATAGCTTCGGCGACGTGCTCAAAGCCCTGCTCACGCGGCCGCTGGTCGTGCTGCGCCTGGCGGCCGAGCCCCCGCGCATCGGCTATCTGGTTGGCCTGTTCGCGGCGACCGGCTTCCTGGCGCTGCTCGGCCCGGAGATCGTGCTGCTGAGCGCGCCGCTGCTGCTCGCCAACCTGTTCAGCTCCTTTCCCATGCAATACTTCGGCGAGCTGCACTACTCCGCGGCGCTGGCGCCCTATCTGATCGTCGCCGCGTGGGTTGGTTTGCAGCGCTTCCGGGCGCAGGCGCAGCCGTTGACCGGCGGCCGGGCCGCGCTGATCCTGGGGCTAGCGCTCCTGGCGGCCGGCGCGCTGATCGGCCAAGTGAGCCGGGGGTACACGCCCATCGGCCGCGCGTATGCCCGCCTCGGCCCGGCATGGCCGACGGTCACCGCGCACGAGCGCCTGCTCGATCGCTTCGCGCGGCAGATTCCGGCCGGTGCGGCGCTCAGCACGACGGCCAGCCTCTATCCGCATTTTAGCCATCGGCCTCTGATCTACCAGTTCCCGTGGCTGGGCCAGGCCGACTGGGTGTTGCTCGACGTGACGGCCGCCACCGATCGCCACCCGGCCGACATCCGGCGCGAGGCGTTGCGCCTGTTGGAGACGGGCTGGGGCGTGGTGGACGCGGCCGACGGCTATCTGCTGCTGGCGCGCGGCCGCGGGCAACCGGCCATTCCCGAGGCCTTCTACGACTTCGCGCGGGTGGCCGCCGGATGGTCGCCCGCCAACCTCGCCTGCGCCGAGAGGGGCGACTGCCGCGTCGCCTTCGCGGGGAAACTCGAGCTGCTCGGCTACGACCTGGCCGACGAGCCGAAATGGCGCCGCACCGTGCTGCGCTTCTACTTCCGACCGCTGGAGTCGTTGCCCGCCGACACGCGCCTCCTCCTGCGGATCGTCTCGGCCGATGGCGAAACCGCGGCCGACACGACCGTACAGGCCGCGCCCGCGCTGCTCTGGTACCCGCCCTCGGCGTGGCGGCCGGGGGAAACGGTCGTAGTAAACACTCTGCCGCTCTTCCTGCCGGCGGCCTGGGCGCCGGCCGTGGCGGTGGAAGCCGACGGCCAACGCCTGCCACCCCAGGTTGGCGGTCCCGCGGCCGTCGTGGCCGCCGGGGAAGCGATCTTGGGCGGATGGGAACGGCAAGATGGCCGGCTGGTGCCGATCGGCGAGCCGCGCGAGGCCTATCCCATCGCCGCGCGCTTCACGGCCAGAGGATGGAGCGTCCGCCTGACCCACGCGGCCATGCGCCAGGCCGCGGCGCCGGGCCGGCGCTACGCGCTGGCGCTGCGCTGGGCCTCGGACGAAGGCCCGGCCCCGACCGACTACCGCGTCTTCGTCCATCTGCGCGATGCGGCCGGCCGCACCATTGCCAACGGCGACGCCACCCCCACTTGGTTCGCGCCCCGGCCGGTAAACCGCTGGCCGCGGCCCTTCGCCCTCTGGTCGGCCTACAGCATCCCCGTCCCGGCCGACGCGGCGCCGGGCCAATACACGCTGGTGATCGGCTGGTACGACCCGGAGACCGGCAAACGCCTGGCCGCCACCGGCGCCGACGGGAACGAGGTGGCGACCGAATTCGTCTTGGGGACGGTTGTGGTGGATCCGCTTGCCGGCCCGCGGCCCGACCTCTGTTGTCTCATGGCGCCGGAATGCTGCGCGTCGCAGGAGTAGATAGCAAAATCCGCAAAGCGGCAAAGCGACCGATGATGTTTCACATCTCACGCTTCACGTTGCACGTTGCGCGCCTCATCCTCCTTCTCATCCTTCTGGCGGCGCTGGCCCTGCGCGTCCATCGGCTGGCGGCGCAAAGCCTGTGGTACGACGAGGCGGTAACCGCGCATGTGGCCGGCCAGGGGATCGCCGAGCTGACGCGCTGGACGGCCGACGACATCCAGCCGCCGCTCTACTACTACGTGGTGGCCGGCTGGACGGCCCTCGTAGGCCGGTCGGAGTGGGCGCTGCGCTTCCCGTCGGTCTTCTTCGGCGTGTTGACGACGGCGCTGATGTACGCCGTAGCGCGGCGGCTGTTCGGCACGCGGGCGGCGGCCGGCTTGGCCGCGCTGTTGACGGCGCTTGCGCCTCTTTACGTCTATTATGCGCAGGAAGCGCGCATGTACGCCCAGCTTACCTTCCTGGGCCTCCTGGCCGGCTATGCGCTGCTGCGGGCGATGGGGTGGCACGGCCGGCAAGACGAGCCCCCGGAGCCGGACCGACGGCCGGCCGCCGCCACGCAGCCGCCCGCGTGCGTGGCCCCATGCGCGGAGGGTCTCCGCGGCGTCCGCTGGTGGCTCGTCTTCGTCATCGCTGCGGTCGCCGCGCTCTACACGCACTACTTCGCGGCCTTCCTGTTGCTGGCCTACGCGGCGTGCGTGCTGAGCGCGCTGATCGTCCAGACGGCGCGCGGCGGCCGGCCGGCATGGCGCCGCGGCGGCGCAGCCGCGGCGGCCGCCGCGGGGATCGTCCTGCTCTATTTGCCGTGGCTGCCGGCCATGCTCACCCGCTACCGGGTGGATCGCTCCTACTGGCAGGGCGCGCTGAAGCTCGGCGAGGCGCTGCGCCACGTCGCCATCAGCTTCACCGTGGCTGCGCCCGAGATGATGCTCGAAACGGAGGCCGTGCGCCTGTTGCCGTGGTTCGGCCTGGCGTTCGCCGCGGCCATGGTGGGCCTGTTCGCGAGGGCACATGGCCGGCCGATCCTATGGCTATTGCTGGCCTGTCTGCTGGTGCCGACGGTGGGCATCCTGGCGCTCGCCTCGCGCACGCCCAAGTTCAACGCCCGCTACCTGATGATCGCCTCGCCGGCGTATCTGTTGATCCTGGCGGGTGGGCTTGCGGCCTGGATCAGGGCCCGGATGCCGCCGCGCTCCGCCGACGGCCGCCGGCCGCGCGCGGCTATCGCCCTGGGCTATGCCCTGACGATCGCGGTCCTCGCCTTCCAGATTGTCACCGCCCGGACCGCGCTGCGCAACTGGTTCACCGATCGGGCCTTCGCCAAGGCGCAGTGGCGCGAGATGACCGCGACCGTGCGCGCGAAGATGGGCCCCGATGAAGCGGTCGTGCTGGTCTCGGGCCATGCGTGGCCCGCTTGGGATTACTACGCGGCCGACATCCCGGCCATTCGCCTGCCGGCGCTGGACATCCTGGATGTGGAAGCCGTGCTCGGCTTCGAGGATGGGCCGCGGCTGGGCGAAGCGCTGCGGGGCAAACGCGGGGTGTGGCTGGTGCGCTGGCAGGCCGAGACGGTGGATCCGGTGGGCTTCGCGCCCTATTTCCTGGATCGCATCGGCGTCGAGCAGCCCCAGCCGCGGCGCTTCTGGCACCTGGACCTGCGCTACTGGCGGCTGGGCGACACCACCGCCATCCCGGCGGGGCCGACGCCGGCGCACGCCGACGGCGCCAACTTCGCGCACAAGCTGGCCCTGATCGGCTGGGATGACCCCGTGGACCGTCGGCTCACCGTCTACTGGCGGACGCTCAACCGGCTGACCGCCGATTACCAGGTCTCGCTCATCTTGAGCGATGCGGCCGGCCGCGAGGTGGGCCGCTGGGACGGCCGGCCCGCGGGCTACGACTATCCGACGACGCGCTGGCGGCCCGGCCAGATGTTGTTCGGCCGCTATCCGTTGCCCCTGCCGGCCGGGGCCGCCGGCGACTACTACGTCTCTCTGGCCGTCTACGACGCGTCCGATCCCGCGGGCCTGGACATCCGCGATGTGGCCGACAACCCGGCCGGCAAGCGCGTGCGGCTGGGGCCGCTGCACCTGACCGGCAAGTGATGGCCCTTTTGACGGATGGCGCGGCCTCTGGTAGACTAACCCGAAAGTTTACGTGCCAGGCACTTCCGAAGTGCCTGGCACGTGACAACTGAAAGCATTATTTTGTTACGGAGGCTTCTCGTGCGGGTCAATGCCCGATCGTTGTTCTGGTTCCTTTGGTTGGGAATCGCCATCGCTCTGGCCGGCTGCGGCCTGGCGCCCATCCTCACCGACGTGCGGGTGGCGCCCGCCGTGATCTCGCCGAACGCCGATGGAACGGACGATGTCACGCACATCAACTATCGCGTGAACCGGCCGGCCAAAGTCTCGATCTATTTTGTGGACGCCCAGGGCGGACGCCACTACTTCCGCCAGGAACAACGCCGATCGCCCGGCAAATACGACGTCTACTGGGGCGGCGTGATCAACGATCCGCAGGTGCGGGTCGTCAACGGCCAGCCGATGCTGGTCGCCAGCCAGGTCTTGCCTGACGGCACCTATACCTGGGTCATCGAGGCGACGGACGATGCCGGCCGCCGGCAAGCCGTTCAAGGGCAGATCACCATCCACGACGCGGACACGGCCCTGCCGGAGCTGCACAACTTCACGGTCATCCCGCAGGTCTTTCGGCCCAACCAGGACGGCCTGCGCGACGATCGGGTGGCGGTGTCGTATTACCTGACCAAGAAGGCCGAACGCGCCCAGGTCTACCTGGTGCCGGTCAACCCGCAACCAGGCCAGGAAGGCCTGAAATATCCCGTGGCCGAAAAGCCCTCGGCCTCGACGGCCGAGCCGGGCGCGGCGGGCTATCACGGCTACGACTACGACGGCGGCGTAGACTTGAACGCCGAGCCGCCGCCCAACGGCCTCTATATCGTCTACGGCGAGGCCGAGGATCGGGTGGGCAATCGGGTGGTGGTGAGCACGACGCTGACCATCGAAGAGGGCGGGAAGCCGCGCGCCGAGGTGGCCGGCGGCGAGATTGACTGGCAGGGGGAGATGAATCGCGTGGTCGGCGTGCCGCTGGGCCAAAGCCTCTGCTTTACCGCCACGATCGTCAACATCGGCCCGGTGCCGATCCGCACGGCCGGGCCGTGGCCGGGCCAGAAGTTCAAGTTCAGCCAGAATTACAACGCGCTGGCCGCGCAACAGGGCGAGAGCTCCTGGTATCAGCAGGCGGGCGTCTGGCGCTTCGGCATCAACTTCGACACGACCGGCGTGGATTTTCCCTATCGCTGGGCCATCGGCCGCAAGGAAGACCTGGAAGAGCGCATCATTGACGGCCGGCCGCAATACTACCTGTTGCCAGGCAAGCGCGGCCAGGTGAGCGGCTGCATCGAATTCGACCAGAAGCCGCCGGTGGGCACCAACTTCTGGTGGGGCGGGCTGATCCACGAGTTCGTCCAGGTGGCGAACAACGACATTGACCGGATCAGCGTCGTGGTGGGCGCGCCGTGATGGAGAGCAGGAGGGCCATCGAGTGAGTGGCGAGCCGACGCTGGCGGTGATCGTGGTCAGCTATAACGTGCGGGAGCTGTTGGCCGCGTGTCTGCGCGCGACGCTGGCGAGCCTGGCGCGCGCTGCGTTCGTGTTGCCCGGCGCGGGCCGGCCGGCGACCGCGGCCGTGATCGTCGTGGACAACGCCTCGAGCGACGGCAGCGCGGAGATGGTCGCGGCCGGGTTCCCGCAGGTGCAGCTCATCGCCAGCCCGCAGAACCTGGGCTTCGCCGCCGGCAACAACCTGGCGCTGCGGATGTTGGGGCTCGACGATCGCGCAACGCGCCCCTCCATCCCGAATCCCCAATCCCTCATCTTTAATCCCTCCTTCGTCCTCCTCCTCAACCCCGACGCCGAGCCGCTCGACGACGCCATCGGACAGATGGTGGGCTTTCTGGCCGCGCATCCCGAGGTGGGCGGGGTCGGCGCACAGCTTCGTTATCCCGACGGCCGTTTTCAGGACGGCGCCTTCCGCTTCCCCGATCTGTGGCAGCTCTGGTTCGATTTCTTTCCGCCCCGGCCGCGACGCCTGCTTGCCTCGCGGCTCAACGGCCGCTATCCGCGCGCCTGGTACGACGCCGGCCGGCCGTTCCCCATAGACTTCGCGCTCGGCGCGGCGCTCATGGTGCGGCGGGAAGCCATCGCGGGGGTCGGGCTGCTCGACGAGGGGTACTTCATGTACGCGGAAGAGGTGGACTGGTGCTGGCGCATTCGGCGCGCGGGATGGCCCTTCTACTGCGTACCGACCGCCCGGGTGATCCACCACGGCGGCGCGAGCGCGCGCCAGTTTCGGGCGCAATCGTTCCTGAACCTGTGGCGCAGCCGCAAGCGCCTGTACGACCGCTTCTATGCGCCCGGCCAACGACGCCTGGCCGGTCTCATCGTGCGGTTGGGGATGTGGGTCGAGGCGCGTCGGGCGGCCGCGGCCGCGGCCCGCGGCGAGATCGCGGCCGACGAGCTCGCCGCTCGCCTGGCCGCCTGCCGCGAGGTGCGGGCTCTTTTTGCACACCTGTAAGGCGGGATTGATCTCGCCATGCTACGAGCCGGAGAAAGAGATGTCTGTTCAACTTGCCGCCGCGATCTTGACCCGCAACGAGGCCCGGCACATTGCCGCGTGTCTGGCCACGCTGGGGTTTGCCGATCAGGTGGTGCTTTCCGATTCGTTCAGCGACGATGGAACAGTAGAGATTGCGCGGGCGGCCGGCGCGACGATCTTCCAGCGACCGTTCGACAACTTCGCCGGCCAACGCAACGCTACGCTGGCGGCCGTTGACGCGGAGTGGGTCTTCTTCGTGGATGCCGATGAGCGGATCACGCCGGAGCTGGCCGCCGAGGTGCGTCGGGTGATCGTCGAACGGCCCGAAGTGGGCTGGTGGGTGCCGCGCCATAACTTCATCGCCGGCCACCAGGTGCGCCACGGTGGCTTCTATCCCGACTATCAGCTTCGCCTGGTGCGCCGCGACCGTGCCCGTTATGACCCCAACCGCCCCGTGCACGAGGTGGTCCTGCTGGACGGCCCGGCGGGTTATCTGCAAAACCCGATGATCCACTACAATTACGCCACCTGGGCGCAGTTCCACGCCAAGCAGCGCCGCTACGCGCGCATGGAAAGCCGCATCCTGCGCGAACGCGGGGTCCGGCCGTGGCCGCACAAATTCGTGCGCCAGCCGCTGCGCGAGTTCTGGCGCCGCTATGTGACGCTGGAAGGATACAAAGACGGCTGGATGGGACTGAAGCTGGCCGCGCTGCTGGGCTTTTACTACGGCTTCCTGCCGCACTGGTATCTCCTGCGCGGCGCGTAACAAAGACGTGCCCGGCGCTCTGATCGTGCCGGGCACGTGCTGAGAGCTAACGTTTCACCGTCACCCCGATCCGCTTGAGGATGCGAGGCAACCCTGCGGCAATGAGGCGATCCAGCGCCTCGGCCGTCGCCGCGTAGCCCTCCTCCGGGCCGCCGTAAGGATCGGGGATCTCCTCGTTGCGGCCGACCATCTCGCTCAGCAGGAAGACCTTGCGCAGGTGTTTCGGCTCCAGGTAAAACAGGGAGCGGCGATGCTGTTCCTCCATGACCAGGACGATGCTCGCCTTTTCCAGCAACTCGGCCGTCATCGCTTGCGACCGATGATCGGCCAGGGAGAGGCCCCGTTGGCTCAGGGCGCGGGCGGCGCCGTCGCTGGCCTGGTCGCCATCACGAGCCCACATCCCCGCCGACTGCACCTCAACCTGGTCGGCCAGCCCCAACTCGGCAATGCGGCGGCGCATCAGGGCGGCCGCCATCGGCGAGCGGCAGATGTTGGCGGTGCACACAAAGAGGATGAGTTTCATGCCGCGCTGCACGCCTTCCGATCTCGACTTCAGGCCAGCTCGGGCTGGATCAGGCCGTAGTCGCCGGCGCTCCGCTTGTATACCACGTTGATCTGATTCTGGTTCACGTTGAAAAAGACAAAGAAGTTGTGGCCGAGCAGCTCCATTTGTTCGACGGCCTCTTCTTCGTCCATCGGCACCATCTGAAAACGCTTGACGCGGGTGATCCGCGGCAACGGCTCCTCAGCTTCAGCTTCTTCGCCGGCGCCTTCTTCCGGTGCAGCCGCAGCGACCTCGGCCGTCTCCCCGACCGCGCGCTTGGCCCAGCGTTTGCCCTTATAACGATCCACCTGGCGTTGCATCTTCTCGAAGACGGCATCAATCGAGGCAAACATGTCGGCCGAGGCCTCCTCGGCGCGCAGAATGGCGTGCTTGGTGCGCAAGGTCACCTGGGCGATCTGGCGATCTTTGGCCGCGCGCGTGTTCTCGACGGCGAGCTCCACGCGAGCGTCAATGACATTGGGCAGGTACCGATCCAACCGGCCGATCTTCTTCTCGACATAGGAGCGCAGAGAATCTGTGACCTCGAGGTTCCTTCCGGAGATGGCGAGTTGCATGGGGTACACTCCTTTCCATATGCCAGAATAGGGCGTCGGAAGCCTCACGCCTTGGGGGTGGGTCAGGCCAGGCCATGCGAGCGCCCGTGCGAGTGATGATATTGTAGTGCGTCTTGCGGGAATTGTCAACCGCCTCGCGGCCCCGAGATGTTTGGATTGCGGGGACGTGTCCCCGCTTTGGCTTGCAAAGCGGCGTCGAGCCGCCGCAAACCACAAGCCGCGCCGAATGTCAGATCAATCACCGACCGCCGTCCGCCTTCATGCTATAGTGGCACCGATCTCATCCTACACCATCGGATCACGACAAGGAGGATATGATGGCCGTACGATCGTCGTTCGCAGAATGGAAAGGTACGTTGAAAGAAGGCGCCGGCACCATGCGCCTGGGGAGCGGCGCCTGCGAGGGGCCGTTCACCTATGCCTCGCGCTTTGAGTCGGGAGAAGGAACCAATCCGGAGGAACTGATCGGCGCTGCGCTCGCCGGCTGCTTCTCGATGTTCCTGTCGGCCCTGCTCAGCAATCGCGGCTATGTGCCGACCATCCGCACGACCGCTACGGTACACCTGGAGGCCGGCCCCACCATCGCGCTGATCGAGCTGGCAACCGAAGCTCAGGTGCCGGGCATTGACGAGGCGACCTTCCTGCAACTGGCCGCCGAGGCCAAGACGAAGTGCCCGGTCTCAAAGGCGTTGGCCGGGCCGGAGATCCGTTTGCAGGCGAAACTGGTGCAATAGCGCGGCAGATTCTCAAAACAGACGATCCGTGGTAAACTATGCGTCGGGCATGGCGGCGCGCAGTTCGCCCATTGCCGTTGACCGCGCCGCCGTTCGCTGTCGTTCTCTTGCATCGTGGTCGCCGGAGGAACGACATGAAACGCCAACAGCTACGGATCGTCGCAGCTATGGGGCTCGCGAGCCTGGTGGCCCTGGCCATCCTGTGGCTCGCGGCCATTGCCCCGCTCAGAACGCGACCGCAGCCAACCCCGACGGTTGCCCCGACAGAGGAGCGCACCCCTTCCCCCGTGTCCATCAGCAGCCCGACGGCCGAAGATCCCTATCGGCCGTTGCGCGAGGCCATGGTCGAGGAGCAGATCGCCCAGCGCGGGGTGACGGACGCGGCCGTGCTGGACGTCATGCGCCGGGTGCCCCGCCATCGCTTCGTGCTGCCGCAATACCTCGACGTGGCCTACGGCGATCATCCCCTGCCCATCGGCCTGGGCCAGACCATCTCCCAGCCCTACATCGTCGCGCTGATGACCGAGGCGCTGCGCGTTAAGCCGGGCGCACGCGTGCTGGAGATCGGCACGGGCAGCGGCTATCAGGCCGCGGTGTTGGCCGAGCTGGGCGCGGAAGTATACACGGTGGAGATCATCGGGGAGCTGGCCGAGCGGGCCGCGGCGCGCCTGGCCGAGCTGGGCTATGGCCGGGTGCAGGTGTTGACCGCCGACGGCTATTTCGGCTGGCCCGAACATGCGCCCTACGACGCCATCATCGTGACCGCCGCGCCCGATCACCTGCCTCAGCCATTGGTCGGCCAGCTCAAGGAGGGCGGCCGGCTGGTCATCCCCATCGGCCCGACGGGCAGCTATCAGACGCTGTGGCTCTTTGAGAAGCGCGGGGGCGAGCTGCAGGCCACCAACCTGGGCGATGTGGTCTTTGTGCCGTTGACGGGCCGACACTGATGGTCGTTCCACGGAGCGACGAAACGCATTGCGCCTTACGAGGCCAGGGCCGCGAGCGCGTAGGCTGCGGCGCCGAGCAGCAGGACGACCGTGAACCCCCAGCTCAGGGCCGCGATGGCCGCCAGCACGGCCGCCACCACCGACGCGCAGCCGTTGATCGCCCACGCCCAGGCGATCGCCCGCGGGCCGGCCCCCTCGATGCGCGCCAGGCCGAGCGGAAACGGCATCCCCATCAGCACGGCGACCGGCGCCAGGGCCCCGATCGCGATCAACAGCCGCAGCGCCAGGGGCCAGCCGAGGCTGATCGCCAGCAGCCGCGGGCCGGCCAGCGCGCTGAGCGCGATCAGCAATACCAGCGCGGAAAAGGCCCATTTCGGCCGGACGGCCATCCTCTCGACGATCCGCGTGCCGATGCTCGCCAGAAGCAACAGCGGAACAACCACGACGCTGAACGCATAGGTGGCATGGCCGAAGAGCAAGATATAGCGCTGGATGAGAGGCACCTCCACAAACATGAAGGCCACACCCAGGCCGCCGAAGTAGAGCACCATGCGCCATAAGGGCACCGTCCGCGCCGCCCCCACTTCGCCCCTCGGCGCAAGGAGCAGCGGGACCACGATCAGCCCGGCGCCCAACAGCAACACCAGCCCCAACAGAGCGAAGAGCACCAGGTAGCCGCTGCCGCCGAACGGTTGCCACGTATGCCCCAACAGCGCGAGCACCTCGGTCGTCTGGCTCCAGCGGAAGAAATGGAAGAAGAAGGGCCGGTCGTCGGTGGCCGGCGCGATGGCAAAGGGGTAATCGGCGTAAAACGCGCGGCGATCGGCCGCGGCGAACATGGCCCGCAGCGCCTCGTAATCGGCCGGCCGGGGCAGGCGATTGAAGCGGTTCGTCTCGTCCGCGCGAATATCGGTCGCCCATACCAGATCGTAGCGTCGGTTGGCCAGGAAGTCCCGCGCGACGGCCAGCTCGGTCGCGCGCCACCCGCCGGGCGCCACGATCACCGTGATGGTCTGGATGCCCCGGTAGGCGAGCAGAACACGGGCCGGGTCGCCTGCCCCGCGGCGCTCCAGCGCCTCCGCCAGGCCGGCAATCAGGCGGAGGCTCTCGCTGGGCGGCGTCTGGAGCCAGCGCGTGATCACCAACAGGCCATCGGGGGCCAAACGCGCCAGAGCGGCCTCGAACGCCTCGACCGTCAGTCCGTAGGTTTCGGCCAGGCTATACGCGCCGCCGGTCACGGGCCGATAAGGATCGGTGAGCGGCAGGAACACCACCTCGTAAGTCGCCCGATCGGCCGCCAGGAAGGCGCGGACGGGCGCCAGCACCGTTCGCACGCGCGGATCGGCGTAGGGGTCGGCCGGGCCGGCGGCGATGGCCACGGCCTGGCGCTCCAACGGATTGCCGGTGACCGCGGTGACCTGCGACGCGCCGGCCGCCAGCGCCTGGAGGATGCCCAGCCCGCCGCCGGGCTCGAGGATCAGGGCGCGGGCCTGGGGCCGCAATGCGAAGGCCAATGTCTCGGGCAGGCAAGCGCCGAGCGCGAACTCTTCGGGCCGCGCCAGGGTAATGGGGAGCAGCGCATCGGCATCGCGCGCCAGGCCCAGTTGCGGCGGGGGCAAATCAGAGCAGGCATAGCTCAGGCCGGGCAACGCGCGCGTGCCCGCGCCCGCGACGACATCTATGCGCGAGAGCGCATCCCAGCGGCCGAAGAGCGTCTGTGCGCCGCGCACGCGCCAGGCGTGCGCCAACCCCTTGTAGGGCGAGATCGTCATGCCCAGGCCCCAACGGCCCGAGGCGCTGAGGTTGAGGCCGGCGAGCACGGCGAAGCCCGCGCTCATCAGCACCGCCAGCGCGGCTGCGGCCGACCGCAGCGCACGCGGCCGCGCCGGCGCCAGCCATAAAACGGGCAAGAATCCGATCAACGCGGCGATCAACACCGCGCCCGGCACGCCGGCCAGCTCGCCCGCGGCGAGCGCCATCAGCGCACCGGCCGCCGAGCCGAGCAGATTGGCCGCGTACACGCGCGGCCGCGTCGCGTCGGCGCTCTCCGCGTCGCCGGCCGCCAGCCCGGCCGCGATCCCCAGGCCACCACACAGGAACGGCAGGGTCAACGCCAGGTAATAGGCCGCAAACAGGCCGATCTGGCGACGATCCCAGGCGATGCTGTACGCATCGAAAGGCAAAAGGTTGACGATGGTGTAGGCGATGGCCGTGGCGGCCGCGAAGCCGACGCTGCAGCCCAGCAGCACGCGTTCGGCCGACGCGCGACGCAGCCCCGGCGCAACGCTCAGGAGCGTGCCGCTGGCGCCGAAGCCGAGCAGCGCCAGGCTGATCGCCAGGAACGCGAAGTGATAGAATTGCGCGACCGCCAACAGCCGGGTCAACGTGCCTTCGAGGAGCAGCGTAGCCGCGGCCAACATGGCGACGCCCCACGTGCCACGTCGCGACATGAGCCATGCCCCTATCGTGAACTGTCTTCCTGTGGCACGGTCGAAGGCCGGCCACAAACAGAAACCGGCCATGGAGAAAACGGGTTCGCCTATAGTATACCCATAAGGCAAGCACGAAGTCAATGCGCCCATGCACAGCCGCACCATTTAAGCTTTGACCTTTCCCAGGCAGCGTGATAAAATGGAATTCACTATGTCTGCAAACGAACCGCTCAACGCGAAAGTTATCGTCGTCATCCCCACCTACAACGAAGCCGACAACCTGCCGGCGTTGATCGCCGAGCTGCGAGCGCTCGAGCTGTCCAATCTCTCGGTGCTGATCGTGGACGACAACTCGCCCGACGGCACCGGTCAGGTGGCCGAAACATTGGCTCAGCGCCTGCCGGGCTTCGTTCAGGTGCGTCACCGGCCGGGCAAGGAAGGGCTTGGCCGGGCCTACCTGGAGGGCTTCGACATCGCCCTGCGCGCCGGAGCCGATTACATCATCCAGATGGATGCCGACTTCTCGCACCCGCCCGCAGTCATCCCTCAGATGTTGGCCCTGATGCCCGAATACGACGTGGTGGTCGGCTCGCGCTATGTCGAGGGGGGCGCGCTCGACGAGCGCTGGGGCTGGTGGCGACGCTTCTTGAGCTGGTGGGCCAACGAGGTCTGGTCGCGGCTGTTCCTCGGCCTGCGCGTGCGCGATATCACCGCCGGCTTCAAGTGCTGGCGCCGACAGACGCTGCTCGGCATCGGCCTGGGGCGGATCGGCTCGAACGGCTACGCGTTCCAGGTCGAGATGGCTTATTTGACCGAGCGCCTGGGCTATCGCGTCAAGGAAATACCGATCTACTTCGAGGATCGGCGCATCGGCAAATCGAAGATGAGCATGCGGGTGAAGTTCCAGGGCGCATGGGATGTCATTCGGATTCGCTGGCGCTACCGCGGCAAGATCGCCCGGGCCCAGGGCTAGAGGATCGGACGTGAAAGCGTCGCACAAATACGATCTGGCCATCGGGCTGGGGTTGCTGTTGCTGCCGCTGCTCTGGTTTTGGCCGCAGGTGTTCGGCGGCCGCACGCTCCTGCCGGCCGACAACCTGTATCAGTGGCAACCCTGGCAGAGCTACGCCGGACAGTTGGGCGTCGGTGCTCCCTATAACCCGCTGATCAGCGACCTGGTGCTGGAGAACCTGCCGTGGAAGACGTTCATCGTCGAACAGTTGCGGGCAGGCCGACCAGGCGACCTCCTGTGGAACCCGCGCGTGTTTGCCGGTGTGCCGTTTCTGGCGGCCGGCCAGCATTCGGCGCTCTATCCGTTCAGCCTGATCTTCTACATCCTCCCCCTGTGGCGCGCTTACGGTATCTTCTCCGCGCTGCAGCTCGGCCTGGCCGCCCTGGGGATGTTCATCTTTGCACGGGTGTTGGGCCAGCGCCGGGCCGGCGCGGCCATCGCGGCCATCGCCTACGCGTTCTCCGGCTTCTACATCGTCAGCGTCAATTTCACCATGATGATCGCGGCCGCGGCCTGGCTGCCGTACATCCTGGCCATGATCGAGATCATCATCGCCAAGCAGGAGCAAAAGGGGGCCGTGGCCTATTCGCCCGTGCCCTACGTGGCCGCGGGCGCGCTCTTCCTGGGCGTCCAGGTGCTGGCCGGCCACGTGGAGATCACCTACTACGTGCTCCTGGTCAGCGCGCTGTTCGCCGCTTGGCGCCTGACCGCCGCGTGGCGACATCTGGGCACCTGGCGGCCGTTGCCCCGCCTCATCCTCTGGCTGGGCGTCATGGGCGGCCTGGGGCTGGCTCTGGGGGCGGTGCAACTGGTGCCGCTCTACGAACTGGTGCGCCAGAGCTTCCGGGAGGGCGCAGCTTCGCTGGCGCAGGTGCGCGGGTGGGCATGGCCAAGCCGCCAGATCATCACCTTCCTCTTGCCCGATTTCTTCGGCAATCCGACCCATCATGCCTATTTCGACATCTGGCGCCGTACCTGGACGCCGGTGACGCAAAACGCGCTCGGCCAGCCGTTGCGCTCGATTGATTGGGGAGTGAAGAATTACGTCGAGGGCGCCAACTATCTGGGCCTCCTGACGCTGGCGCTGGCCGGGGTGGCGTTGGCGGCGGCCGTTGCGGCGCGGCGCCAACGTCGCGTCCTCGGCCCTCGCATCTCCACCTTTACCGTCGCCGGCTTCTTCCTCCTGGCGCTGCTGGCGCTCCTCTTCGCGTTCGGAACGCCGCTGTATGCCATTCCGTTCTACCTCCTGCCGGGCTTCAATCAGCTTCACTCCGCGTTTCGCTGGGTCTATCCCTATACGCTGAGCATGGCCGCGCTGGCCGGCTTCGGGATCAGCGCGCTGCTGGAGGCCCGCGAGGCCACGACCGGGCCGGCCGATTGCTTCACCGCGCAGGTCCGGCGCGCGGTCATGCGCACGGCCCGTCGGCTGGGGCTCGTCGGCCTGATCGCGGGCGCGGGCGCCCTGGCCGCCGTCGTGCTCAGCGTGTTCGTGCCGGCGCCCTTCGTGGCGCTCGGCGGCCGCATTCTGGCCGCATCCGACCTGGCCCGCTCGAACGGCTTCGCGGACGCGGCGATGGCCTGGAGCTACGAGGCCGGCG
Organism: Chloroflexota bacterium; assembly: GCA_037445695.1. Lineage (GTDB taxonomy): Bacteria > Chloroflexota > Anaerolineae > CG2-30-64-16 > CG2-30-64-16 > CAKZKT01. Next base: position 44,372 of record JBBIKA010000003.1, read on the forward strand.
TGTTGGCGAAGTTCGGTGCCATGGCCGTCCTCACGGGGCTCGTGCTCTGGTGGGCCGGCCGCCAGCCGACGACTAAGCCGCTCCCGGCCGGGGGTGCCGCTCCCGCATCCGGCCGGCCGGCGCTCTGGCCGGCCGCCGCCTGCGCGGTGCTCGTGGCCGATCTGTGGCTTTTCGGCCACGCCTTCAACCCCGCGACCGACCCCCGGCTGCTGGAGTTCAAGCCGCCGGTGATCGCCTGGCTCCAGGCGCAACGTTCGACCGAACAACCCTGGCGGCTGACCAGCTTCGACGGCCCGGACGAAAAGACGCTCAACGCCAACTCGGCCATGACCTACGGCCTGGAAGACGTGCGGGGCTACGATTCGATCATCCCCCGGCAGTACGTCGAGTACATGAAGCGGATCCATCCGCAGGGCGAGCTGCTCTACAATCGGATCGCCGCGCTCTATACCCGGCTCGGCGACCGGGCCAACTACGACGTGCTCGACCATCCCCTGCTCCATCTGCTCGGCGTGCGCTACGTCGTCACGACGCACACGATCCCCAATCCGGGCTACCGGCTGGCCTACGACGGAGAGGTGAAGGTCTTCGAGAACGAGCGGGCCTTCCCCCGCGCGTTCATTGCGGCGGAGGCCATCGCGGCGGCCGACCAGACGGCCGCGCTCGACGCGCTGTTGCGGGTGGATCCGGCGCGGGTGGTGGTGATCGAGGGGCTGGCGGCCGAGGCCTTGCCCGCGCCGGCGTCGCCGCAGTTGCGCCAGGCGCGCATCAGCCGCTATACCCCGCGCGAAGTCTTCGTGGACGTCAACCTGAGCGACCGCGGCTGGCTGGTGTTGACCGATAACTTCGCCGACGGCTGGAAGGCCTACCTGCGACCGTTCGGCGTCGCGGGCGAGGGGATCACGGCAAGCGGCGAGGCGGTGGAACAGCAACTGCCCATCTACCGCGCGGACGGCACGTTCCGGGCCGTATACATTCCGCAGGCCGGCCAGTGGACGGTGCGCTTCGTCTATTCCCCGCGCTCGGCGATCCTGGGCCTTTACGGCAGCTTCCTGGCCGGCATCACGTTGATCTTGTTGCTCGGCTGGTGGGCCTGGGGCCGGCTTTACCGCGGGGACCGCAGCGAGGTGGGACGGGTGGCCAAGAACAGCGCGGTGCAGATGGCCACTGCGCTGATGGCGCGGGGGATTGATTTTGCGTTCGCCATGCTCCGGCTGCGCATCTTGAGCCCGGCCGGCGAAGGCGCTTACGCGTTCGCCATCACCTTCTATACCACCTTCGAGATCGTCACCCGTTTCGGGCTGGGGACCTTGCTGACGCGCGATGTGGCCAAGGATTGCGGCCAGGCCCGGCGCTATCTGTTCAATGTGATCGAGCTGCGCACGCTGCTCTGGCTGGCGAGCCTGCCGGTCATGGCGCTGGTGGTGCTGGCGTATCAGCGCGGGGGCCAGCTTGCACCGGGAACGGCCGAGACCATCGCCCTGTTCGTGGCCGCGCTCCTCTTCGCCAACATCGCGGACGCCATCAGCGCGGTCTTCTTCGCCTACGAGCAGATGGAACATCCGGCCGGCATTGCCACCGCCATCGCGGTCGCCAAGGTGGCGCTGGGCGCGCTGGTGCTCTTGCCGCCCTTCGAGTTCGGCTTCGTCGGCCTGGCCGGCGTGTCGCTGATCATGAACGTCGCCCAGGTGATCTGGCTCTACCTGGTGTTGCGGCGGACGGTGCTGCCGCGCGCGGTGCCATCGCCGGCCGGCGGGCTGTTGGCGCGCGCCCGCGAGCGGTTGACGCAGAAGGTCACAGCCTGGGATTGGACGTTGCAGCGTTACATGCTGGTCGAGTCCGGGCCGCTGATGATCAATCATCTGCTGGCGAGCGTGTTCTGGCGCATCAATCTGTACATCCTGCAATGGTTCGCCGGCGCGACCGCGGTGGGCATCTTCTCGGCCGCGGTCAAATATCTGGACGGCCTGAACGTCATCCCCAGCTATTTCACCCTGGCGATCTTTCCGCTGATGAGTCGCTATGCCCAGGGACAGAGCGATGCGCTGGCGCGTGCCTACCGGCTGGCCGCCCAACTGCTCTTCATCCTGGCGCTGCCGATCGCGGTCGCGTTCACCTTCCTGGCCACGCCGCTCATCCGCATCCTGGGCGGCGCGGCCTATCTGCCCGATTCGGCCATCGCGTTGCAGATCACGATCTGGTCCATCCCGATCGGCTGGGTGAATTCGGTGACGCAATACGTGCTGATCTCGGTCAACCAGCAGCGCTTTCTCACGCGGGCGTTCATCATCGGCGTGCTCTTCACCGGCCTCGCCAACCTGCTGCTCGTGCCGCGCTTCGGCTATCTCGCCTCGGCCGCGCTGCTCACGCCCGCGGAACTGGCGCTCTTTTTCCCGTTTGCGTGGGCCGTGCGCCGCCATGTGACGGCCATGCCGTGGCTGCGCCTGGGGGGCGGGCCGCTGCTGGCGACCGCGGCCAACGCGGCCGTGGTCTGGAGCCTGGAATCGGCCGGCGTGCCGATCTTGTTGGCGCTGGCAGCCGGCCTGCTGGCGTATGGGGTCTTGCTGGGCGTGCTGGGCGTGTTCCGCGGGGGCGATTTCGCCGTGTTGACGGCGCGGCTCCCCCGGCCGCTGAGGTTCGCCGCCAAGCTGCGGCCATAACCGCGACGGCCGCAACGACGCACGGACAGTGAACTTGCCGTCCGACGTTAAGGCCATGCCCGACGTTCCCGGCATCTCTGCGGTGAGCCGGCCGGTTGCACGAGCAGCCCACCCGCCAAAGTGCAAACAGAGGAGGAGGTTAACATGCGCATCGGTATCATCACCAGCGGCGGTGATGCGCCGGGCATGAATGCCGCGATCCGGGCGGTCACGCGCTGCGCGCTCGACATCGGCATGGAGGTGATCGGCATCCACGAGGGCTGGCAGGGGGTGATCGAAGGGGGCGCCCGGTTCGAGCCGTTCAACTGGCGCAGCGCCGGCGGCATCCTCCAGTGGGGCGGCACGATCCTCGGCACCGCGCGCTCCGAAGCGTTCCGCACGGTCGCCGGCCGCCGCCAGGCGGCCCGCAACCTGGTACTGGCCGGCATTGACGGCATGGTGGTGGTAGGCGGCGACGGCTCGCTGACGGGCGCGCTGCTCCTCCACCAGGAGTGGCCGGAGCACCTGAAGGCGCTGGCGGCCGAAGGCGCGATTCCGGCTGAAAAGGCACAAGACCCGGCCCCGTTTCGCATCGTCGGCTTGCCCGGTTCCATAGACAACGACCAGTACGGCACCGACATGAGCATCGGCGCGGACACCGCGCTCAACACCATCGTCGAGGCCGTGGACAAGCTCAGTTCCACGGCCGATTCGCACCAGCGCACCTTTGTGGTCGAGGTCATGGGCCGGCGTTGCGGCTACCTGGCCCTGATGAGCGCCCTGGCCACCGGCGCCGACTGGGTGCTGATTCCAGAGGAAGAGCTGGATCCGCGCTGGCACTATCGCATGGTAGATGCGCTCAAGCGCGGCCGCGCGGCCGGCCGACGCCACGATCTGATCATCTTTGCCGAGGGCGCGCGGCACAGCGACGGCCTGCCGATCCGCGCCGAGACGATCACCGAGATCCTAAAGACGCGCATGGGGGTCGAAGGCCGCGTGACCGTGCTGGGCCATGTGCAGCGGGGCGGCTCGCCTACCGCGTTCGAGCGCGTGCTGGCGTCGCGGCTGGGCGAGGCGGCGGTAGAGTATCTGGCCGGCCCCGACCCTACGCCGGTGATGATCGGCCTGGTCGCCAATCAGCCGAAGGCGACGCCGCTGACCGAGGTGGTGGCCAAGAGCCAGGAGGTCAACGCGCAGATGGACCTGGGCCAGTTCGAGGAGGCCCTGAAACTGCGCGGGCCCAGCTTCTTGGACACCCTTGACCTGGTCAAGACCTTGAGCCGGGCCGAGCCGAAGGAGGCGCTCCTGGATCGCGGCCGGGTGTGCCTGCTGACGGGCGGGCCCGACGCGCCGGGGATGAACGCCATCCTGCGCACGGCCCTGCGCATCGCCCGCAACGCCGGCCAGGATGTGATCGGCGCGCGCTACGGCTTCGGAGGCCTGGCCAGGGGCGACATGGTGCATCTGGGCTGGATGGACGTGCAGAACTGGATGGGCCTGGGCGGATCGGAGCTGGGCGCGGTGCGCCACGAGCTGACGGCCGACGAGATCCCGGCCATCGCGCGCACGGTCAGGGAATGGGACATCCGGGGGTTGATCGCCGTAGGCGGGCTGGAGACCTACGGCACAGTGGGCCGGCTGCTGGAAGCCCGCAACCGCCATCCGGAGTTGCGCATCCCCATTATCTGCGTGCCGGCCACCATCGGCAACAACCTGCCGGGCACCGAGTTCACCATCGGCGCGGACACCGCCCTGAACAACATCGTGGATGCGGTAGACAAGATCAAATACACGGCGAGCGCGGCGCGGCGGGTGTACATCATCGAAGTGATGGGCCGACGCTGCGGCTATCTGGCGCTCACCGCGGGCATCGCCACCGGCGCGGAGATGGAACTGTTGCCCGAGGACGGCATCGCGCTCGAAGACCTGTTGCACGATACTGAGCTCTTGCGCCGCGGGTTCGACAGCGGCAAAAAGCTGGGCATCGTGATCATCGCCGAAGACGCGTCGCCTTACTACGATACCGATTTCGTGCGGCGGGTCATTGATGCCGAGGCCCGCGGCGCGTTCGAGGTGCGCGTGTGCATCCTGGGCCATCTCCAGCGGGGGGGCGTGCCGACTGCGTTCGACCGCATCCAGGGCGCCCGGCTGGGCGCGCGGGCCGCGCAGCAGATCATGGACGACATCGCGGCCGGCCGGGATCAGGTCAATGTCATCGGCCTGGCACAACGCGGCATCCGCATCACCCCCTATGCGGAAGCCATGGCAAGCATGGACCTGGCCAACGGCCGGCCGCGGGAGCAGATGTTCCTCGGCTGGCGGCACCTGGCCGATAAACTGGCGCGGCCCGGCCCTGGGTGTATTGACAAACAACGGGATTTTTGATATAAGGGATTTATACGATGACGGCCATGTCATGCTGTGCGTACATCCCCTTTGCGACCGCAATCCCTGGACGCCGTGCGCCGGATGTCGCTTGAGCGGTCGCATTGCCCGACCGGAGAAAGGAGGCGAGGCCTGGAGGAGAGGTAAAAAACCGATCAGCCCAAAAACGATTCTGGAAGCAGCCGCCACTTCGGGCGGTTCGGAGACAGGCGCTTTTCGATTTGTTTCTCTCACACGGTGAAAGGAGATTCTTTCGCAATGAAGCAGCTCAATCGTCGTGAATTTCTCAAGTTCGGCGCGCTGGTCGCCGGCGGTGCAGCGCTGGCAAGCTGCGCGCCCGCCGCCCCCGCGCCGCAACAGCCGGCAGAGGCACCCAAGGCGACCGAAGCCCCCAAGGCCGCGGCCCCGGCAGCCGGCGCGCAAAAGCTGGAGATCTTCTCCTGGTGGACCTCCGGCGGCGAGATCGAAGCCCTCAACGGCCTGTTCGAAGTCTACAAGAAGCGCTACCCCGGCGTTGAGATCGTCAACGCGGCGCTGGCCGGCGGCACCTCGTCGGGCGGCAACATGAAGGCCGTGCTCCAGACCCGCATGATGGGCGGCGATCCGCCCGAATCGTTCCAGGTGCACCTGGGCGGCGAGCTGATCGGCACCTACGTGAAGGCCGGCCAGATGGAGCCGCTGGACTTCCTCTACAAGGAAGAGGGCTGGGACAAGGTCTTCCCGGCCGAGCTGATCGAGATCGCCTCGTACGAGGGCAAGCCCTGGTCGGTGCCGGTGAACATCCATCGCTCCAACATGATGTGGTACAATAAGAAGATGTTGGCCGATGTCGGCGCGGAACCGCCCAAGACCTGGGACGAGTGGTTCGTGTTGGCCGAGAAGCTCAAGGCCAAGGGACAACCGACCCTGGCCATCGCCGAGAGCGGCGCCGGCTTCACGGCCCACGTCTTCGAGACGATGATGATCCCCGTGCTCGGCCCGGAAGATTTCAAGGGCCTCTTCACCGGCAAGACCTCGTGGGAAGACAAGCGCATCGCCACCGCGCTGGAGATCCTCAAGAAGGCGCTCGACTACGCCAACGCAGACTTCCTCAACGTGAGCTGGGGCGACGTAAACCAGCTCATGGTGGCGGGCAAGGTCGCTATGATCATCCAGGGCGACTGGACGCCGGGCGTGCTCTGGTCGCTGAAGTTCCAGGACTTCGGCTGGGCGCCGGCCCCAGGCAACGAAGGCATCTACCAGATGCTTTCCGACTCCTTCGGCCTGCCCAAGAAGGTCAAGAACCGCGAGGCGGCGATCAACTGGCTGCGGGTGTGCGGCTCGAAGGAAGGGCAGGATGCCTTCAACCCGGCCAAGGGTTCGATCCCGGCCCGCACGGACGCCGACATCACCAAGTACAGCGAGTATCACAAGTGGGCGATGGAGCACTGGAAGAAGGACAAGCTGGTGCCCAGCATCGTCCACGGCGCCGCGGCCCCGGTCAGCTTCATGACCGATTTCATGAACGCCATCAACGTCTTTGCCACGAAGAAGAACGTTGAAGAGACGCAGGCCGCGCTGGTCAAGGCTGCCAAGGATGCCGGTTTCCAGAAGTAACGAAACCGCTGCGACAGGCGGGGGCGGCGTGGCCGCCCCCGCGAACGCACCACGCCGGCGGGCACTCAGGTTTCGTGGCGACCTGGCGCTCGCCATCGTGGTGCTGACGCCTTCTATCGTGGCGGTCGCCATCTTCATCTATTTCTTCATCGCCTACACCTTCTACGTGTCGGTGGTGAAATGGCCTACCCTGTTGCCCGATTACACCTTCGTCGGCCTGAAGAACTGGATCAACATGTTCCAGGACATGCGCTTCAGGATCGACATGCGCAACCTGGTGCTCTATGCGCTCGGGTTCATGACGCAGTGCATCGTGATCGGCTTCCTGCTCGCCTCCTTGCTCGACCAGAAGATCAAGAGCGAGGCGCTCTTCCGCACGATCTTCATCTTTCCGTTTGCCGTCTCCGGCATCGTCACCGGCGTCGTCTGGCGCTGGCTGATGTACCCCTCGGCCGGCCTCAATCAGCTCTTCTCGCTGGTCGGGCTGGACTTTCTCAAGTCCAAGTGGTATACTGATCCCACGTGGGGCATCCTGGCGGTGACGATCGCCTCGGCCTGGCAGTTCTCCGGCTACGTGATGGCGCTCTATCTGGCCGGTTTGCGGGGCATCTCCCACGAGCTGAAGGAGGCCGCGGCCATAGACGGCGCCAACACGTGGCAGCTCTACCGGCGGATCATCATCCCGCTGCTGGCGCCGGTGACCTTTACGGCCGTTGTGCTCACCGGCATGGGTTCGATCCGCGTGTTCGACATTCCGGCGGTCCTGGGCACCGGCGCGGCGTTCAGCACCGACGCGCTGGCGTTTCATATGTTCCAGCTCACCTTCCAGTCGAACAAAATGTCGTCGGGCGCGGTGATCGCCAGCGTCATGATCATCCTGGCCGGCTTTCTGGTGGGGCCCTACCTGGCGAGCCTGCAGTTGGAGGAATCGCAATGACGTTCCAACGAGCCTGGTCGCGCGGCGCGATCTATTTCGTGCTCATCGCCTTTGCCGCCTGGTACCTGATGCCGATCTATCTGATGCTCATCACGGGGATGAAGACCTTCGATCAGGTCAACATCGCCACCATGTGGGCCCTGCCGCGCGGCATCTCGCTGGACGGCTTCAGCCAGGCGTGGGTGAAGGTGGCGCCCAACTTCAAAAACAGCATCATGATCACGGTGCCGGCCGCGGTCATCTCGGCGTTCATCGGCTCGATCAACGGCTACATCTTTGCCAAGTGGAAGTTCCGCGGCTCCAACACCCTCTTCATGCTCTTCCTGGTCGGCATGTTCCTGCCCTATCAGGGGATCCTCATTCCCCTGGTGCAGACGCTGATGGCGCTGGGGCTGTACGGCTCGATCGTCGGCGTGATCTTTGTCCACTGCATCTTCGGCATCCCGATCACCGCGCTGATGTTCCGCAGCTACTTCGCGGGCATCCCCAACGAACTGGTGGACGCGGCCAAGATTGACGGCTGTGGCTTCTTCGGGATCTACCGCTGGATCCTGCTGCCGATCGCGTTTCCGGCGTTCGCGGTCGTCCTCATCTGGCAGTTCACCACCATCTGGAACGATTACCTGATCGGCCTGGTGGTGGTGAGCAACCCGCGGCTGGCGCCGGTCAACGTGGCGGTGCAGAACCTGGCCGGCACTTATTACACCCAGTGGCAGGTGCAGATGTCGGGCGCGCTGATCGCCGCGCTGCCGACGATCATCGTCTATCTGGCGTTGGGCAAGTTCTTCATGCGGGGGTTGTTGGCGGGTTCGCTGAAGGGATGAGGCCAAGCGAAGGGAACGGCGATGGATCATAGCCAACTCGACCTGTTCCCCCCAGGCCGCCCAGGACGTGGGACGGCCGGCGAAAGAACGCGGCCGGTTGCGGCGCTGCCGACCGACCTGACCGCCGATTCCTCGTTGACGGCCGCCATGACCGGCTTTCACGGCTACATGGTGCGCCAGGGCTTTTCCGATAACACGATCAAGTCCTTCCTGGCCGATCTGAACCTCTTCGGCCGCTATATCTCGCCCAACCGGCCCATCGGCCAGATCGGCCAGGCCGACGTGGAACAGTTCCTGGTCTGGATGCGCGTGGAGCGGGGGGTGCCGTGCAGCCCGAAGACGTATGCTCGGCGCCTCACGACCCTCAAGGTGTTTTTCGGCTGGCTGGCCGAAGCCCAAGTCTTGCCCAGCGACCCGGCCGCCGGCATCCCCCACGAGCAGCCCACCACGCCCCTCCCCGAGATCCTGTACGACGAGCAGGTCAATGCGCTGCTGAACACGGCGCGCGATCTGCTATGGGCGCCCAAGCCCGACGCGCGGCCCTACCTGTTGGTCACCCTGCTCTTGCAGACGGGGATCAAAAAGAGCGAGTGCATGGAGATCAAGCTGGAGCACATTGACCTGTCGAACCCGCAGGCGCCCGTGCTCTACGTGCGCTACGCCGATCCGCGCCGGACGCTGAAGGAGCGCAAGCTGGCGTTGGGGCCCAACTTCACGCCGGCCTATCGGCAATACCTGCGCGAGTACGAGCCGAAGGAGTATCTCTTCGAATGCACGGCGCGCAACCTGGAGTACGTGTTGACCGATCTGGCGGCCATGGCGGGGATCGCGGGGGGTGTTTCGTTCGAACAGTTGCGCTGGACGTGCGCCGTGCGGGACTACCGCAACGGCATGCCGGCCGACCGCCTGCGCGAAAAGCTCGGCCTCTCGCTGATCAGTTGGCGCGAGACCCTGCCGAAAATCCAGAAGCTCGCGCGGCCGGCGCTATAGCCTCTATTGCCCCTTGGTGAACAGCGGCAACAACTGCTGAAGCAGCGCCTGGTACTCCTCGTTGTTATCCAGATAGCTGCCGCCCCAGCCGCCGAGCGCATAGATCTTGTTGCCCAGGGCCACGACGCCCAGATTGCGCCACTGTCCGGCGATCGGCGTCTCGATCTGCGACCAGGCGTCGGCGGTCGCATCGTACTGCTCGTTGAAGCTGAGCGCTTCCGTCCAGCCGCCGCCGATGGCATACAGCCGCGCGCCCAGCGTCACCAGCCCCAGGCCCCCGCGCGGCCGGTTCAGCGCGGCGCGCGGTGACCACGGCCCCGCGGGCGTCCCCTCGGCCGCCGGGTCGTAGACCAGCACATCGGCCAGCTCGCGCCGGCCATCGAACCCGCCGACCACGTAGATGCGGCCCTTCAGGGCGCTCGCCGCGTGAAAGCCGCGCGGCCCGGGCATGGCCAACCCGCTCGACCAGCGATCGCTCGCCGGATCGTAGATCAGCGTATCCGCGCGCCAGCGCGCGCCGTCCCATCCGCCGAAAAGATAGAGCCGGCCCTCCAGCGCCGCGGCCGCGTAGGCCGCCAGGGGGAAGGGAAGCCCCGCGCGCACCGCCCAGACGTCGGCCTGCGGGTCGTACACCTCCAGCACGTCGGTGCTCCGGCCATCGGCGAGCGTGCCGCCGGCCACATAGAAGCGGCCGCCGATCCGGACGGCCGCGATGTTGGCCACCGCGGTCGGCTTGGCCGCGGCCGGCCGCCAGAGATTGGCCGAGCGGTCGTAAACCAGCACCTGATCGGTGAGCCCGCCGGCCGTCTCACCGGCGATCACGTACAGGCGCACGTCATCGGTCGCCACGGCCATCCGGCTGCGCGCCGCAGGCAGGGGCGCTCTGACGATCCACCGCGAGGTCGTATTGCGCGTGACGGTTCCGCCCTGCACCCGGCCGCTGTCGCTGAACGGCGTCGCGTGGCCGTCCCGGCCGGGCACCTGCCACCAGGCCGACGCCAACAAGCCCACCGCGATCAGCCCGGCCACGAGCACCATGTAAATCCGCTGCCATGTCGCCAGCGGCGGCCTCCCCAGCGGCTCCTCGGCCGGCTCAACGATCGCCTCGGCCGGCGGAGGGGTCGCTTCGCCGGCGCCGACCGTCGGCAGCTCGCCGCCGACGGTCACCCAGCCCCGACGCACGGCCTCCATCGTCGCCTCGGTGCGCGATTGAACGCCCAGCTTCTCGAAAATGTTGCGCAGATGGACCTTGACCGTGTTGGGACTGATCACCAGCTCGCGCGCGATCTGCTGGTTGGTCTTGCCATCGGCCACCAGCTTCAACACCTCGATTTCGCGCTCGCTCAACGGACCGAGATCGTCGGACATAGGAGCTCACCCCAGCGGCACATCGGCGGATCGGCATCGGCGACCGTCATGGGGCCCATTTGAGGAGCGGGAGGACGAACGGGACGGGCAAGGCCGGATGATGCGGCCGGACGCGCACGCCGTAGCGCACCGCGCCCTGCTCCACCGGGCCGAGCACGGCCTGGTAACGATACTCGCCGTTCGTGCCGGACATCAGCTCCATCGGCACGACGCGGGTCGGCGCGAGATGACCGTCGCGTTCGACCCCGTAGACCAGCTCGACCGCCAGAAACTCGGGGGGCAGCGGCCCCGGCCGCACGAGGGCGCGCACGGTCACGGCTTCGTCGCCCCTGGCCTCTGCGACCGGCCGGCCGGCCACTTCCGCCGCAAACGCCTCGACGGCCACCTGCGGCCAGGCGGCCCGCACCTGCTGCTCCCAGAGGGCCAGTTCGTGCGCCAGCGCGCCGGCCTCGCTCTGCTGGCCGAAGCGGCCGGCCGGAAAGTAGTAACGGTTGCAGTATTCCTTCAACATGCGGGCCAGGCTGAAGACCGGCGCTATCGTCTGGATCGCCCGGCGCATCTTCTTCAGCCAGCCGTGGGGGATGCCGTCCGGGCCGCGGTCGTAGAAGAGCGGCACGATCTCGTTCTCGAGCGTGTCGTAGAGCGAGAGCGCGTCGGCCGCGTCTTGCGCGGCCTCGTCGGGATAGTCGCCGTCCTGGCCGATGGCCCAGCCGTTGGTGCCGTCATACCCCTCGCACCACCAGCCGTCCAGGACGCTGAAGTTGGGGATGCCGTTCAGGCCGGCCTTCTGGCCGCTCGTGCCGCTGGCCTCGTTCGGCCGGCGAGGGTTGTTCAGCCAGAGGTCTACGCCCGTGACCAGATGCCGCGCGATGTTGGCGTCGTACTCCTCAACGAACAGGATGCGGCCGGCGAAGCCCGGCTGATGGCTGAGCTGGTAGATCTGCTGGATGAACGCCTTGCCCGGCTCGTCGGCCGGATGGGCCTTGCCCGCGAAGATGATCTGAACCGGCCGTTCGGGATCGTTCAGGATGCGCTTGAGGCGCTCGGGATCGCGGAAGATCAGGGTGGCCCGCTTGTAGGTGGCGAAGCGCCGCGCGAAGCCGATGGTGAGGGCGCGCGGATCGAGCCCGCGCGCGGCCACCGCCACCTCGACCGGCGTGGCGCCCGTGCGGGTGAGCTGACGCGCGGTGCGGCGACGCATGAGCTCGAGCATCTGGTTGCGCGCGCGGGTGTGCTGCGCCCACAGCTCGGCATCGGGGATGCGCTCGACCGCGGCCCAGGTGGTCGGGTCATCTATGGCCGTGCGCCAGCCGAAATCGAGATAGCGATCGAACAGCGCGGCCAGCTCGGGATGCAACCAGGTCTCGGTGTGCACGCCGTTGGTGATGTGGCCGATGGGCACTTCATCTACGGGCACATCGGGCCACAAGCTGCGCCACATGCGCCGGGCCACTGCGCCGTGCAGCTTGCTGACGCCGTTGGCGTAGGCGGCCGTGCGCAGCGCCAGGACGGTCATGCTGAACTGCGGCCCCCACGGATTCTGGAAGCGCCCCAGGTCGAGGAACCGTTCGCGATCGAGCCCCAGCCGGGGCCAGAAATCGGCGAAGAAGCGCTCCATCAGATCGAAGTTGAAGGCATCGTTGCCGGCCGGCACGGGCGTGTGGGTGGTGAAGAGCGCGTTGCCGCGCACGGCCCACAGCGCCTCGGCGAAAGGCATCTTCTGCTCTTCGACGTATTCCCGCAGGCGCTCCAACTGGAGGAAGGCGGCGTGCCCCTCGTTCATGTGCCAGACGTCGGGCCGGTAGCCGAGCGCGCGCAGCGCGCGCACGCCGCCGATGCCCAACACCACCTCCTGCGAGATGCGGATCTGCACATCGCCGCCGTAAAGCCGGGCCGATAGCTCGCGGTCGGCCGGCGCGTTGCGCTCCACATCGGTGTCCATCAGGAAGACCGGCACCCGGCCGACCTGGATGCGCCACACGCGGGCGTAGACGGTGCGGCCGGGCAGCTCCACGCTGATCATCACCTCGCGGCCGGCCGGATCCGTGGCCGGTCGCACCGGCACCTCGCCGAAATCCAGCTTCTCGTAGATCGCCTCCTGGCGGCCGTTGGCGTCAATCTGCTGGCGAAAATAGCCTTGCGGATAGATGAAGCCGACGCCGACGAACGGCAGGCCCAGGTCGCTGGCCTCTTTGCAATGATCGCCGGCCAGGATGCCCAGGCCGCCGGAATAGATCGGCAGCGACTCGTGGAGGCCGAACTCGGCCGAGAAGTAGGCGATGGTGCGCACGCCGGGCTGGGCGGTCTGAGAGGCATACCAGGTGCGCACCGGCCGCATGTAGGTGTCGAACGCATCCATGACGGCCGTGTAGCGCGTCCGATAGGCGCGGTCTTGCGCGGCCCGTTCCACCCGGGATTGGCCGACCCGACGCAAGAACTTCACAGGGTTATGATTGACCGCCTCCCAGAGCTCGGGGTCTATGTCGCGATACAGCGCCTGGGCGTGCGGGTTCCAGCTCCACCACAGGTTATAGGCCAGCTCGGCCAACCGTTCGATCGGTTGCGGCAAGCGCGCCACGATCGAGAGCAAACCTGACAAGGTCATTTTGTCTCCTTACAAGCAGCCGCCGGTTGCGGCCGCCACGACTTCATTAATGTGCGGCCCATTATATGTCACAAGGGCGATCTGAGCAACTAAGTAAGTGTTCATCCTGAATTCATTCGGCGGCGGCGCCATTCACGAATCCGATCACGAATGCACGAATCACGCGGCCTGCTATTCGTGCATTCGTGTCCCATTCGTGGATGGCCCCCGCGGCGGCAGCGTCCGCGTGCGCGAGGCCGCCACTGCTGCGCGCGTCAGGCGGCCGGGCTAACGTCCTCACCCCACCTCCTCGCCCCCATATGCGTCAACTTGACGTCTACGGTTGCCCCCGTCTTCGCCCCGCGAGAAGACCCCTCCCCCGGCCCTTCCCCTACACGGGGAGGGGAGCTATTCTCTCCCTTTCCTGTCAGGAGATGGAGGAGGGGTTTTGCGGCGGGCGGCTTCGCCGCCCGCCGCAAAACCTTTTTGGTTCTCCAGCTTCTGGCGGGACAAGAGGCATTTCGGCAATTCCGGATGCAGTGGCCCCTCTACCCCTGGCCCCGTTCCCCGCTTGGCGGGGAGGGGCCGGGGGATGAGGCCACGCAAGTTGCGAGTCCTGCCGTCTTCCCACCAAAAGCCGCAGAGCCACCTTTTTCCTACCCCTCCCCTCTCCCGCCCGCCTCACGGCGGGCGGGAGAGGAGAGGAGCAAGGGCGGGGTGAGGGTGATGAGATGAACAC
>JBBIKA010000004.1:0-39567 GCA_037445695.1 Chloroflexota bacterium
GCTTCCGGCACGACGAACCTCACACCTGCGCCAACTCCGGCACCCGGAACAGCCCCTCGATCTGGGCCATGATCTGATCGTCGGTGAAGTGCTTGCCCGTGATGGCGCCGGCCGGGCAGGTGGCCACACAGGTGCCACAGCCCTTGCACAGCGCCTCGTTGACACGCGCCACGTTGTCCTCGACGATGAAGCTGATCGCCGTGTACGGACAGACGGACAGACACGTCTTGCATGCGGAGCACAGCTTCTCGTCCACCACCGCGACCTGCGGCGAGATGGTCACCTCGCCCTTGTTCAGGAGCGCCACCGCCATCGAGGCGGCCGCGCCGGCGTGGGCCACCGTATCGGGCACGTCCTTGGGGCCTTGCGCCGTACCGGCCAGGAACACACCGTCGGTGTTGGTCTCCACCGGCCGCAGCTTGGGATGCGCCTCCGCGAACCAGCCATCGGGCGTGCGCGAGAGGCCGAAGAGCTGCGCGATCTTTTGCGCGTCGGCCGGCGGCTCGATGGCCGAGCTGAGCACCACCATGTCCACATCCACCGCCACCAGCTTGCCCAGGTTGGCGTCCTCGCCGGTCACGCGCAGCTTGCCCGAGGGCAACACCTGCACCTCGGCCCCGCGGCCGCGCACCATGACCACCCCTTCCTCCTGCACGCGCTCGTAGAACTCCTCGTAGCCCTTGCCGAACGCACGCATGTCCATGTAGAACTCGTACACCTCGGCATGCGTCTTGTCGCGCACCAGATGGGCCTGCTTCAACGAGTACATGCAGCAGATGCGCGAGCAGTACTCGTGGGCGTTGGGGTTCTTGTCGCGTGAGCCGACGCAATGGATGATCGCCACCCGCTCCGGCTTCTTCCCGTCGGCCGTCAGAATCTGGCCGCCGGTGGGGCCGCTGGCGTTCGACAGCCGCTCGAACTCCAACGCAGTGATGATGTTGGGCGATTTGCCATAGGAGTATTGGCTCAGTTTGGTCGCATCCCACATCTGGAAGCCGGTCGCGACCACGATGGCACCGACGTTCAGCTCGAGGATTTCGTCCTTCTGGGTGAAGTCTATGGCGTTGGCTTCGCACAACATCTGGCACGCGCCGCAGGCATCGGCGATCTGGCCGTCCGAGCGATCGTACTGGCGGAAGCGGATACAGGAGTCGGTGTCAATCACCGGCACGCGCGGCACGGCCTGAAGCGACGGCACATAGATGGCCGAGCGAGGCCCCAGCGGCTTGGCAGCATACACACCGGCCTGCTCCAGCACGATCTCGATGGCGCCGGTGGGGCAGACGATGGTACACGCGCCGCAGCCCAGGCAATCGCGCGTCTTCTCCATGAAGGGCGGCCCCACCCTCCGCTCCACCCCGCGTTGGGAGAAATTGAGCACGTGCGCCTTGACCATGTCGTTGCACACGCGCACGCACAGGCCGCAAAGAATGCACTTCTCGTTGGGGTTTTCCACCGGGAAGGGCGGCTCGGTCACGCCATACTCCGCGGCCAGCTCCTGGATGATCGGCACGTTGGGCGTGCGCGAGAGGAGCAGGCCCAGGATGACCTTGCGCGCCTCCCGCACCTCGGCCGAGTTGGTGCGCACCTCCAACCCGTCCCACGCCGGATGTGTGCAGGCCGTCTGCAAGGTAGACCAGCCCCGACGGATCACCTCGACGGTGCACAGGCGACAGGCGCCGTAAGGCTCCAGCACGGGATGGTAGCAGAGGGTAGGGATGTGAATGTTGTTTTTGCGACAAACTTCCAGGATCGTCTGGCCTTCTTCGGCCTGGATCTGTTGGCCGTCTATCGTTAAGGTGACCATAGTTCGATCTCCTTACCTGGCACGCCCTGCAGCAACGGCCGGAGCGGTTGCGGCCGCGGGCCGACCGGCCATGCCGACCGCCGTCGGCGGGATCACCTCGATCTTGTCGAGGTTGCATGCCTCTCGACAAGCGCCGCACCGCAGGCACTTCTCCTGGATGATCGTGTGCGGCTGTTTTTTCTCGCCCACGATGGCGTTTTCCGGACATGCCTTGAGGCACAGCCCGCAGCCGGGGCACGTTTCGACGATCCGGAATTGCGTCAGGCTGCGGCAAACGCCCGCCGGACAGAAGCCATCCCGGATGTGCGCCTCATATTCGGCGCGGAAATAGCGCAACGTGCTGAGCACAGGATTGGCCGCCGTCTTGCCCAACCCACACAGCGAGACCGACCGCACCACTTTGCCCAGGTTCTCCAATTGATCCAGGTCGGCCAGCGTGCCCTGGCCCCGGGTGATACGGGTCAAGAGGTCCAGCATGCGGCGGATCCCTTCGCGACAGGTGCTGCATTTGCCGCACGATTCGTCCTTGAGGAACTCCAGGAAGTAGCGCGCCACATCTACCACACATGTCCGATCGTCCATCACCACCACGCCGCCGGTGCCCATCATGGAGCCGGCCTCGGCCAGGGTCTCGTAGTCCATGGGCATATCCAGCAGGCTGGCCGGCAACACGCCGCCCGAAGGCCCGCCGATCTGGATCGCTTTGAACGGGCGCTTTTTGGCTACGCCGCCGCCCAGGTCGAACACGAGCTGGCGCACGGTCGTGCCCATGGGCACCTCCACCAGCCCCGTGATGTTGACCTTGCCGGCCAGAGAGAAGACCTGCGTGCCCTTGCTCTTTTCGGTGCCGATGGCGGCAAACCAGTCGCCGCCCCGACGGATGATCTCCGGCACAATGGCCCATGTTTTGACGTTGTTCAGGCAGGTGGGGCGCTCCCACAGGCCCTTGTCGGTCGTATGCACATGCTTGGCCCGCGGCTCGCTGGGCTTGCCCTCGATGGCGCGCATGATGGCTGTGGATTCGCCGCCCACGAAGGAGCGCGCACCCAAGCGCAGGTTCACGTCGAAGTCGAACCCGGAACCCAAGATGTCCTTCCCCAGCAGCCCGTACTCCCGGGCCCGCCGGATCGCATTGCGCAGCGACCGGGCCGCCAGGGTATATTCGAACGGCAGATAGATGAACCCTTCATGGCTGCCGATGGCATACGCGCCGATGGTCATGCCTTCCAGGATGGAGAAGGGATCGCTTTCCATCAGGGCGCGATCCATGAAGCAGTTGGGGTCTCCTTCATCACCGTTGGCCAGGACGTATTTGATCTCCCCTTCGGCGTGGCGGGCCGACTCCCACTTGCGGCCCGTGGGGAAACCCGCGCCCCCGCGGCCGCGCAATCCCGACTTCTTGACCTCCTCAATGACCTGTTCCGGCGTCATCGAGCTGAGAACCTTGGCCAATGCCTCGTAGCCGC
This sequence comes from Chloroflexota bacterium, assembly GCA_037445695.1. Taxonomy (GTDB): domain Bacteria; phylum Chloroflexota; class Anaerolineae; order CG2-30-64-16; family CG2-30-64-16; genus CAKZKT01. The sequence continues at coordinate 3,274 of JBBIKA010000004.1, forward strand.
CGATCGCGATATATTCCTCGATGGATTCCGGGTTCACCAGGCCGCAGTTGCGCAGCGCGATGCGCATCTGCTTGCGATGGCTGGGGAGGTCGGAATAGCGGGCGATGTGTTTGCGCGTGACCGGATCGCGGAAGGTGAGCCGCTCGACCACGCGGCCCTTGAGCAGCGTCTCTTCCACCAGTTCGGGCACATCGGCGGGCCGAACGCCGACATAAAAGAGATCATCCGGTTGCACATGGATCACCGGCCCTGTATCGCACCAGCCCCGACAGCCGGCTTTCACCACGCGTACCTCATCGCCCAGGCCGCGGCGGGCGATTTCGGCCTCTAGGGCCGGGAGCAGTTCGGGCGACCGGTCATGCAGGCAACTCACCAGCAAGTCGGCACGATGTTGATCTGCCATGGCTTCCTCCTATACGGCCACCCGGGCCACCACCCATTCCTCGATCACCCGGCCGCCGATCACGTGCTCGTCCAGGATGCGGGGCACCATGGCCGGGGTCACGTTGCCATAGGTGACCTTGGGCTCGTCCCCGCGGCGGACATCCACCAGTGGCTCTTTGGAACACATCCCGATGCAGCCGACGGTCGTCACGTGGGCGGCGATGCCGCGGGCGGCCACGGCATCGAGGATGGCGCTCATCACCTCGCGCGCACCCGCCGCGATGCCACAGGTGCCCATGCCTACGGTGATCGTGATGGATGCCTCCGTACGGGCCTGGACTTCTTTTTGCAATTGCTGACGCAGGGCACGCAGCTCATCCAAACTTTTCAGTTGAGGCATATAAATCCTCCTGCACGCGACCATCAAGTGCCCTTGCCGTTTCCGTCCGTAGCGTAATGCTTCACGACATCGGACACGGCAGCCGGGGTCATCTGGTTGTGGGGGTGGTTATCCACCTGTACGAACGGCGCCTGGGCACAGGCGCCCAGGCAAGAGCACGCCTCTAGCGAGAAGTGCCCATCGGGAGTGGTCTCGCCGGCCTTGATCCCCAGTTGCCGCTCGAAGGCTTCCAGGATCATGGGGCCGCCGTGCACGTGACAGGCCGTGCCCAGACACACCTTGATGCGGTGTTTGCCCATGGGCGTAAGGTTGAAGGTGCGATAGAAGGTGGCCAGCGCGTACACGTGCCCCACAGGCACCCCCAGCCGTTCGGCCACCAACGTCAAGGCATCTTTGGGCAGGTAGTTGGCTTCCTGCTGGATCTCTTGCAAGATGGCCAGGCTGCACGCCGGATCGGCCTGATAAGCATCAATGATCTCGTTAACGCGATCCAGGTTCATCGGTCTCCCGGCCTCCTTTCACCCACACTCATGTCGCCCATCTTGATGAGCTTGAGCTGCGGAATGCGCACGGTCAGGCATTCCTGCCAGCACAGGCCACAGCCGGTGCACGTTTCGGGGTCCACGTAGCGGGCCTTCTTGCGCACCTTGACGGTGAAATTGCCTACGTAGCCCGATACTTCTTCGACTTCGCTGTAGGTCAGGAGCTCAATGTTGGGATGCCGACCGGCATCCATCATCTTGGGCCCCAGTATTCAGGTGCTACAGTCGAGCGTGGGGAACGTCTTATCGAGCTGGGCCATGTGCCCGCCGATAGACGGCTCCCGCTCGACCAGATACACCTTGTAACCGGCATCGGCGATGGTGAGCGCGGCCTGGATGCCCGCGATGCCGCCGCCGACCACCAACGCGGCCGGGGTCACCGGCTCTTTGCGCGAGTAGAGCGGCTCCTGCAAGGCGACGCGCATCACCGCGGCGTTGACCAGGCGCTTGGCCTTCTCTGTGCCCTGGACAACGTCGTCTACCACCCACGATACGTGCTCGCGAATATTGGCCATGGCGAAGTGGTACGGGTTCATGCCGACGGCCGCCACAGCACTCTGGAAGGTCGGCTCATGCATGCGGGGAGAACACGAAGCGACCACGACGCGGTTCAGCCCCAGCTCTTGGATGTCCTGTTGGATCATCTTCTGGCCGGGGTCCGAGCACATATATTTGTACTCGCGCGCAACAACAACGTTGGGCAGTCCCGAGGCAAACTTGACCACCTCGGGCACGTTGACCGTGGCCGCAATGTTCACGCCACAGTCACAAACATAGACACCGATTTTGGGTTGTTCCATGAACGGTACCTCCTTGTCGGGTGGGCCATCCACGAATGAGGACACGAATGCACGAATCGAGGGGAGCCGCCCCGCGCCTACACATATTCCATCACCACCAGCTTCCCGTGCGCCCGTAGCGCCTCGGCCACGGCCGCCACGGCCGACTTGCGCAGCGGCGTACCGTCCCGTTCGGTCTGCGCCGGGTTGATCGCCAGACCGACCAGAAAGGTGATCCGGTCCGCTTCCAGCAGCAGTTTCGCCAGCCGGAAAGCGCCGTCGGAGCGACCCGCCAGCTCGGCCGGCCGGCGGACGGCGGCCAGCCGGTCGGCCACGGCACGCAATGTCACCACCCCTTCTGTGATCAGCGTAATCGGCTCGCTGCCATCCCGCATCACCAGCCGCGAGGCGGGCGGTACCTCCCGCCAGCCATCTGCCGGCCGCGGCTCGAGGATCAACGTGGCATCCAACAGGCGGGCGACCAGCCGGGCCGTCGTATCCCCGCAGATGATGCGCGTCCCTTCTTCGGCCAGCAACCGCCTCAGCGCCTCCTCATCTCGTCGTCGGTCGGCCGGCGGCCCGCTCCAAACGGTGACGGTACGCAGCGGACGGACGAACAGCGCAAAAATGACGAATGAAAAAGGACGAATAGCGAATTCGCCGCTTCGCTGCTTCGCCAGCCGCACCAACGCCCCTGCCAACTGCTCCGCGTCGCAGCCGGTGGCCGTCAGCCGGCGAACGGAGAGAGCCACATCGCGCCAGCTCCACGAACGCACGCCGCCGCCGGCGGGGATGGCACCCTCGCTGATCAGCGCCAGGTGATCGCCGGCCTGGACGGTGAAGTCGCAACGGCGTATCAGCCGGCCGGCCGCCTCCTCCTCCACGACGGGCAGAAGGACGAAATCGCCCTTGCGGGCCATGAAGATGGGCGGCGCATCAACCTCGGCCAGCTCGGCCCGGCCGTCGTTCGCAATCCGCAAGAGCGATACGGCGACGTGCTCGCCCGCTGGCAGGGCGGCGAGCACGTCGGCTACCACGGCATCCACCTGGTCGCCGGCGGCCAGGGCGGTCACCGGATGCTGCACCAGACGGTGCGCAAGTCCCGCTGTCTGGAGCCTGTCCTCCATCTCCCGGCCGCTCACCATGGCCGCCACAAAGCGCTCTTCGCTTGTCAAAGTGCTCACCATTCCGGCCGCCGCCTGCTTCCCGAGCGGCCGAATTTCCCATATCCCCTCAACCGACCGGCCGCGGTCATTGACCCATTCAAAGCCACACCTTTCGACCGGCCGGGGTTCCCGCATCTCCTCAGCTTCCCGACCGCCGACCTTGGCCCCTCCAAAGCCAGGCTCCTCGACCGGCCAGCTCTCCCACGCGCTCTCAACCCACAACCGCACCACATCCACCCTCAACCCAATCCCCAACCCCTAATCCCCACCGCCCACCGCACTCACCCCATCCACCCACACCCCTCGCTCTCCTGCGCCCGCCAACGCCAGCGCCAGCTCCGCCACGGTGCGATGCTGCATCTTGAGCGTGGTGCGGCGGTGGATCTCATTCAGCCGATGCGCGTCGCTGTCCGCAATCAACCCGTAGCGCGCCAGTTGCGGGAAGCGGATGCGGGCCTCTTTCACGCCCAGCAGGTGCGAGATCTCCACGCCTGGGATGTCCAGATCGGCCGGGATGAAGCCCAGGTTGGCGATCATGCTGTACATCGGCCGGTCCACGTGGGCCGGCACGCACAGCCCGCCCAAGCCGGCCACCCTCTGGACGACCTCTTCCACGCTGAGGAAGGTGGAAGTGGCCAACAGCCGCTCGTTATAGCCGATCGGCTCGCCGTCGGCCCCCAACACCACCTGCTCGCCGAACACCTCCGGCTTGTTCTTCAGGGGCGGCAGGTTGGCATAGATCGTCTCCTGCCAGCGCAGCGCCTGTTCCAGCGTATCGAACAGGCACAGCAGATGCACCTCCTCGCGCGATTGCACTTCCATCCCCGGCCAGACCACGATCCCGGTCCCCTGCGCGGCCCGGATCACCGCCGCGGCGTTCTCGGCCGAATTGTGATCGGTGACCGCGATCAGATCCAGCCCTTCCTCTTGCGCTTGCGCGACGATGAGATCGGGCAACATCTCCGCTTCGGCGCACGCAGAGAGGACCGTATGGATGTGCAGGTCCGCAGCAAAAAACGGCATGGCGCCACACAGAACTCAACCTGCTGCCGCAAGCTCGGCCTCCCCTTCGGCGAGGAAGCCGCGCAACCATTCCCGCACCGTCGGATGCGTCAGGGGTATGTCCCCCAGTTCGGCCTTGATCTTCTGCGTATCGAACTCGAATTCCCGTGCCGTTTCCCCGGCCTTCCCGTCCCCCTGTTTCTTCCGGTGCACGTAATGCACATCGCAGATCCCGCCTAGAACGAACGACAGCAACGTGCCGGCCATGTCGCCCAGCGGCGCCCGGTCGAGGTGGCTATGCTGAAATGCAGCCACCACGGTTGTGCCTTGGCCGGCCGCCGAAGTGATCGCGAAGCTCCCGTTGCAGTGTTCGGCCGCGGCCTTGAACAACGGGATGCCCAGCCCAACGCGGCGCGTCTTCCGGGTGGTGAAGAAGGGATCGGTCACCTGCGCCAGTGTCGCCTCGTCCATCCCCCGGCCGTTATCGCGCACGGTGATCGTCAGCCGGTCGGCCAACAGGTCTTCGTCCACGATCAGCTCGACCAGGGTGGCCCCCGCCTCCAGCGAGTTTTGCAACATATCCAGGATGTGCAGGCTCAGCTCGCGCATACAGGCCGACCAATGCCCCAGATCGGGCGACTCGATGCTGCGCGCGGCACAATCGTCCGCTGCAAAACGATCACCGGCGATCACTTTTCACTTCACGCCCAGCTCATACAACCGTCCGGCCAGCTCGTAAGAGGTCAGGGAGGTGGTCAACAGAGGGACGCCTTCTTGATCGGCCTTTTCCACGGTGGCCGGGTCAATTTTCGCGGCCTCGGTCACGACGACGCCGGCCAGGTTCACCAGGCTGGCCACGGCCACAATGTTGGGGTGCCCCTGCACCGTCAACCACAAATACCCCTCTTTCGCCCTGGCCATCACGTAGCTCAGCAGGTCACACACATAGCCGCCCGTGACCTCCTTCTCGGGGACCTGATCTGCCCCACCACAGACCTCTAACGCCAGCTTATCTACGATTTCGGCGAGCTTCATCGTGCCTCCTGGGCCACAGGCCCGCGATGCGCATCCGGCAAGCGCGTCAGGTCGCGAGCTTGGCCAGGGCCGGCTCGACCGGGACGACATGTCGCTTGAACAGCAGCTCGCGCTCCGACAGGCCGAACGCCAGGCCGATCAATTGGGGCAAGAAAGTGACGGGGATCTTGATCGGCTTGCCGAGCACGCGCGAGACCTTGTCCTGGTACGAGTCCAGGTTCATATGGCACATCGGGCACACCGTAGTAATACAATCGGCGGGCAGGGCCGCCTCCAAGATGCCGCCGGCGATGCGCAGGCCGAGCTCCGGCTTGGTGGTCAACAGCGCGGTGCCGCAGCAGGTGGCCTCCTGCAGGTGATGATAGACCGTGGCGCCGAGCGCCTCCAGGATGGGCACCATGGACCAGGGGCGCTGGCCGTCGTCGTAAGACGCATAGGGCCGCACCGTCTGGCAGCCGTAGTACGGCGCCACCGTGAGCCCCGTCAGCGGCCGCACCACCCGTTCGGCAATGGCCGCGGGCCGGAAGTCATTGGCCAGCACGTCCAGCATATGGCGCACGGCGATGGTGCCGCCGTAGCTCAGATTCTCGACCTCCAGCGCCTGGTTGACGCGGGCCAGGGTGGCCGGGTCGGCAACGGCCGCATTGGTGCGCGCGAAGCTGGTGAAGCAGGCGCTACAGCCCACCACCATCGTCCGGCTGTCGCCCATCTTCTCGGCGAGGGCTAGATTGCGCGCCGGCAGCGCCAGGCCCAACAGATCGCTCATCACCGGCGCCACGCTGGCGCCGCAGCAGGTCCAATCTTCGACCTCGCGGATCTCGGCGCCCAGGGCCCTGAAGACGGCCAGCATGGCGCTCTTGTACTCCTGCGCGGAGGCGTCCATGGAGCAGCCGGGATAGAAGAGATAGGATTTCATCGGCGCCCCTCCAGTTCAGCCACCCGGTCGAACAGCTTTGCCAGCTTGCCCTCGCCCCGCAACATGGGCAGCTCCGGCTTCAGCTTGCCGCGGCGCAACAAGGTGAGGCCCATCGTGGCATAGCCGAGCGCCTCCAGCGGATTGGTCGAAAGGAAGTAACGCGCCATGAATTCGGTCTCGCGCATCCGGCCGTAACGGCGCATGACGTCGCTGAAGGCGAGGTAGAACTGGGTGCTTTCGCGATATTGCTTGATCTGATACTGGATGGCCAGCTGCTTGAGCTTGGCGATCGTTTCGGTGAGGGGAATTCCGCGGGGGCAACGCACCTGGCACTGATAGCAGATGCTGCACAACCACATGGTCTTGCTGCGCAACACCTCCTCTACCAGGCCCAACTGCACCATGCGCCACATTTTTCGTGGGGTGATATCCATCGCGGCCGCCGATGGACAGGAGGCGGTGCACGTGCCGCACTGAATGCAGGTGCGAAGCTGTTGGCCGGCAGGGGTCAGCCGGTCACCGAAAGCAGGATCCCGCTTGATGTCGGTAAGGACGAGGACGTCGGGCGCTGTCACTGGATTGCCTCCTTGGGTGCCTGTAACCAACAGTCAAGGTACGATCTCACCAGAGCGCAAGGGCGACTTCAGAGCCTATGCCCATCAGCGCGTCACTAATGATCATGTTCGATTTGTGACAAAACGTACTATCTGCTTGTAGAGTATACTCCTTTCTATCAAAAACTCATATGACGCACATCATACTTGCTTATATGCCCGTGGTGGGCAACCTGAAGAATAGCGGCAGGGCGAGGGCGCGGCTGCCAGATCAACGCATGCCGCGGTAAACAGGGAACGTTACGGTAAAGGTGGTGCCGCGGCCTACTGCGCTTTCGACCGCGATGGTGCCGCGAAACAGCTCGACCAGGCGTTTGACGATCGCCAGCCCCAGGCCGGTGCCGACGATGTTGGCCGCGCGCGCGTTGGGCGCGCGGTAGAACTCCTGGAACAGATTCGGCAGCGCTTCCGAGGGGATGCCGATGCCGGTATCGGCCACGGTCACCGAGGCCTCGTCGGCACTCTGACACAGGCCAACCGTCACCTGGCCGCCGGCCGGAGTGTATTTGACCGCGTTGCTCACCAGGTTGGTCATGATGCGGTCCAGTCCATCCTCGGTAGCCAACACGACGATCTCTTCCCGGCAAGCATGATAACTGAGCGCCACCCCTTTTTCTTCGGCGCGGGGTTGCCAGAGCAACACGGCTCGTCCAACCGGGCCGTTCAACGCCACCGGCTCCAGCCGCGCCGCGCTGGGAGCCTGGCTGGCGGCCAGGTCCAAGAGGTCATTGATCAAGCTCTCCAGACGATCGAGCTGCGCGGAGATCCGATCGAAGACATGGCGTTGCTTTTCGCTGATGGCGCCGACGTAACCCTTCAGCACGTTGCGCACCAGCGTCTGCGCGACGGCGACCGGTGAACGCAGTTCGTGGGTGGCCACATGGATGAATTGCGCCTGGACCGCCTCCAGGCGCTCCATCTCCCCTACCCGCTGTTCGGCCGCCAGCAGCCGGCCGCCCACCGCGGCAACGGCGCGCGCACGGGCCACCGCTCCGGCGTCGAAGTCCGCGGCCGCCGCCGCGCGCAGATGAAGCAAGCCAAGCGGCCGGTCGGCCGGGCCCAGGCGCAGATACAGGCGGCCCGCCAGTGGATCGCCGGGATGCTCCGTCTGCCACCAACCGGTGGCCAGGGCGTGGCCCGCGGCCGTGTCCGCGGCCGGATCGAGCCGGTGCATCCACGCGTCCGCGGGCAAGCCCTGATGGGCCGCCAGGATCAGGCACCCGGCGGCCGCATCCCATAGCCAGAGCGCAGCCGCCGCGGCCGGGGTGGTCACCCTGGCCGCGGTCAGCAGGTCGTCAAGCGTTTCACGCACCGAGCACCTTCTCGATCGCGGCCAGCAATTCGGCCGGCTTGACCGGCTTTTCGAGGAAAGCCTTGACCGGCATCCACGTCTCGTCGGGCGTGAATTCGGTCGCCATGCCGAAGAACTTCTTCAGGCCGGAGAGGATGATGACCGGAATGTCCTTCAGTTGTGGATCGGCATGCAGCTCGCGCGACAGCTCGAAGCCGTCCGGCCCGGGCGGCCCGGCAAACATGACGTCCAACAGGATCAGATCGGGCTTCCAGGTGCGAGCCAGCTCCATGCCCTCTAGCGCCATATAGGCATGAGCCGTCTCATAGCCGACGCTCTGCAAGAGGGTCTCGACGGTATCCACCGCCTGGACGTCGTCGTCAATCATCAGGATCCGCTTTTTCATTTATGCCTCCTGGCAGTTTGTAGAACGAGGATCACCGCTATGCCGGCAACCCCGACCGGCCTGTCGGGCGAAGCCCTAGCGTGTCCCGAGCAGGGTCGCGACCTTCACCAACAAGACATCCGGATCCACCGGCTTTTCCACAAAATCGTCTACGGGCAGATAGGCCTCGTCCGGGCCGAAGCGCAGCGCGGTGGTGGTGTGGATTGCCGTCACCATCAGGAGCGGAATATCCCGATAAGCGGCATACGGCGACCGCGGATCGGGGCTGCGCAGGGCCAGCGAGACCTGAAAGCCCGCCGTCGTGGTCTCCAGCATGGCATCCAGGATGATCAGATCGGGTTTGATCTCTTGAACCTTCTGCAGGCCTTCTTCCCCAGAGCGGGCATCGAAGACCTGGTAGCCGCCGGCCTCCAGCGGCAGGCGCAGGGCAAGGGCCATATCGGGATCATCTTCGATGATGAGGACTCTGGTTTCCTTCATGATCGGTTCTCGAAGTATTGCTCCCAACGTCGCAAGCTGTGCTCGAACAAGCCACAACTGGACAGCCCGGCTTGGTAAAGCCTGCCGCAGGTCTCGTACAGAGTATATTTCGAGGCCAGAAGCGGAATACCTTTTTCTTCGGCCAGCCGGACGGTTTCCGTAGGGGGCAACTTGCCCCGCACGAAGACGATGGCCTGGATGCCGGCCATATCGGCCGTTCGCACCACCTGGGAGTTGGTCAAACCGGTGAGGAGCAGGGTGCCCGCATGGGTGAACGCCAGGACATCGCTCATCAGATCGGCGCCACAGCCCATCTGCACCTCGAGGTCGAGGTTCGCCCCCTTCGAGATAAGTTGCCCATCAATGATCTGCAATATTTCACCGAGCTTCATAGTATCAATCGAAAACTCTCCGTTTGCCATTTGCCTTTTGTCTCACTGTTGTGGTTTATGTAACGAAAGCGAGCCACAAAAAGGACGGGCGCTGCGCGCGGCCGCCCGTCCCTACGTCTAGCAATCCGTGCAACCTGCTCCGTTCAACTGCGTCACCTTTACCGCGCACGCCTTGAACTCCGGGATCTTGGCCACCGGATCGAGCGCCGGGTTGGTCAGGAAGTTGGCCGCGCTCTCCGCGAAGTGGAAGGTCATGAACACCACCCCGGGCTGGGTGCGCTCGGTGACCTCGGCCTTCACCGTGACCCGGCCGCGGCGGCTGGCCGCCTCCACCATCTCGCCGTCGGCCACGTTCAAGCGGGCCGCATCCTCCGGGTGCAGCTCGATGGTGCCTTCGGGATAGATGGCGGCCAGGCCTTCCGAACGCCGCGTGAACGAACCGGTGTGATAGTGATACAGCACGCGGCCGGTGGTCAACAGCAGCGGATACTCTTCGTCGGGCAGCTCGGCCGGCGGCAGGTAGTCCACCGGCGATAGCTTGCCCAGCCCGCGCGTGAACTTGCCCACGTGCAGGATCGGCGTGCCCGGGTGGCGCTCGTCAGGACATGGCCATTGCAGCGTGTGGCCGTCCTGCAGCCGATGGTGGCGGATGCCCCCGTAGCTCGGCGTGAGCGCGGCCACCTCGTCCATGATCTCGGCCGGGTTCAGGTAATCCCAGGAGCCGTGCGGCGCGGCCTCGACCGCGGCCGTCCGCTCGCCCAGCACGCCGGCCGCCAGCAACTGTTGGCCCAGCTCCGCGATGATCTGCCAGTCGGGCCGGGCATCGCCGAGGGGGTTGAGCGCCCGGCGCACCAGTTGCACCCGCCGCTCGGTGTTGGTGAAGGTGCCGTCCTTCTCGGCGAAGGTGGTCCCGGGCAACACCACATCGGCCAATTGCGCGGTTTCGGTCATGAACACATCCTGGACGACCAGGAAATCGAGCGCTTCCAGCGCATGACGCACGTGGTTCAGGTCGGGATCCGACACCATCGGGTTCTCGCCGAAGATGTACATGGCCTTAAGCTGGCCCGCGGCGGCCGCGTTCATCATCTCGACCACGGTGAGGCCGGGCCTATCGTGGGGCGGGACGACACCCCAGGCCGCCTCGAACTTTTTGTGCGTCGCTTCCAACGCCACACTTTGATAGCCCGAATAGACGTTGGGCAGGCCGCCCATGTCGCACGCGCCTTGCACGTTGGACTGGCCGCGCAACGGGTTGACGCCGCCGCCCGGCACGCCCAGGTTGCCCAGCAACATCTGCAGGTTGGCGCAGCTCAGCACGTTGCCGTGGCCACTGGTGTGCTGGGTAATGCCCATGGCATACATCAGCGCAGTCGGCTTGTGGGCCGCCATCAGCCGCGCGGCCCGGCGGATGTCCTCGGCCGGCACGCCGCAGATCTCGGCCACCCGCTCGGGCGGGTATTCGGCGATCTTGGCCTTCAGCTCCTCGAAGCCTTCGGTGCGCTGTGCCACGAAATCGTGATCGTAGAGGTCCTCGGCGATCAGCACGTGCATCAGGCCGTTGAGCAGCGCCGTATCGGTGCCGGGCCTATGTTTCAGGTGGATCGTCGCGAACTGCGTGATCGGGATGCGCCGCGGGTCGGCCACGATGAGCGGCACGCCCCGCTGCTTGACCGCCTGGCGCAGCCGCATGCCGAACACCGGATGCTGCTCGGTGGTGTTCGAGCCGATGATGAAGAGGCACTGCGCGTGCGCCGCGATGTCGTCGAACGTGTTGGTCATGGCCCCAGAGCCGAACGATGTCCCCAGACCGGAGACGGTAGGGCTGTGTCAGAGCCGCGCACAGTGGTCTATGTTGTGCGTCTCCATCAACTGGCGGGTCAGCTTGGCGGCCAGGAAGTTCTCCTCGTTGGTGCAGCGCGCCGAGCAGAGGGTGGCAAACGCATCGCCCCCGTAGGCCCGTTTGATCTCGACCCACTTCTGCGCCGTCAGGGCCAACGCCTGCTCCCAGGAGGTCTCTACCCATTCCATGTCGGGATCAGGCGCGTGGTCGTTCCCCTCGGGTTGCGACACGACATGCGATCCCTCGCCAGGGCGAGGTTTGGGCTTCCCCTCCAGCAAGTAGCGCCGCACCAACGGCTTCGTGAGCCGATCGGGATGATTAACATAATCGTAGCCGAAGCGGCCTTTGACGCAGGTGAAACCGTGGTTGGCGGGGCCCTCGGCGCCCGAGACCTTGACGATCTCGTTGCCGCGCACATGGAGGGTCAGCCGACAGCCGACGCCGCAATAAGAGCAGATGGTCTCCACCTTCTTGAGCTGGTAGGCGCGGCCCTTGCCGAGGCTCATCTTGGGCCAGAGCGCGGCCGTGGGACACACCTCGACGCAGCTCCCGCAGAACTCGCACGGGCTATCCTGCATCGTGGAGTCCATGCCGAACGCGATGCGCGCCTTGAAGCCGCGATAGACGAGGCCGATCGCCTCGACGCCGTTGATGTAGTTGCACGCGCGCACGCAGCGCCGGCACAGGATGCACTTGTTGCGATCCACCTGGATGAACGGGTTCGGATCGTCTATGGGATAGCTGTGCTGCACGCCGCCGACGTACTCGTTGCCTTTGATGCCGTACTCATAGGCCAGGTCCTGCAGCCGGCAATCGCCCGTCGCCTCGCACGTCATGCAATCGAGCGGGTGGTCCGAGATGATCAGCTCCAACACGAACTTGCGCGCCTCGCGCACCTTCGGCGAGTTGGTGTGGATGACCAGCCCTTCGGTCACCGGGAAGGTGCAGGCCGGCTGCAGTGCGCGCTGGCGCTCGATCTCCACCAGGCAGACGCGACATGCGCCCTCCGGCGGCAACGCCGGGTGGTGACAGAGCACCGGGATGTAGATCCCGTTGGCGGTGGCCACCTCATACACGGTTTGGAAGGCTTCGGCCTTGATCTTCTTGCCGTCAATCGTGAGGTTGACTTGAGGCATAACGACTTCCTCTCCTATGCCACGGCGATCGCGTGCACGCCCTTGGGCCGCGGCTGAGCGACGATCGCATCCAGATTGCATGCCTCGACGCAGGCGCCGCACTGGATGCACTTGAGCTGGTCAATCACGTGCGGTTGCTTGCGGTCGCCCGAGATAGCCTGTTGCGGGCACGCCTTGCGGCACAAGCCGCATCCCGCGCATTTCTCCTCCGAGATGTGCAGCTCATATAGCCCCTTGCACACGCCCGCCGGGCAGAACTTCTCGTACACGTGCGCCTCGTATTCGGCGCGGAAGAATCGCAACGCCGACATGACCGGCCCCGGCGTGAGCTGGCCCAGGGCGCACAGCGAGGCTTCGCGCATGTTGCGGGAGATGCGCTCGATTTCATCCAGGTCGCGCGGGGTGCCCGCGCCCGCCGTGATGCGCGTGAGCACCTCCAACAGCCGCTGACCGCCGATGCGACACGGCACGCACTTGCCGCACGACTCCGCGGTGGCGAAGGTCAAAAAGTATTTGGCGAACTCCACCATGCAGGTGCTCTCGTCCACCACGATCATGCCGCCCGAGCCCATCGTGGCGCCGGCCGCGGTCAGCGAATCGAAATCCACGGGCGTATCGAGCGCCTCGGCCGGCAGACAGCCACCCAGCGGACCGCCGGTTTGCACGGCCTTGAAGCGCTTCTTCTTGGGGATGCCGCCACCCACGTCGTAGATGATCTCGCGCAGGGTGATGCCCATCGGCACTTCGATCAGGCCCGTGTTCTTGATCTGGCCGGTCAGCGCGAACACCGCCGTGCCCGGCGACTTGGGCGTGCCGATGTTACGGAACCACTCGGCGCCGTTCAAGAGAATTCGGGAGGTCAAGGCGTAGCTCTTGACGTTATTGACCACCGTCGGCCGCTGCCAGAGGCCCGCCACGGCCGGGAACGGCGGCTTCGGCCGCGGCTCGCCCCGACGGCCTTCGATCGAGGCGATGAGCGCCATCTCCTCGCCGCAGACGAACGCGCCGGCGCCCTCCTTCAGATGCAGATCGAAGGAGAAGCCGCTGCCCAGGATATTTTCGCCGAGCAGGCCGTACGCGCGCGCCTGGGCGATGGCGGTCTTCAGCCGGGCAATGGCCAGGGGATACTCGGCCCGGCAGTAGATGTAGCCCTCCGACGCGCCAACCGCGTAGCCGGCGATGATCATCCCCTCGATCACGCTATGCGGGTCGCCCTCGAGGATCGAGCGGTCCATGAACGCGCCCGGATCACCCTCGTCCGCGTTGCAAATGACGTATTTGGGCGTGGTCCTGGCGCGCCGGGCGAATTCCCACTTGAGGCCGGTGTTGAAGCCCGCGCCCCCGCGGCCGCGCAGGCCCGATTCTTGCACGGTGCGGATCACGTCGTCGGGCGTCATCTGCAACGCCCTGCCAAGCCCCTGATAACCGTCCAGGGCGAAATAGTCTTCGATGCGTTCCGGGTCTATGATCCCGCAGTTGCGCAGGATGATCCGCACTTGTTTCCGATAGAACGGCAGCTCACGATAATCGGGCAGCGCGCGATGGCTCTCGGGCTCCTGATAGCAAAGCCGCTCGATCACCTGGCCGCCGAAGAGGGTCCGCTCGACGATCTCGGGCACGTCGGCCGCGGTCACGCCGCAGTAGAGGATGCCGGCCGGCTCGATGGCCACGGTCGGCTCCAGCGCGGCGAAGCCGCGACTGCCCGCCGACACCACGCGCACGGGGCCGTCGCCGTCTCCTTGCGCCAGGGCCTGGCGAAAAGCGGCCGCCACAGCCGCCGCGGCCGCTGCGTCGCAGGTCGGACCGGCATTGATATAGACGGTGATCTGCTCATCCCCTGTGCTCTGCAATGCCATTCCACTCCCCATCCATCTGTGAGCGTCCTCACTCGGTCGTCAGCCGACCGACCACCCACTGCTTCACGGGGGTGCCCTTGATCAAATGCTCCTCGACGATACGCGGCACCATCTGCGGCGTGACGTTGCCGTAGGTGATGCGCGGCTTGCCGGCCTGCCGGATGTCCACCAGCGGCTCGCGGACGCAGATGCCGATGCAACCGACCGTTTCGATCTGCGCCTCGATGCCGCGCCGCGCCAGCTCTTCGGTCAAGGCCGCCAGGGTGGCGCGGGCGCCCGCCGCGATGCCGCAGGTGCCCATGCCGACATAAATCGTCGTGCCGGTAGCCCGCCGCGCGGCGAGCGCGCGGCGGGCCGCTTCGCCTATCCGCTGCAACTCTTCGAGGCCGGTGATCCTGGCTATGGTTTTCTCGCTTGTCGCAGGCATCGCTAACTCTCCTGTACGACCTGGCGCAAGTGTTCCACCAGCTCATCGGCCTCCAGGCGGCCCAACACCCGATCGTCCACCACGGCCACGGGCGCCAGGCCGCACGACCCGATGCAATAGACGATCTCCATACTGTATTGGTAATCCGGCGAGGTGCCGTCGGCGCCCAGGCCGAAAGCTTCCTGGATCGCTTCGATGTTCTTGGGCGCGCCGCGCACATGACAGGCCGTACCGTCGCACACCCGGATCAGGTGTTTGCCGCGACGGGTCAGCCGAAACTGGGCATAGAAGGTCGCCACGCCCATCAATTGCGTCAACGGAATGCCCGTGCGCCGGGAGATCTCCGCCAGCACTTCCCTGGGCAGAGATCCGTACTCTTCCTGCACACGTTGCAGGATCGGGATCACTGCGCCCTTCTGACTACCGTATGCGTCGAGAATGCGGTACAACGGAGCCAGATCCAAGGTGGAGATGTCTTCAACCATGCATGACCTCAAAGGGCAGAAAGTGTGCCTGTTTGCTTGCTTTAAAGCACAGATGAAACAGGACGGCAATGATGCCTGTCATACGGCTACAAGCCCGGGACCCGGCGGGTTTCATCCCTTCGGCAACAGGCGGTCCACCTGCGCGACCAGCCTGTCCGGATCCACCGGCTTGTCAATGAAGGCATCCACCGGCAGGTAATCCTGGTCCGGCCCGAAGCGCAGCGGGGTCGTCGAATGAATGGACGTGAGCATCAGGATCGGTATGTCCCGGTATGCTGCATATTCGGACCTGGGGTCGGGATTGCGCAGCGTCAGCGACACCTGAAAGCCCGACGTGATCGTCTCCATCATCACATCGAGGATGATCAGATCAGGCCGGAGCTCCTTGACCAGCCGCAGGCCGAGCTCGCCGTTGGCAGCGTGGGAAACCCGATAGCCGTGCGCTTCCAGCGGCATGCTCAGCGCCTCGACCATGTC
The DNA here is from genome assembly GCA_037445695.1 of Chloroflexota bacterium. Taxonomy (GTDB): domain Bacteria; phylum Chloroflexota; class Anaerolineae; order CG2-30-64-16; family CG2-30-64-16; genus CAKZKT01. Next base: position 18,905 of record JBBIKA010000004.1, read on the forward strand.
GGGGTCGTCGTCAATGATCAGAATATGGCCTTTCTCTTGAGGCATGATGCTTCTCCGAAAAACGTGAAACGTTCAAGGGAACAAGATTACAACGCCGAATTTCGCGCGGCATCGGGCGCTTCGGGCCGGCCGCAGCCGATCTCGGCCATGATCATGGCGACCAGTTGCGGGATCGCGGCGGCGACTTGCGGGCTGAGCTCTTCGCCCCAGCCGATCCGGCCCGGTTGCACGCCGTAGAAGACGATCTCCGGCAACGGGATGTCCAGGGCCGCGGCCAGGGCCAGCGCATCGGCCACGGCGGTGCGATGCAGCGAGAAGCGGCCGGCCGATCCGGTCAACGCGACCTCGTCGGGCCGGAAGCGCCGGATCGCGCCCGGCGGCCGGCCCATCTCGGCCGCATCTATGAGGATGGCCCGGCGCCGGCCCTCCAGCAGATGGATCAGCCCGATGCCGGGCGTGCCGCCGTCCGTCGCCTCGACGTCCGGCGGCAGCTCACAACGCTCCAGCGCCTCGATCGCCCGGCAACCCACCCCATCGTCCCCTTGTAGCGGGTTGCCCAAACCGACAATCAAGATTTCCCGCATGACCTACCCGATTATCAGCCGACTCAACGACCAGGTCCTCAGACGAACCTCACATCCAGAAAATGCACCGAACACGAGATGCACGGATCATAGGCGCGCACCAGCATCTCCAACAACTGCCGGATCTCCTCTTGGGGCCGATCGAGGATCTGCGGCACGAGGGCGCGCATGTCGGCCTCGATGTTGGCCAGGTTCTGGCCGGTTGGGATGATGCAATTGGCGCCGCTCACCTTGCCGTCGTCGCCGATCTGATAGTTGTGGAACAGGGTGCCGCGCGGCACCTCGCACGCGCCCACCCCTTCGCCGCCCCGGCCCGGGAACGGCGGCAACGGTTCGGGCCGGATGCCGCGTTCGAGCAGCTCGTCAATGATGCGGATGGCATCTTCGACGCTGTGCACCATCTCCACCACCTGCGCGGCGGTGTTGAGGTAGGGATTGGTGCAGATCGGCTGCAGGCCCAACTCGGCCGCGGCGGTTTGGGCGCGCGGGTGCAGCTTGTCGTAGTTGATGTTGAAGCGCGCCAGCGCGCCCACCATGTACGACTCGCGCTTGTGGGCCGTGTGCTTGGCCGTGGAATGGGGCACCATGCGCTCGTTGGTCACCTTGCGATAATCCGCCGGCGCGTACTTGCCCCCGTCGGTGGTCGTGATCGTGCCGTCAATAAACGCGTATTCGTCTTCCTTGCGCAGCGCCACGTATTCGGTCTCGCGCTTGAACTGTGGCCACGGCAACGTCTTGGCGAGCTTCACGGTTTCGTCCATGTCGACGCGGGCTTCCACCAGACGGGCTCGCAGCTCCTTCAGCTCGGCCGCGGTCGGGAAGTGCGTGAAGCCGCCGACCGCCATGGCGATCGGGTGGGTATGTCGGCCGCCGATCGTCGCGCACAGGTCGCCGGCAAGCTTCTTGATGCGCAGGGCGCGCATCACGGCCTCGGGCGCGATCTTGACCAGCGGGATCACCGAGCCGACGCCGAACATGTCGGGCGCTACGAGCATGTAGACGTGCAACACATGGCTGTCAATGATCTCGCCGTGGAAGTTCAGCTTGCGCAAGAGCACCGTCTGCTCCGACGGCTCGATGCCGAGCGCGTTTTCGGTGGCGCGCAGGCTGGCCGTGGCGTGCCCCACCGCACAGATGCCGCAGATGCGGCTGGTGATGTGGCTCGCTTGCGTGTAGGGCCGGCCGCGCAGCATCGCCTCGAAGAAGCGCGGGGTCTCGACGATCTCCAGCCGGCACTCTTCCAGCACGCCGTTTCTGGCGTTGACCACGATATTCCCGTGTCCTTCGACGCGGGTGACATGATGAACAGCGATATTTACACTTGCCATACATTCCCTCTTCCAGTCCCCGGCTGCTAGCTGCCGGCTTCCATCCGCTGATATGTGCCGAACATCGTCCAGCGCGCCAGCATGTCGTCCACCGTCAGGCCGTGCTTGAGCAAGACGTCGGTCATGGCATCCCGATTGGGGTCGGAAATCAGGCCGCGACACCCTTCGCAGCCGTCGCCATAGGTGGGGCAGATGGCGCCGCAACCGGCGCGCGTCACCGGCCCCAGGCAATAGCCGCCCCGATCGTACATGCACACGTTCTCCTTGCGCTTGCACTCCACGCACATCGGATAGTCGGGGATGGGCGGCTTCTTGCCCAACAGCAGCGCCTTGACCACTTCCAGGAACTCGTTGCGGTCAATCGGGCAGCCGGGGATGAACGCGTCTACCTTGACCACCGCGCTGAGCGGCCGGGCGGGATAGGTCTCGTACCAGTCGGCCTTGTCGCCGTACACATAGCGGCGCACATCGTCCAGCGGCATGGCATTGCGGATCGCGTTGATGCCGCCCAGATGCGCGCACGCGCCCAGCGCCACCAGCACCGCGGCCTGCTCGCGAATTCGCTTCAGCCGCGGCTCATCGCTCGGCCGGCTGATCGAACCTTCCACGAAGGCCACCGCGTAGTCTTCCCCCTTCTCGCTCATGGCCTCGCGGAACTGCACGATCTCGACGACGTCGAGCAGCTCGGGATGGGTTTGCAGGCTATCTACTACGGTGAGCTGGCAACCTTCGCAGCTCGTGAAGTCGAAGAAAGCGACTTTCGGTTTCATCAGATGGCCTCCTCGATGCCTTTCACCTGGGCATAGGTGAAGGCCGGGCCTTGCTGGCAACAATACAGGTTATTGATCTGACAATGGCCGCACTTGCCGACCCCGCACTTCATGCGCCGCTCCAACGACATCCAGATCTGGTTCTCCGGGATGCCCTTGCTGAGCAATTCCATCAGCACGAAGCGGTACATGATCGGCGGGCCGACGGTGACCGCGACGGTATTGCGCGGACTGACGGTGACGAACTTGAACAGGGTCGTGATGACCCCGACGTGGCCCGTCCAGGTGGCATCGGGCCGATCCACCGTCAGGTGGAACTCGACATCCTGGCGCCCGGCCCAGGCCTCCAGCTCGTCCCGGAAGAGCAGCTCGGAAGGATTCTTCGCACCGTAGAGGATGATCACGCGGCCGAAAGCAGCGCGCTCGTCGAGCACCTGATTGATCAGGCTGCGCGCGGGGGCCAGGCCCAGCCCGCCGGCCGCGAAGAGGATATCCTTGCCGCGCATTTGCTCCACCGGGAAGCCATGGCCGAACGGCCCGCGCACGCCGATCGTCGCGCCGACCGGCAGGTTGTGCAGCGCGGTGGTCACGTCGCCCACCTTGCGCACGCACAGCTCGAAAGTGCCGTTGCTGCGGCTGGGCGAAGAAGTGATGGAAATCGGCGCTTCGCCGATGCCGAACAGGCTCACCTCGACGAATTGCCCCGGCTCGTGGCCGAGCGATTGTCCCGCGGGCAATTCAACGGTAAACAGCTTCTCCAGCGCGGTCATTTGCTCGATCTTCACGATCCTGGCCGGGCTGGGAACATAAATCGAACCAACGGTCGGTATCGCCATCTCGTTTCCCTCCAAGCGCCTAGCTGGCGTGTGAACGGTACAGCGCGTTCCAGACGCCGACCGGTGTAATATCTACCAGGCAGGCGCGCGCACAGCGGCCGCAGCCAACGCACCCCAATTCGCCGTGCATATCGGGGATATATTTGCCCTTGCGGAAAAAGCGATGACGTTGACGTTGCGCACGTTTGGGGCGAAAATTCTCGCCGGTCGCCACCCGGGCAAACTCATCAAGCTGACAGCTATCCCACAGGCGCACCCGTTCGCCCGTCTGGCCGTCCAGGGCCACGCGATCGCAGACGTTGAAGCAATAGCAGGTCGGGCATACCAGGTTGCACGAGCCGCACGCCAGACAGCGCTTGCCCAGCTCTTCCCAGATCGGGTCTTTGTAACTGAGGGCCATCAGCGCGGGCAGCTCGGCGCCGTCGAACTCCAGGCGGTAGGAAAAACGGGGCCACTTTTCGGCCAACACCTGGTTCAGCCGGCCGATGGCGGCCGCCGATGCCTCGCGTGCCGACGCGTAATCCTCCAACAACTTCGCGCCGGCCGGCGTGCCCACCTCGACCGCGTAGGCATCGCCCAAGTCGGTCAGGTGCAGGTCGAACCCGTCGCTGGCGGTCAGTGTATTCATGCTCTTGCAAAAGCTATGTTCGTCGCACGGCCGCAAGCACTCGATGCCGATGATCAAAGTCGCCTTGCGGCGTTGCAGGTAGTGCTGATCCTGCTGGCCGGTCGCAAACACCGCATCCAACAGCTTCATGGCGTGGATATCGCACGTATGCACGCCGAAGATCACTTGCGGCTGCGCGTGAAGCACGACCGACGTCGCCAGATCCGCCGTGCGGAAGGTGAAAAGTACCTCTTCCTGGGGGAGCAGGTACTTCTTCGGCGGCAGGATGGTGGTGTTGTAGTCCAGGCGCAACTGAGCAGGGTCGGTGATGGGGCCGAACACGAATTGTTCCTTTCCGTCGGCTTGGGGGGCCTTCACCTGGGGCCCGATCACCGCGTACTGCTGCATGACGCCGGACACGAACGCCGCCAGCGCCGCTTTTTCGATGATCCTCAAACTCATCCGACCTCCTTGTTCCATCTGATAAGTGCGCACCGCGGGGACGCGCACGGCAGCGGGCAACACGAACGTGAACGTCGAACCGCGTCCCAGCTCCGATTCCACGCTGATCTGCCCGCCGGCATTTTCGATGATCTGTTTGGTGATCGCCAGGCCCAGGCCGGTGCCACGGGCCGCGAGCGCCTTGGCATTATCGGCGCGAAAGAACTCCTGAAACAGCTTGTCCAGCGCATCCGGCGGGATGCCGATGCCGGTATCGCTCACCTGGCCGATCACCTGATCCCCTTCGGCCCGCAGGCGCACCGTCACGCGGCCGCCGGCCGGCGTATACTTGAGGGCATTGCCGATCAGGTTCGACCAGACGCTCCTGAACTCTTCCATCACCCCGCGCACCGCCGGCACTTCCGCGGGCAGCTCGGCGACCAGCTCGAGGTCCTTTTGGGCCGCCTGCGCGGCGAACGTGTCCCACATCTGGCGCAGGAGCGTATCCAACCGCACCGCGCTGATGCGGCCGCGGCGCTGGCCATCGCGCAGCCGGCCGTACTCGAGCAGGTCGGCGATCAAGGCCATCTGCTCTTGCGCGCGGGCCTGGGCCCGTTCCAGCAGCTCCCGCTGCTGCTCGGCCGGCACATAGCCGTCCAGGATCAGCCGCAGATAGCTGTCAATGGCCGCGATCGGCGCCTGGAGCTCGTGCGTGACCAGGCGGACAAACGCGGCCTTGGCCCTGGCGATCTCTTCCAGCGTGCTCTTTTCGGCCGCCAGGCGGGCCGCCTGAGCCTCGGCTTCTTGCCGGCGCCGCTCCTCCTGGAGCAGTCGCCGATGTTCCAGGCCGTGCTCGACCACCCGCAGCAGCTCGTCCACGCTGAACGGCTTGGTCAAGAAGTCGTAGGCGCCCTGCTTGATGGCGTTCACCGCCATCGGCACGGTGGCATAGCCGGTGATGATGATGCAGACGATCTCCGGGTCGTGCTCGCGGATCTTGCCGAGCAGCTCCAGGCCGTTCGGGCCGGGCATCATCACGTCGAGCAGCACGAGGTCGTAGCGGCCGGCCTCCAGGCGCTTCAGCCCTTCGGTCGCGTCGTCGGCCACCTCGGCCGCGTACCCCTGCGACAGCAACGCCCGCCGACAGCCTTCGCGGACACCGTATTCGTCGTCAATCACCAGAATGTTGCCGCGCGCGGTCATCGTTACCCCCGTCGGCGAGGCCCCAGCGCCTTCTCGATCTCCCGCAACAATTTATCGGGCCGCACCGGCTTTTCCAGGAACGCCTTGATCGGCAGCCAGGTCTCGTCGGGAGCGATGTCGAAGTTGAGGCCCAAGACCGTTTTGACCCCCGACAACATGATGATCGGGATGCCCTTCAACTGGGGGTCGCTTTGGATCAGCCGCGCGGCTTCGAAGCCATCGGGGCCGGGCGGGCCGGCAAACATGGCGTCGAGCAGGATCAGATCGGGCCGTTGTGCGCGCGCCAGCGCCATGCCCGTCTCGGTGCGGTAGGCATGCAGCGTCTCGTACCCCACGCTCTGCAACAAGGTCTCCACAGTGTCCACGACCTGAACGTCATCGTCAATGACCAGAATACACTGTTGCGCGGACATCGCCGATCTCCTTCTGGATTGCGGAGGCATGTCCCCGCTTTTCATGTTCCATTCACGAGGCGCCATGGTCGGCGCCATTCGGGAGGGAGAAGCTGAACTTCACCCACTCCCCCACCTGCGAATCAACCCAGATCTTGCCGCCGTGCTTTTCGACGATCTCCTTGCAGATGTAGAGTCCCAGGCCGGTACCCTTCTTGCCGGTGGCACCGGGAGTGTCGAGCCGGCTGAAACGCTTGAAGAGCTGCGCCTGCTTTTCGGGTGGGATGCCTTCGCCATCGTTCTGGACGCTGAGGATCACCTCGGCCTCGCGCGGCTCGGCCTCCAGCACGATCCGGCCTCCTTCGCGGCCATACTTCACCGCATTGGAGAGCAAGTCTTCGTACACGACGTGCAGCAAGGTAGGATCGGCGTTCACCGTCAGGGCGGCCGGGATGCGATTTTCCACCGTCATGCGGCGATCCTGCGCCTGGCGCTCCACCGATTCGAGCGCCGGCGCCACGACCGCCTCCTGGAGCTTGAGCGGCCGCTTCTTGACGATCAACTGCCCCTGCTCCAGCCGCGACAGGTCAAGGTAGTTGCGCACCATGTCCTGGAAATAGTCCAGGCTCTTGGCCACCGTCTCCAGGCTTTTCTTCTGCGCGGGGCTCAGCTCGCCCAGGTAGCCGTCCTTGACGGTGTACAGCCCCATGATGGCCGACGTCAGGGGGTTTTTCAGCTCGTGCGTGACAAAACCCAACATCTCGATGTAGTTGCGGTTCGTCTCCTGCAACTGCTCGCTGAGGGCCTGGAGCTGTTGCCGGTCGCGCTCCAGCTCGCTGCGCTGCATCTGGAGGCGTTCGCCCATCTGGTTGAAGCAATGCGCCAGGTCGCCGATCTCATCGCGGCGTCGGATGTCCACCCGATGCGCCAGGTCGCCGGCCGCCAGCCGCTGCGTGGCTTCCGAGAGGGTCTGGATCGGGACCACCACGCTGCGCACCAGGTAGAAGATCGCGGCGAACGCCAGCGCCATGCCGAGGAAGATGGCGGCCAGGTTCATGATGAGGGTGCGCCGCAACAGGTCGAGGTACTTCTGTTCCAGTTCCCCCACGTAGAGCATGCCGATGACCTTCCCGTCGGGATCGCGGATCGGGTCGTATTGCGCCAGGTACCAGGTATCCACCACGAAGGCCCGGCCGGTCCAGGGCAACCCTTCCTTGAGGACGCGTTGGGCCACTTCTTGCGAAGCGCGCGTGCCGACGGCGCGGCGGCCCTGGCCGTCGAGCACGTTGGTCGAGATGCGCAGATCGCCCATGAAGATCGTAGCCGTGCCGACCGGCTTGCCGTTGTAGATCTCGTTGGCAAAGACGGCATCGCGGATCGCATCTACCTTTTCGGTGGCGCCGTTCAGCAGGCTCCCCATTTCGAGCACGCCGAGCAGCTTGCCGTCGGCCAGGATCGGCACGGCCGCGCCCGCGAACATGCCGCGCGGCTCGTTCGCCACGGCCAACACGCGCTCGAGCAACTCGCTGCCCTCGATGTCCAGGCGCTCCTGTTCCATGATGATGTTGCCGACGCTCGCCTGGCGGGTGGCGATCGCCTGCTTGACCAGCGGATCGGCTGCCACCGAATCGTCGCGGTTGTAGGGCGATCTGGTCCGCAACAGCACCCTGCCGTCCGGCGAGATCAGGTTCAGGATGTCCATCTTCTGGGTGCGCCGCATGGCTTCCATGGCCGAACGCAGATCGTCGGTCGGCGCGCCGCGTTCCAAAGCCTCGCGCAGCGCGCGGTCCTGGGCCAAGATCTCCAGCGCGGCGCGCGTGCGCGCGATCTTGCCGTCGTGGATCTCCCAGGCCGCGCGCATGTAGATCTTGACGCGATTCTCGGCCAGGCGGATCACCAGGGTGTTGACCTCGTAGACGGTCAGCGCGGCGATGAAGACGGCGACCACGCTGAAGATGATCACGATGGCCAGGTTGAACTTGGTCTGTAACTTCATGCCCTATCCGCCTCGCGCCGGCTCAGCCGATCAGGGTCTCGCGCGCGGCCAGCGGCGCGCTTCCGCCCATCAGCGGCAGGGTGACCGGCAGTTGGAGCACGCAGGTCGTGCCTTGTCCCACCTGGCTGCGCACGCTGATCTGTCCGCGATGCATCTTGATGATGCCGTAGGTGATCGCCAGGCCCAGGCCGGTGCCCTTGCCCACGGCTTTGGTGGTGAAAAACGGCGTAAACAGCTTGTTCAGATACTCCTCCGGTATGCCCACGCCGGTGTCTGCGATCTCAACGGTGACCATCTGGCCCGGGCCGCGCCGGGTGCGGATCGTCAAACGGCCGCCGTTCGGCATGGCCTCCAGACTGTTGGAGACCAGGTTGGTCCTCATCTCTTGGATCTGGGTCGGATCGGCCTGGATGATGGGCAACGCCGGATCCAGTTCGAGCCGGATCTCGATGTGCGGGGCCCGTTGACGCTTGTGTTCCACCTCCACCAGGGTTCGATCAGGGCATTGAGATCGGTGGGCTGGGCTTCGACCTGGTTTTGGCGGGCAAAATCCAGAAGCGAACTGACGATTTCTTTGCAGCGCCGCGTCTCGTTGACGATCATCTGCAGGTCGCCGCGTCGGGGATCCTCCGGCGGGCATTCGCGCAACAGGATGTCGGAATACAACAAGATGGTGGCCAGCGGATTGTTGAGCTCGTGCGCCACGCCGGCCGCCAGTTGGCCCAGCGACGCCAGCTTTTCCGAATGGACCAACTGATCGTGGGTGGACTGCAGCGCGTCCAGCATGGTGTTGAACGAGGTGGCGAGCTGGCCGACATCGCCGCCGGCCCGCACCGGCACCCGCACCGACAGGTCGCCCGCGGCCACCCGACGGTTTGCTTCGGCCAGTTCCCGCAGCTCCTTCAGGGGCCGTGTGACGCGCCGACTGACCGGAATGGCCAACAAGAAGGTAGCGGCGACCGTGGCGATGGCCACCGCCCCCAGCCGAAGGTTGAAGTCGTTCACCGGCCGGGCGAACGACGCCTGAGGCACTCCGACGTACAGGCTGCCGATCACCTGGCCCGTGTGATCGGTCAGCGGGTCGTAGCGCGCGATGTGGTTTTCGTTCACCACAAAGGCCAGGCCAAGGTATGGCCGGCCCTGGCCCAACACCACCTCGGCGACCTCGCGGGAGATGCGGGTGCCGATGGCCCGCCGGCCGTCGGGGGTCAATACATTGGTCGAAACCCGCAAGTCGCCGTGGAAGATCGTCGCCGAGTCAATCATGCCGGCCTCTTTGATCTGGTCCACCAGGGTGAAGTCGTTGTTGAACAGGTGGAACGCGACCGTCGCGCCCAACACGCGGCCGTCCTCTCCCTGCACCGGCGTCACCCCGATCAAGACCAACCCGGCGCGGCCTTCGCTCGGATCGCACAGGGTCGGACCGGCCCGGGGCGTTTCGATGATCTCGATGCACGCCTGGCCGGCGAGTCCGGTGGCCGCCAAGATCTCGGCCGGAAGCACTTCGGTGGCCGCGATGCCCCGGCCCTGGCGCCACACTTGCCGGATGATCGGCAAGGTGCTCCAGTCGCCCCCGTCCACGGCACGCAGGGGGCCGTTGGCGGCCGGCAACAGACGGGCCGCCAACGCGTGGCCATCGGCATTCAGGACGGCCACAAAATAATTGCCGTCGGAAAGAGGCACGGCCAGCTCATTGGCAATGCGTTGGTCGAGGAGAGTGCGGCCGGCCGCGTTGCCGCCAGCGGCCTGCGCGAGGCCCTCCCGGACGAGCGAGTCAGGCGCCAGCCGGTCGGCGATGCCGGCCACCTCGCGCAGCTTGGCCGTGTAGAGCGCCTGCGCCAGCCGCATGTCGCAATTGATCCGTTCGGTCGTGGCGCCGGCCAGATAATCCTGGATCGTGCGCGCGATCACGCCCGCGCCGATCGCAAAAGTAATGGCGGCAACCAGGGAGAAGGAAACCACCAGCACCAACTGAAAAGGCGCCGCAAACTGCTCGCGCAGGAAAGACACAAGATGAGAGATGAATGGCGGCATCCTCTGCGGGTGAGCGGGCGATACTCGGCTCATCTTGCGTCATCCGTCCCTGCTCAACGGTCGGCCGTCGTCACTGCGCCGCCAGCAATCGGTTCACCTGGCGGATCAGATCGTTCGGCGCGATCGGCTTGCTCATGAAGGCATCAATGTGGATCTCTTCGTCGGTCGGGAAGAGCGCCGCATAGTCGGTGTTGGCGATGGAGGTCACCATGATGATGGGCACATTCCGCAACGTGGGGTCCTCGTGCATCTGATCGCTGGCCGAGAGGCCGTCGAGCACGGTATCCATGATCACATCCAGGATGATCAGATCGGGGCGCTCGGCCCGGGCACGTGCCAGTCCCTCGTCGCCGCTGGCGGCAGCGATCACCTGATGGCCGGCGCGCTCCAGGACGATGCGCGTGGCGAGCTGAAAGTCGGGGTCGTCATCTACGATGAGGATTTTGGCCATGGATGCGTTCCTCTTCAGTTGCTCATGCGCGGCAGCTACAGCGCGCGCTGAAAACGAACAGCGTCTACGTGCCAGGCACTTTGGAAGTGCCTGGCACGTCTATTTTCAGGTCAATTCAATGGTATGGGCATTTTCGCTGCCGAATATGTTCCACGTACTCTTCCCGAAACCGCTCGATGGTCGAGCGGGCCGGGCCGGCGAGCGCGGCACCCATCGGACAGAAGGTAGTGCCATCGGCCCCGTTGGCCAGCGTCAACGCCCGCTCGATGTCGTCGGCCCGGCCGCGGCCGGCCTCGATCCGATCGAGCACCTCGAAGAGCCGTTGGCTGCCGATGCGACACGGCACGCAGCGTCCGCACGACTCGTGGGCGAAGAACTTCGTCAGCCGCCGCGCGACTTCGACCATGCAGGTCGTCTCGTCCATGACGATGATGGCGCCGGTGCCCAGGGCCGAGCCGGCCGCGGCCAACGTCTCGAAGGCCATCGGCACGTCGAGCTGGTCGAGAGTCAAGACCGGCGTGGAGGCGCCGCCGGGGATCACAGCCTTGACGCGGTGGCCGGCCCGTACCCCGCCGGCGTGTTCCTCGATGATCTCGCGCAGCGGCGTGCCCAGCGGCAGTTCGTAATTGCCCGGTCGGTTCACATGGCCGCTGACACAAAAGATCTTCGGGCCCTTGCTCTGCTCTGTGCCGATGCCGGCGAACCACTCGGCCCCGCGCAAGACGATATGCGGGAGGCAGGCGAGCGTCTCGACGTTGTGCACCAGGGTAGGCAAGCCGAAGAGGCCGCGCTGGGCCGGATAGGGCGGCTTGAGCCGCGGATTGCCGGGCTTGCCCTCCAGCGATTCGAGCATGGCCGTCTCTTCGCCGCAGATGTACGCGCCCGCGCCCCGGTGCACCGACAGGTCGAGATCGAACCCCGAGCCGAGGATGTTCTTGCCCAGGAAGCCGTGCTCGTACGCGTCGGCGATGGCTTTGATCCAGCGTTTGACGCCCAGGAAGAACTCGCCGCGGATGTAGACATAGGCCCGGTGCGCGCCGACCGCATAGCTGGCGATGATCACCCCTTCGATGATCTGATGCGGATCGTGCTCGACCAGCGCGCGATCTTTAAAGGTGCCCGGCTCCCCTTCGTCGGTGTTGACCGCCACGATCTTGGGGATCGTCGGGTCGGTCGGCATGAAGCTCCACTTCGTGCCGGCCGGGAAGCCCGCGCCCCCGCGGCCGCGCAACCCGGATCGCTTGACCAGGGCGATCAGCTCCGCAGGCGTGTAGCGCGTCAACGCCATGCGCGTCGCCTCGTAACCGCCGTGCGCCAGATAGGTGCCGATCTTCTCCGAATCGGGCCGGCCCACATTGCGAGTCAGAACAGGTTCAAACATGGGTGGCACCGTGCTCACGCTTCACGCAACTTCTCCAACAACCGCGCGACCTTCTCCGGCGTCATGTGCTCGTACAGTTCGTCGTTGACGCGCAGGGCCGGCGCGGTGCCGCAGGAGGCCAAACATTCCACCACTTCCAGCGTAAATCGCCCATCGGGGGTAGTCTCGCCGGGGCGCAGGTTGAGCAGGTGGCCGATCTGCTCGACCAGCGGCTCTGCACCGCCGGCGAGGTAACAGGAAAGGCCCTCGCATACTTGCAGGCGATAGCGACCGGCGGGCGCCAACTTGAAGAGCGTATAAAAGCTCGCCGTCGCGTAGACCTGGCCAGGAGTCATATTAAAGCGTTGGGCGACCCGCTCGATCGCCTGTGGACTGAGCCAACCGTGCTGTTCCTGAGCGATGTACAGCGCGGTCAACAACATGGCACGGCGGGCCGGCCCTTGTTCGTATTTCCCGGTTGGCGTGATCTCGGCCATATCATTTCATCTGCCTGCGTACTCTGATGTGCAACGAGCGACAGCCGAAATGCTTGCGATCTATACGTACATGCTATCACGAGGCAGGGGCGTTTCAAATGACGTGGGTCATATGACAGCGACGGGGATGCGGATGAGGATACCCTTTTACAAGGCCGGTTCCTCCTACGGGCCCACGCTAACCGCCCCGGCGGCTTGGGGCTTGATCTGGTCGGCGCCCAGGATCAGGGTCAGATCTACGGCCTCGGAGGGGGGCTCGGAACGGACGCGCGCCGGCGGCAGGTTGAAGCGGCGCACCAATGCTTCGCGACTGGTCGCCTTGCCGTCGCCGTGGACGATCAACAGGGTTTCGGCGTAATCCCCGCGGTCGGCATTGCCCACGTTGATGACCTTGTAGCCGGCCGCGCCGAGCGCGTCGGCCACGGCCGCACCCAAGCCGGCTTCGGGCGTGCCGTTGAGCACCACCACCCTGGCACCCTCGGCCTCTATCGCCTGCCGCGCTGCCTCGGCGGCCGATACTCCGGCCGGCAAATCGGCGAAGACGGCCGCGGTAGCAGCGCGCAGCTTGTTCATGTCTACCCGCAACACATAGCCCCATTTCGGATCGGTGCCGTCGGTGCCCATGGTGTTGTCTATGACGATGCGGGTCGGGTTCTTCAGGTCCACCTGGTCCACGGTGCGGGCCAAGGCAATGGCCTTATCTATCGGCATATCGGTCTGGATCGAGCCGGCCAGCGCGGCGGCCAGGCCGGGAAGGCGCGGCAACAGGCCGGCCAGTTGGCCGGGCTGGGTGAGTTTGTCCTTCAGGGCCATGATCACCTGCTGCTGCCGCGCGGCGCGGCCGTAATCGGAGTCTACGTGACGGGTGCGCGCATATTTCAGCGCCAGCGCGCCATCCATGTGATGGCGGCCTGCCGGGATGAAAAGCGGATCGTAACCATAGTTCTCGTCGGGGTATAAATCGTCCTTGATGTCTTTGGGCACGTCAATGTCTATGCCGCCGACCAGGTCAATGATCTTCCGAAAGCCGTCGAAGTTGATCCGCACGTAATAATCTATGGGATAGCCGATCAGCTCGGCCACGGTCTGGCGCAACAGCTCCGGGCCGCCGCCGGGGAACTTGTAGATCTCGCCGTAAACGTGGACGCTGTTGATCTTCACGTCGTCGTTGAGCGCGGCCACATGGACGAGGGTATCGCGCGGGATGGAAAGCATCCCGGCCGCGCCCGTCTTCGGGTTCAGGGTCAGCACCATGATCGTGTCGGTGCGCGCCACCGGTTCATCGGGGCGGTTGTCCACGCCCATCACCAGCACGGTGACACGGCCGGTCAAGGCCGGCGCAGGCTCTTGCGGCCGGCGCGACGACGGCACATTGATGGCCACGCCCGCTGCAGCTTCGGCGTTCGATTCGGCCGCCGGCGCGACGCGCACCAGTTGCGGCAACGCCAGCGGCGGCAAAGCGGGCACCTCGGCCAACGCCTGCTGGCCGAGCGCCAGGAACGTGGCAGCCACGTAGACCAGGACGACGATAAACAGGGTCAACAACAGGCCGAGCAAGACGCCCGCCAGCAGCGGCGAACGCGGCCCGGCCTTGTGCAACTGAGCATTTCTTTCTGCGTTCATACCATCCGATTATACGCCACTCGAATTGAGAGACCAAACGTAACTACCAACCTTGCCCCTGTCCCTGTCTTCTCCCCTTGCCTGGCCTTCGGCCAGGCAAGGGGAGAAGGAGATCATGGGGGTTTGGAGGCGACGGCTTCGCCGCCCGCAAACCCCCTCCTCAGCGCCCCCGCTCTCCCCTGAAAGGGGAGAGCGGGGGCCGGGGGGTGAGAGAGGTAAGGCGGCCGAAAAAGTAAATTCTTGGCTAACAAAGCCAGTAAGTAGTTACGACCAGACCTCACAACGCGCACGCGCCGTGTGATCAAACAAGACGGCGCGTGCGCGACGAAAGTTCCGCGTTATGGGCGCGGAGTTGGATTGACGGCCGGCGGCAACCTGGGCACATCCGCCCGATAGAGCCAATCCGCGGTCACCACAAAAAAGCGATCGCCGGCTTCGTCCAGGAAAAGATCGCGCATCCCCTGCAGGTCGTTGCCCTGCGCGGGCCGGAACTGGCGCTGGAACTGGCCGTCCTTGCTGAATTCGAGGATGCGACCGTTGCCGGCGTCCGCGATGTAGAGCAGGTCGCCGTCCAATTGCGACACCACGGCCGTCGGTGCGCTGAGCGGATCGGGCAGGCCCTTCAGCTCGAACGCCTTTTGTTCGCCGCCGAAGAACTTCAACAGCCGGCCATCGGCGAAAAGCAACCAGACGAAGCCGTCAATCTCGACCGCCTGGATGCCCGACAGATCTATCTTGGTCGCGGCCGAGAAATACGGTTCGGGCTGATTCTCGTAGCCTTTTTCGCTGGGGCGGAAACGCCAGATCTGATTGGCCTTCGTATCTACCACATACAGGTTCCCGCCATAGGATTTGATGAGCTGCGGCTGGATCAGCTTTTCGCGGCCGGCCAACGGGATGCGCGCGGGCCCCCAGGTGACATCGTAGCTCAGGAGGCCGCCGGACCCGTCGAGCGCCAGCAGGCGACTGCGCTGATTGCCCACTGCGGCCGCCCAATCGGCGTCCACCAGTTCGCTCACCGCCGCGTTGCCCACGGCCTGGCCTTTGCGGATGATGACCGGCGGATCGGCCGGGGTGGCGCTGTCGGCGAGCTTGGAGAGCACGAAGCGCAAGATCTCGCCCTTGCCAACATCGAGCACAAAGAGGGAATCGCCTCCCACCAGGATTCGCCCGGGCTTGCGGCCAGTCTCTTTCATCTGCCACAACGGCAGAAGGCCATAGAGCGGCGTGATCCGATTCACCCGGCCGAGGATCTCGGCATATTCCGTCTGGAGCTGCGCCAGTTGCGGATCGTCCGGCCGGAGCGCACGGGCTTTATCCAGGAAATCGCGTGCATTGCCCAGCCGCAACCGTGCAGCCACCTCATCGCTTTGCCCGCGCGCGTCGGCGATGGCGGTTGCTGCGCCCGCCAGGATCTGCTGGAACTCGGCCTCGGCGCTGCGGGCGCGGAACCAGAGCATCGCCAGGACCAGCGCCACGACGATGAGCGGAATCACCACCAGGGCCAGGAGCAAGCCCCATGGGCTACGGCGTTCCGGCTCGGCGGCCGTCGAGCTGGGCTCGCCAACATCAGTAGCCGCAGGGGCCGGCCGGCGCCACCGGCTGCGCCCGGCTTCGGCCTGGGCCGCGGTCGCAGCCGAGGGCGGCGTCGCGGCAAGGGGAGCAGCCGCGGCGAGCTGTGGCGTCCCGGCCGCCGCGGAGGTCAGCGTCTCATACACGGCCGCGGCCGGCGCCGATGTCACGGCCGGGCTGCCGGCCATCTCCTCTTGCACCACCGGGATCGTCTGCTCCAAGGCGACCAATAACGCGCTCAGCTCGGCGTCGCCGGCGAGCTGCCCCAGATAGTCGCCGGCCAGGTGGGGATTCTCGGCCGCCACCACCGCGGCCAACGATTCGGCCGGCACAACGTGCAGCCAGTCGCTCTGCGCCAACATCAAGATGCTGCCCGGCTCCATCGTCGTGCGATACAACTCGATCTCGGGGCGCTCCGGCCCGCCCAATGCCGGGCCGACCGAGCCCGGCTGAGCCGGGTATTGATCAATGGTCTTGGGGTGGCTTACCATGGCCAGGGCCGGGCCGGCCTGGGCAATGGTCAACTCCCCGTCCTTCAACGCCGCGCAACTGATCCCGGCGCGCCAGTTCGCTTCGGGCAAAGCTTCATTGGCGCGCACCAACACCAGGTGGGCCGCGCGCACCGCACGCAGCAGCGCCGCCGACGTGCCGCCGGTCGTCTCATAGAACGCGCTCTGAGCGGCATTCAGCATCTGACGATAGAGCGCCGCATGGCCGCCGCCGCTTCCCGCTGCTTCGATCAGGACGTACAGGTTGCCCCGCTCAGAGCCCGGCAGGCCGGTGGCCGGCTCCACGGCGCGCACGTTGCTCGCGCGCGGCTGGCCGCGTCCTCCCGAACTGCTGAACTGGACGACGACGGTGCGAAATGAGTCACCCATGTGGAGTTCTCCTTGCGTCAAGGCGGCTGCCAACCAACAGCGCTTGCATTGTATGTCAGCCTGCAGGTTTTGTCAACCGTTTGGCCGGATTGTCCGCCTTCGGCTATAATAATGGCGCGGCTCATCCGCCGGTTGCGTCTTCGGAGGAAAAGGGGAAAAAGAGGGGAAACCTAACCCCTGGCCCCCTTCTTTGCGAGGGAAACCTACCCCCCACCCCCTTCCCTGCGAGGAAGACCTAACCCCCCGACCCCCTTCCCTACGAGGGAAGGCGGAGAATCACTCCCCTCCCCGTATAGGGGAGGGGCCGGGGGAGGGGTCTTCTCACGGGGACGGAGGCAACCGTAGACGTTAAGTTGACGCATCTGAGGAGGCAGGGAAAGGGCTGAGGCAGGTCGTGCCCCAAGAAACCCATCGGGTAGGCGAAGGCTTTGCCTTCGCCTACCCGATCGCGGATGATGGGCAAGATGCCCGGAGGAACGCGTGGCGCTGGAGCTGAACAAGCTGACGGATCAGGTGGAAGCGATGGGGAGGGCGCTGGCACAACGCCAGCACGCGGAGAATGCGCGCATCGCGGCGGCGCGCCGGCTGTTGCAGGAATACGGCCACGTGACCGACGAGCTGCTCGACAAGATCGCGGTCGCCCGCGCGCGCGATGCCTGGCGGCGGGGGGCCGTTCCCCTTGCCGGCCGGCTCGATCTGCGCCTGATGCCCATGCATCCCCCGCGGCCCGCGACCTTGATCGCCGCCGACGGCAGCCAAGTGTACCCCGATCGCCATGGCCTGGCGCCCTACTTCCTGGTCAACACCGGCAGCATCATCTTGCGGCAGGGCAGTGGCGAGGCGCCCTCGGTCAGCTCGACACCCCAGATCTTCTTCGAGACGAGCGACCTCTACGACGAAGCCGGCCAGATGCACGATGTCGAATACGTGAACGCGCAGCGCGATCGGCGGGAGATCGAGACCCTGGCCGACCTGGCCGAGCAGGAACGCGCGCGCGGGGCTCCGCAGCGACCGATCATCACGATCACGGACGGGCCTTTGCGCCCCTGGACGAGCCAAACGGATGCGCGGGAGGCCCGGCGCCAGGCCCAACACTTTCGGCGCCAGCTTCGCCGGCTGAGAGCCGCGCGCGCCATCCCGGTCGGCTATGTGGACCGGCCCGACAGCGGTTACGTGCTGCGCATCCTGGAGCTCATCGGCCTGCCGGCCGAGCAGATCACGCGCGTCGCGTTGCGCGAGGGCCCGTTCCGCTACCTGACCGATCGGGCCCTCTTTGCCGATCTGTTGCCCGGCCAGCGCACGGCGCTCTTTGCGCTGGAAGAAGAAACGGAGCTCGCCGAAGAGCCGGTGAATGACGAAGAGCAGATCGTTTTCTGTTATCTCAACGTGGCCCGTAAGGCGGGCGAGAGCGATGCCAACATCGTGCGGCTGGAGCTGCCGGCATGGGCCGGCCAGGACCCCGAGGCGCTCGATTGCGTGCACCAGGCCATTTACGAAGATTGCCGGCTCACCGGCTATCCATATGTCCTGGCCCGGGCCCATGAGCTGGCCGTGGTAGGTGCGGCCGAACGCGCCGACCTGGAACGGATGGTTGGCCAGTTCATGTTGCGTCACGGCCTGTTGCCGCAGCTCTCGACCAAGGCCGACTTGAAACGGGTGACATAGCACGCGCAGAAAGAGGAGAACAAATTCACATGATCGCTTCTCCAGACGGCACAGAGATGGCACGCGGCGTCATCGGCCGGGTGCTGCGGGCGAGCACGACCCGCTTCACGGTGGGCTGCCAGCAGCCGCTGGCCGCCGGCAGCCCGGCGCTGCCGGCGTTCGGCGCGCTGGTGCGCGCGGAGAACGCCGATGGCAGCGTGACCTACGGACTGGTCAGCAACATCACGGTCGAGGATGATCCGTTCGTGCGCCAGCTCGTGGCCGCGGGCATCGAAAACGAAGAATACATCGCCGATCAGCGCCAGCGCCGGCAGGTGCCTGTGGCGGTGGATGTGCTGGTCGTGGGGTGGGGCAACGGGCTCGAGATCTATCATCGCCTGCCGCCCTATCCGCCCGGCACCCTGGACCGCATCTACCCGTGCGGGCCGGCGGAAGTGGTGCGCTTTACCGATCGGCATGACTGGTTGCGCTTCGTGGTAGTCGCCGCCGATCTGCCGGCCGACGCGTTGACGGTGGCAGCTCTGCGCCAGGCCGCGCAAGCCCGGCCGCCCGATCAGCGCCAGGGCTATCTGATCCGGGCCGGCCGCGAACTGGCCCGCCTGCTGGCGCAAGACCTCACGCGGTTGGACGGCGTCTTACAACAACTCAAAAACCCGTAATGCAAAATTCTTTTCGCAATACCGCGGCAAGGCCGCGGTCAACGCGGGGCGCGATGCCATCTCACCCCCACCACTCTTCAAGGAGCACACACCGTGAACTCAAAGCTACAAGAACTGAAAGCTCGTTGGCAAGAGATCGCCGACCTCCAACTGATTAACGCGTTGTTGGGCTGGGACCAGAGCACCTATATGCCGCCGGGCGGCGGGCCGGCACGCGCGCGGCAATCGGCGCTGCTGAGCCGGCTGGCGCACGAACGGCTCACCGACCCGGCGCTGGGCCGGCTGCTCGACGATCTGCGACCTTACGAGGAGAGCCTGCCCTACGACGCGGACGACGCGGCGCTGATCCGCGTGGCGCGCCGCGAGTTCGAGCGGGCCACGCGCATCCCAGCGGCGTTCGTGGCGCAGCTCTCCGCCCACATGGCCGAATCGTACCAGGTCTGGGCCGAGGCGCGGCCGGCCAACGACTTCGCCCGCGTCCGGCCGCTGCTGGAGAAGACCCTCGACCTCAGCCGGCAGCTCGCCGATTACTTCGCGCCCTACGAACACATCGCCGATCCGTTGATTGATTGGGCCGACTACGGCATGAAGGTCGCCATCCTGCGGCCCCTCTTCGGCCGGTTGCGCGAGCAGCTCGTCCCCATCGTCCAGGCGATCACCGCCCAGCCGCCGGCCGACGATTCTTGCCTGCGCCAACACTTCCCGGAAAAAGCGCAGTGGGACTTCGCCCTGGAGGTCATCCGGCAGTTCGGCTACGATTTCAACCGCGGCCGGCTCGACAAGACCCATCACCCGTTCACCACGAAGTTCTCCTTGGGCGACGTGCGCATCACCACCCGTGTGGACGAAGGGGATCTGGGCGAGAACCTGTTTGCGGTCATGCACGAAGCGGGCCACGCCATGTACGAACAGGGGATCGCCATGGCCTACGAGGGCACGCCCCTGGCCGAAGGCACCTCGGCGGGCGTGCACGAAAGCCAGTCGCGGCTGTGGGAGAACCTGGTGGGCCGCAGCCGGCCCTTCTGGAGCCACTTCTACCCGAAGCTCCAGGCCGTCTTCCCCGAGCAGCTCGGCGCCGTACCGCTCGACACCTTCTACCGGGCGATCAACAAGGTCGAGCGCTCCCTCATCCGCACCGCCGCCGATGAGGTGACCTACAACCTGCACGTCATGATCCGTTTCGACCTGGAGCTGGCGCTGCTGGAGGGCAAGCTGGCCATCGCCGACCTGCCGGAGGCGTGGCGGGCGCGCTACCAGGCCGACCTGGGGATCGCGTCGCCGGACGACAAGGACGGCTGCATGCAGGATGTGCACTGGTACGCCGGGGTCATCGGGGGCGCGTTCCAGGGCTACACGCTGGGCAACATCCTCGGCGCACAGTTCTTCGCGGCCGCGCGCGCGGCGCATCCCAAGATCCCGGCCGAGATCGGCCGCGGGGAGTTCGCGACGCTGCACGGCTGGCTGCGCGAGCACATCTATCAGCACGGCCGCAAGTTCACCGCGGCCGAGCTGGTCGAGCGGGTGACCGGCGGCCCGCTGAGCATCGAGCCGTATATCGCGTATCTGCGGGAGAAGTACGGGGAACTGTACGCCGTAGGGCCGAACTAATTTTGGATTGCGGGGACGAAGTCTCCGCTTTGGATTGCGGAGACGTGTCTCCGCTTTGGATTGCGGAGACGTGTCTCCGCTTTGGATTGCGGAGACGTGTCTCCGCTTTGGATTGCGGGGACGGAGTCCCCGCTTTGTGATCGAACAGCGGCGCCGTAG
>JBBIKA010000004.1:39667-51371 GCA_037445695.1 Chloroflexota bacterium
GTCCCCGCTTTGTGATCGAACAGCGGCGCCGTAGCGCCGCAATCCGAAAGCGGCGACGCATCGCCGCAAGCCAAAAGCGGCGACCCGTCGCCGCAAGCCAAACAGGACGACGATGGCTTATCGCGATTTACGTGAATTCATCGGCCGGCTGGAAGATGCCGGCGAACTGGTGCGGGTCAAGGCGCCGGTAAGCGCGACGCTAGAGATCAGCGCGATCGTGGACCGGATCAGCAAGGGGCGCGCCGAAGCCAACAAGGCGCTGCTCTTCGAGAACGTGCACGGCTACGAGATGCCGGTCGCGATCAACCTGTTCGGCTCGGCCCGGCGCATGGCCTGGGCGCTCGGCGTGGAGCGCCTGGACGAGCTGACCGAGCGGCTGGCCGCCCTGCTGCGGCCCGAGCTGCCGCGCGGCTGGGGGCCGACGCTGGAGCGCGCCGGCGACCTGCTGGCTGCGTTGCGCAGCGTCGGCCTGAGGCCCCATCTGGTGCGCCGCGCACCGGTGCAAGAGGTGGTGCTCACCGGCGAGGAGGCCACGGTGGACCGGCTGCCGATCCTCCAGTGTTGGCCCAAAGATGGCGGCCGCTACATCACCCTGCCGGCCGTGATCACCCGCGACCCGGCGAGCGGCGTGCGCAACGTGGGCATGTATCGCCTGCAGGTGCACGACGGCCAT
This sequence comes from Chloroflexota bacterium, assembly GCA_037445695.1. Taxonomy (GTDB): domain Bacteria; phylum Chloroflexota; class Anaerolineae; order CG2-30-64-16; family CG2-30-64-16; genus CAKZKT01. The sequence continues at coordinate 40,341 of JBBIKA010000004.1, forward strand.
ACCCTGGGCATGCACTGGCAGATCCACAAGGGCGGCGCGGAGCACGAGCGCACGGCCCGCCGCCTGGGCGACGTGCGGATCCCGGTGGCGATCAACCTGGGCGGCGATCCGGCCACGATGTGGTGTGCGTCCGCGCCACTGCCGCCGAACATAGACGAGTTCCTGCTGGCGGGCTGGTTGCGGGGCCGGCCGGTGCCGCTGGTGCGCTGCGTCACCCAGCCGCTGGAGGTCCCCGCGGACGCGGAGATCGTCATCGAGGGCTACGTGGATCCGGCCGAGACGCGGCCGGAAGGGCCGTTCGGCGATCACACCGGCTACTACACGCCGGTCGCGGACTACCCCGTCATGCACGTGACCGCGGTCACCCATCGCCGGGCGGCCATCTACCCGGCCACGGTGGTGGGCCGGCCGCCGATGGAAGACTATTGGATGGGCAAGGCGACCGAGCGGCTCTTCCTGCCCCTCATCCGGCTCTTCCTCAGCGAAGTGGTGGACATCAACATGCCGGCCGAGGGGGTGTTTCATAACCTGGTGCTGGTGAGCATCCGCAAGCGCTATCCCGGCCATGCGCGCAAGGTGATCAACGGCCTGTGGGGCCTGGGGCTGATGATGCTCGCCAAGGCGATCGTCGTCTTCGACGAGGATGTGGACGTCCAGAACACGGCCGAGGCGTACTGGCACCTTTTCGGCAACGTGGATTGGGCGCGCGATGTGGTGATCCAGGAAGGACCCACCGACGCGCTGGATCATGCCTCCTACCGCTTCGCCTACGGCGGCAAGATCGGCATTGACGCCACCGCGAAGGGCCCGGCCGACGGCTACACGCGCTCCTGGCCGGAGATGGTCGCCATGCCCGAGGCGATCAAGGCGCTGGTGGAAGATCGCTGGGCGGAGTACGGCATCCCATGAGACAGGTGCGTGTCTTCCTGGAGCTGGTGAAGTTCGAGCACACCATCTTCGCGTTGCCCTTCGCCTACCTGGGGATGGTGCTGGCGGCGCGCGGCTGGCCGGGCTGGCGCACGTTCCTCTGGATCACCGTGGCGATGGCCGCGGCCCGCACGGTGGCGTTCGCGGTCAATCGCCTGGCCGACCGCTTTTACGATGCGCGCAATCCCCGCACGCAGAATCGGCCCCTGCCCCGCGGGGAGATCAGCCCGGCCGCGGTGCGGGCCATCGCGGCCGGCGCGCTGGCGGTGTTGACGCTGGCCGCCTGGCAGTTGAACCGCTTCGTGCTCGCGCTGTTGCCGGCCGCGGTGCTCTTCCTGATCGGCTACAGCTACACCAAGCGCTTCACGTGGCTCAGCCACTGGATCTTGGGCTTCACCGACGGCATGGCGGTGGCCGGCGCCTGGGCCGCGGTGACCGGCTCGCTGGCGCACCCCGCGCCGTGGCTGCTCTGGCTGACGGTGACCTTCTGGATGGCCGGCTTCGATATCATCTACGCGTGCCAGGATACCGGGTTTGACCGCCGAGAGGGACTGCACTCGGTGCCGGCGCGCTTCGGCAACGCGCGCGCGCTGCGCGTGGCCCGCGCCAACCACGTCCTGACCGTGCTCCTGCTGGCCGCGGCCGGCTGGACGCTGCGGCTGGGGTGGCCGTTCTGGTTGGGCGTGGTGTTGGTGGCGGCCCTGCTGTGGTGGGAAAACAGCCTGGTCAAGCCCGACGACCTGAGCCGGGTGAACCTGGCCTTTTTCACCGTCAACGGCTACATCAGCGTGCTCGTCTTCCTGGCCGCGTGCGCGGGATTGTGGAGTTTTTGAGATGACGATCTATCTCGATATCTCCGCGGCCGTCCACCGCCGCGCCGGCCTGGGCCGCTACGCCGAGAGCCTGGCCCGCGAGCTGGTCGCACAACTGGGAAGCCGCCTGGCGTTCTTCTACAACCGCGAGGCCGGCATCGAGCCGCTGACCGCTCTGGAGCACGTGCCCGGCCGCACCGTGAGCCTGGGCTACAAGCCGTGGCGACTGCTCGTCTGGGCCGGACAACTGGCGCGTGTTGGCTTCGACCGCTTGCTTCCCGACGCAGAGCTGTTCCACGCGACCGAACATCTGCTGCTGCCGTTGCGGGGCATCCCCACCGTGCTCACCGTCCACGACCTGATCTTCCGGCGCTATCCCCAACATCACAAGCCGCTCAACCGCTGGTATCTGAACCTCACCATGCCGCTCTTCTGCCGCCGCGCCGATCACATTATCGCCGTGTCGCAGCAGAGCAAACGCGATGTGATGGCCGCTTACGGTGTGCCGGCCAACAAGATTACCGTGATCTATGAGGCGGCCGACCCCCGTTTTCGCCCCCAGCCACCCGAGCGCGTCGCGGCCGTGCGCAGCCGATACGGCTTGCCCGAACGTTACCTGCTCTTCGTAGGCACAATTGAACCGCGCAAGAACCTGGGCCGCTTGCTGATCGCGTTCGAACGACTTCGGGCCGAAAACCTGACCGATGCCTTGGTCATCGTGGGCAAGCGGGGCTGGTTGTACGACGACTTCTTCGGCCGGCTGGAGCAATCGCCGGCGCGGCAAGCCGTGCTCTTCCCCGGCTTCGTGCCCGATGCCGACCTGCCGGCGATCTATGCCGGCGCGCAGGCGCTGGCGTTTCCCAGCGAGTTCGAGGGATTCGGATTGCCCGTGCTGGAGGCAATGGCGTGCGGCACACCGGTGGTGTGCTCGAACACCGCTTCGCTCCCTGAGATCGTCGGCGGCCTTCAGGGGGAAAGCGAGCCCGCCTCGATCGGCCGCGGCGGAGAGGCCGCCGCGTTGTTGTGCGACCCCCTGGATGCCGATGCGCTCGCCGCCGCCCTGCGCCGCGTGTTGACCGATCGCGATCTGGCGGAAGCTCTACGGAAGCGGGGGCTGGTCCAGGCGAGCCGCTTCTCGTGGCCGCGCGCGGCGGCCGAAACGATCGCCGTATACCGCCAGGCCGCAGCCGGCGTCCTGTGACGCGTCGTCGGCGCTCAGGGCTCACCTTCTCTTCTCTGCATCTCCGACCAACCGCGCGTAAATCGCCAGCATGAGCGACAACAGCCGATTGGCCGTCGGGCCGTAATGCTTGCGGTAGAAATAGCGGAGGCTTTCGCGATAGGCCCGCGCCGCGGCCGGGTTGCGCACCAGGCCCTGTCCGCCGATGTGCGTGATGGCGACCTGCGGATCGTAATATACACGCCATCCTGCCCGACGGATGCGCAAACACCAATCGTTGTCTTCGAAGTACATGAAGATGTGCTCGTCCAGAAGTCCCGCCTGTTCGATCGCCGCGCGGCGCACCATCAAACACGCGCCGGAGACCCAATCCACCGGCCGGACATCTTCCGTAGCCCAGTCGTGAAGCGGCCGGTCAAGGAGGAGCCGGTTGATCCCCCGACGGAGCAGGTAACCCAGGGTCGGATCGCCGCCGAAGGCATAAGGTTGCACCGAACCATCGGGCCGCAAGAGCCGCGGGCCGACCGCGCCGGCATCGGGATGCGCATCCATGAAGGCGACCAGGGCTTCGAGCGCGGCGGCCGGCACAATGGTGTCGCTGTTGAGCAGCACAATGTAACGGCCCCGGCTGACGCGCAGGCCCCGATTATTGGCGCGGGCAAAGCCCAAGTTCTCCGCGTTGACGAGCAGCGTGACCGTCGGGAACTCGGCGCGCACCATGGCCGCGCTGCCGTCGGTCGAGGCATTATCCACAACGATGATTTCATGCGGCACGGCCGGGGAGAGCCCCCGCACGACCGAACGCAGGCAGTCGCGCAGCAGCTCGCGCATGTTCCAGGAGACGACAATCACAGAAAGGGTCAGCGCGTCCATCAGGCACTCCGGGAACCGAGCAGCCGATCATACAGGGCCAGGTACTGCCGCGCCAACGCGACGAGGTCGAAATGCTCGGCCGCATATTGCCAGGCCCGCCGACGGTAATCGGCCCGCGCCACCTGCCAGCGCGCCAGCCACGCGGCCAGCTCCGCGGGCGACACTTCGTCGTACACCACCCCCAGATCGTGTGCCCGCACGATCGCCGCGGCCGCGCCGGCCCACCGGCTGACGATCACCGGCAGGCCGGCCGCCAGGTATTCGGTGAACTTGACTGAAAGGCGCGTTCGCGCCGTCAAAACGTAACGCGGATCGGCTTGGGCGGCCGGAGAAACGCCAACGGGCTGCACGGCCAGGTCGGCGGCCGCCAGGTGAGCCGCGACGGCCGTCTGCGCCGCGGCGATCACCGTGCATCCTGCGCTCAGGCCTGCCTCCTGCTGCATCAGCGCCTTGAACGATTCCGCTGCTGATTGTCGCTGCCCCTGGGCGCGCGCTGAAACCAACAGGAGAAAATGCCATGGCGCCTCGGGCTGAGTCGCGGCCAGGCGTCGAAAAAGCGCCAGTGTAGGCTCCGGTTCGAACCAGGACCCGGCATAGGCAACGACCCATTCGTCGGACAGGCCCAGGCTGCGGCGGGTCGCCTCGCGCCAGGCGCGCAGATCATCAGCTGTCGGGACCGCCGTACACGTCGGTGCAACCAGCAATTTGTCGGCGATGTCGGGGTATTGCTCGGCCAGGATCGCGACCGATGGCTGCGAAACCACGGCTGTTGCGTCGGCCATGCGGCACAGGTTGGCCTCGATCTGCTTCCAGGTGTGAAATGCGGCCTGATCCAGCAACACGGATTTGCCGCCTTCCGCCAGGGTGGCGCCCTCTTCGGGGTATAGGGCGCGGGTATCAAACACAAATCGGCTGCCGACCAGGCGTTTGACCTGGGCGCCGATCAGCGCCGCAGGATAAGAGCGACAATGGACGATCGCCGGCCGCAGACGCCGGGCGATGACCTGCGCGGCCAGCCAGGCCTGAACGCGAAACAGCGCCAGCCACGAACGCGACATATAGAAATGCCGGGTCAAGAACAGAATCGGCCATACATGCAGCGCGATGTTGTGGTCGGCCAGTTCGTCGCGCAACGCTGCGAGGCGCCGGCGCTGGCGCTGCCAGTTGATCAGAGGGTACAGCGCCACCAGAGCCAAAGGCCCGGCCGCGCCGCGGTCTGCCATCGTCTTGAGCAGAGCAATGACTTGTCCCCGGATCAACGGCGACTGCGCGACGTCTTCGATGGCCGTCAGATAGACGATGGGGCGTGATGACGAAGGATGCTCCATACAGGCCTCACGAGACGGCAAACGCCTGATGCCACAGCTCCACGGCCAGGCAACGCCAGAGCACGGCGCTGTGATCGCCGGCGCCGGCCACATGCCGATCCAGCAGCTCCAGGACGACATCGGGCCGCCAATAGGGCCGGCCGCGAAACTGCGCCGAGGTGAACACCTCGCGCAGCCAGGGCGCCAGCTCGCCGGCCAGCCAGGCATCCTGGGGCGTGCTGAAGCCGATCTTGTCGTGCCGCGTGCGCACGCGCTCCGGGATGATCCCTCGGAGCGCCTGGCGCAAGATGTATTTGGTCACCCCGTCCCGGATCTTCTGCCCGGCCGGCAGGGCAAAGCAGAATTCGATCAGCCGATAGTCCAGGAACGGCACGCGCGACTCGATGGAATGGGCCATCGAGTTGCGGTCATCGAAGCGCAGGAGCGAAGGGAGCGGATCGAAAGCCAGGCTGCGATAGAGGCCGCGGGCCAGGCGCGAGCCGGCAAACGCGGGCGCGCGCCAGCGTTGGACCGCGGCCGCCTGGCGCGCGCCGAATTCCGGCGCCAGCCACGGCTGCTGCGCGAGGCCGCGGCGCCTCAACTCCAGCCGCCACCCTTCGGGCAACAGGTTCGAGGCCAGATTGCGCCATTCCTGCCGCGGCGCGACGCCGTGCAAAGCACAATGCCGATCCAGCTCAGCCACCAGCCGTCGCCAGTGCAGCCCGGCCGCCAGATCGGCGAAATAGAACGGGAAGAAGCCCAGATAGCCGGCCAGCAGCTCGTCGCCGCCCTGGCCGTCGAGCGTCACCTTGACGGCCGATTGCTCGGCGAGCTCGAAAACGTTCCACTGCGCGAAGATGCTGGTCGAGCCGAACGGCTCTTCCAGGTGATAGAACAGCTCGCGCCACCGGGCGCGCAGGTCGGCGGCGGCCGGATAAATCATGCGGCCATCCACGCCGGCATCGGCCACGACGGCCTCGATGAAGCGGCCCTCGTCGTGCCGCGCGTCCGCATAGCGGGCCGAGAAGGTCTTCTGCCGCGTCTCCATGCCCACCACGCGCAGCCCCCGCTCACGGATCAGCCGGTTGATGACGCCCACCACCGCCGATGAATCCAGCCCGCCGCTCAGGCATGTGCCCACCGGCGCGTCGCTGATCAGATGTCGGCGCACGGCGTCCTCGAACAGCTCCCGGAAGGCATCGGCATAGGCCGCATCGGAGGCCAGACGGAGCCGCCGCGTCGGGTCGAGCTGCCAGTAGCGGCGCGGCACGGCCCGGCCCGTGGTCAGATCCAGGAGCAGCGAGTGGGCCGGCGGCAACGCGCGGATCCCCACAAAGAAGGTCTCTTCCGTGTGGTCGCTCAGGTTGGCGGCCAGAAAATCGTAAACCGCGGCCTCGTTGGCGCGCCGCGGGATGCCGAGCGCCAGCAGGGCCTTGATCTCCGACGCGAAGGCAAAGCGGCCCGTCTCCTGCCATAGGTAGAGCGGCTTGATGCCGACCCGATCGCGGGAGAAGAACAGCCGGCGCCGGGGAATGTCCCAGAGCGCGAAGGCCCACATGCCGTTGAAGCGCGCGGGGCATTCTTCGCCCCACGCCTCGTACGCGTGCAGGATCACCTCGGTGTCGCTGTGCGAGACGAAGCGGTGGCCCAGGCCGATCAGCTCCGCGCGCAGGTCGTCCGCGTTGTACAGCTCGCCGTTGTAGACGATCCAGAGCGTGCGGTCCTCGTTGCACATCGGCTGGTGGCCGGTCGGCGTCAGATCCACAATGGCGAGCCGGCGGTTCGCCAGGCCGAGCGAATAGCTCGCGGCGGCCGTCGCCGCGGCCGTCAGGCGTTCGGTCGGCGCGTAGGGCAACGGGTAGCCGAACACCGCGGCGGGCGTATCGTCGCCGCCGAAGATCGCGTGTCGGCCGTCCGCGGCAGCGCCCAGGATGTAGCCGACATCATCCGGCCCGCGGTGGCGGATGGCAGCGGCCATGGCGAGCAGGGCGGCCGCGTCCACCGGCCGGCCGTCGAAGTGAACCAGTCCGACGATGCCACACATATCGCACCTACCCGGAGAAGCCAACGCGCAACCAGCGCCGCACCCATCCCAGCCCCAGGTTGATCTCGTTCAACCCGACGATGCGCAGGAAAAAAAGCGCCGCCCCGAACGCAGCCAGCAGAATCACCTTGACGCCGATCGCCGGCCACAGGTCGAGCCGATTGGCTGCCAATGTGGCCAGCCACGCCAGAATGCACAACACGATAATGCTCAGCACTTTGCCCGTTTCGTAGGGCACTGGATAGACGCGCTGCGCCAGGAAATAGACCAGGAGCGCCGACGTGCTGTAGGCTAACATGGCGGCCGACGCCGCGCCGATGTAGCTGAGGCGCGGGATCAGAAGCACGTTAAAGACCACACATGCGGCCGCAGCGGCGGGCACGCTGTAGGCCAGCAGCCGGGTCTGCTTCGCCAGCACCGTGCCGATGCTCACGATGTAGTAGCTGGCATCGGCAGCAAGCTGGAGCGCCATCAGGCCCGATACGGCTGCGCCGGCCAGGTAGCTCGTAGTCGTGAACACCAGGAGCATTTCTTTGGCGAACAGCGTCACAACGATCACTCCCATGCCCGCTACAAGCCAGAAATAGGTCAGCGCCTTGGCGTAGACCAGGGGGGCGTTCTCTTGCTTCTGGATCGAGAACGCAAACGGCCCCCAGGCAGTCAGGAATGCGCTGGTGAAAAGCGCGAGCGGCGCGCTGGCCTTGTTGCCCACGGCCAACAGCCCCACGTCGGCGGCCGAGCCATAATGGAGCAGAAAGTAGCGGTTCGAATACGCGATCAGCCAGCCGCCGAGCGCGGTGGGGATGAGGGGCAGGCCGATGTGCAGCAGTTTCCGCAGCCAGACGCGGGAAAAGCCCGGCGCCAACAGCCGGCGGGTGGCCCAGAAGCCCGCCGGCAGGATCAGCACGGCCGCCAACAGGGGCCCGCCGAACGCGCCATCTACGCCCCAGCCCAGGCCCACCACGAAGAGGATGCTCAGGCCGACGCCCAGCAACAGGTTGGCGACCGCCAGCCCGGCATAGATCCAGGGCCGCCGGCTCAGCCGCAGCAGCTCGATAAGGAAGCCCGCCAACGCGTTTGCCGGGGCTGTCCAGATGGCAATGCGGACCGTGCCGGCCACGGCCTCGCTGCGAAAGAGCGCAAGGGAGATAGTCGGCGCCAGCAGGCTGATGATCGCCGCGAACAGCGCAGAAAGACCGACGCGCGTGGCGATGGCCGTCGTGATCATCCGGCCGCGGTCGGCTTCGCCCTCGTTATCGTAGAAATAGAGCGCGGCCGCGGTATCCATGCCCAACGTGGCGGCCAGCGTGAGGAACGCGACCAGGGTCGTCAGGGTGTCAATCTGGCCGTAGTCGCCCGGCAGGAAGACGCGCGTGTAGATGGGCACGAGCAGCAGGCCCACCAGGCTGCGGGCCGCGCTGACCAGCCCGTAGACCGATGTGTCCTTGACCAGATGGCGCAGGCGGATCATGGTGTGCTGTGCGTTGCGAGCTGATCGGGCGGCAACAGGCGGCGATAGACGCCCAGGAGTGCCTGTTCTTGCGCCTCCCAATTGTACACCTGCGCCGCGGCCAACGCGGCGTTTCGCATGCGGGCATACAGGTCGGCATCGTCCAGCAACCGATTGAGCACATCGGCGATCGAGGTCGGCGAGCCCGGATCACACGGCAAGCCACAGCCGTACTGCGCGCAGATGGCCTGCACGGGCGGCATATCGCCATAGACAACAGGCAACCCGGCAGCTATATACTCAAACAGCTTGTTGGGCGACGCGTAGCGAAACAGGCTACGCAGTTGCAAGGGAATGACGCCGATGCTGGCGGACGCCAGATGGGCAGCCACCTGATCGGGCGGCACCGGAGGCAATGTGAAGGCGCGGCCGGCCAGCTCCGGCGAGCGGACCAGGCCCCGCAGCGGGGCAAACTGCTCGTGCACGCCGACATTGCCCATCACCACCACGACCCCGCGATGGAGGAGCGCGGCGCTGCGCAGCAAATTCTCCAGGCCGGGCCCATCGCCCCGTTCCAGGGAAAACATCCCGCTGCAGATCACGATGGGCGTCTCCGGGCTGACGCCGATCTTCTCGGCCAGGAGCGTGCTCCGCGCGGCCGGGAGGGTAGGTCGCGGTGGGCAGTTCATCACCACGACCGGCCGCGGGATGCGGTAGTGCGCGGCCTGTAGATCGGCCAGCACATCGTTGACGGTGATGACCGCATCCACGCGTCGGCGGACGATCTGATCGGTGAGCAGGCTCCACAGCCAGTTGAGCAACCCGAGCAATGGCCCCCAGGAATGCACGCTCTCGCGCAACGTGATGAAACCCACCTCATGCGCATCGTAGAGCAGTCGGCCGGCCGCCACGCGCCGGACGGCCAGCCACGCCGGCAGCACGGCATCCGAGTCGTGCGCGTGATAGACGTCGGCTTGCAGGTCGGCTGCCGCCTGCGCCATGCGCCAGATCGCCCTCGGCAGCAGGTTGACCCCGCGGCCGATGCGCGTCCGCGCCCGCGCTACCGGCACGCGCACGATGCGGAACCCCTCGCGCACTTCTGTTTCGGCCGGGCCATAGATGTTCAGCGCGACGACCGTGACAACATAGCCTGCGCGCGCCAGCGAAGCCGCCTCCTTCAGGACCCGGTAGTCGGTGCGGCAATCGTTGCGCACCAGCATGCACACGCGCGCGCTCATGGTCGTCCTCCGGCCCGCAGCTCCTCGTAGATGCCGATCAATTGCCGGCCGATCGCCAGCGCGTCGTGATAGCGCTCGACATACGCCCGACTGCGGCGTCCTAGCTCATAGCGCAGGGAGGCATCGGCCAACAACGGCGCCAGGACCTCGGCCAGGTTATCCTGGGTGGCGTTGATCACGGGCAGATCGGCCGGATACTGCGCCAGCAAGGAAGGTTTAACGTACAACACGATCGGCTTGGCGAACGCCATCGCCTCCAGGGCCGCCAGGCCATAGCCGCCCAACACGAACTGATCCAGAAAGAGATCTGCCTCTTTCACGACCTGCAAGGCCTGATGCCGCGGCATGTTTTGGATCAACCGAAAGTCGAAATCGTAGCGTGCTTTGAGCTTTTCCACTGCCGCCAATACAGCTGCGGTGCCCTTCGCGACCGGCGCGCTGGGGCTATGGACGAGGACCGGGCGTCGGTTCTGCCCATCGGGCGGCGTCGGCGTGAAATCGGGCAACCAGATCCGCTGGCGCACGAAGTATGGCCGCGGAAACAGATCGGGCTGCAGATACGGCCGCAGACTGTGGCAGGAGATCAAGCAAGCCACGCCCGCCCTGGCGAAGAGCCTCTGCACCCGCCGCGATCCGGCATAGCTCTCCGCCCGGCCGTACTCGTAATCCAGGCCCAGCCTGGCGTAATAGGGATTGTCGGCCGCCTCGACTTCGGGGATGCGAATATCCGAGCCCCAAAACTCGACCACCCCCGGCTTGCGCAGCATCCTGGCCCAGTACAGATCCAGGCGCCAGGGCAGCGCCGTCGTCCCATAATGCCAGTGCAACACATCGGCCCAACGGATCGCGGCCAGGATGAAGGGCAGCCGATGCAGCGCGTCGAGCAGCCGCCGGCCGCGCGGCCGGGCCGCAATCGCCACAACCTCCAGCTCATCGGCCGATTGGACGATCGCCGGGCTGACCACGATCCCGCGCGCTTCGACGCCCAGACTGCGCAACGCCCGCACGGTCACGCTGGCCTGAGAGGCGATGTTCAGGGGCAGATGCAGGACGCGCATCTCAACGAATCGTCCTTAGAAACGCGATGAACTTCTCGTGGTCAATCGCGAAATTGCCCGTGACGCGTTGTCCCGCCGCGACGTTGCGTGTGACCACCGAGCCGAGGGTGATGAATGCGCCATCGCCGATGGTGATCTCGCT
>JBBIKA010000005.1:0-21117 GCA_037445695.1 Chloroflexota bacterium
GCTGGCCGAAGGCGATGAAAGCCGCCAACGAGGGCGCGGTCAACGTCAAGCCGAGCAGCGCCATCGTGACGCGGCCATAGGTCGGATGACTGCGCTCCAGGCGATCGCCCAACCAGCCGAAGAACAGGTGGCCGGTCAACGTGCCCAGGGTGAGCAGGACGACCACCATGAAAGCCTGATCGCCCAGCCCCAGGCTGTCGAGCCAGACGAAGGACCAGCCGAACAGCACGGCCATGGCGATGTTGTCCACCGAATTCTGGAAGAGCAATACCCGCCAACTGCGCACCTTGGCAATGGCCGGCAGGTCGCGCACGCGGAAGGCGTAGCGCGCGGCCGCCTCCTCGCTGATCACATCGCTCAGTTCCGGCTCGGCCGCGCCGCGCGGGGGTTCATAGAGGGTCAACAGGAAGAGGCCGGTGAGGATGCTCGCCGCGCCCATGGCAATGAAGCCGAGTCGCCACGTGTCCGGGCCGATGCCGGCCAGCATGGGCAAGACGATGAAGCCGGTCACCGTCCCGCAGTAGCTGACGGCGGTCATCACGCCGGCCGCGGTGCCGCGACGCCGGCTCTCGAACAGGTCGCTGAGCAGGGAGAAGGCGGTGGGCCACAGCACGCCCAGGCCGAGCGATGACAGGATGCGCACCGCCAGAAGCTGGCTGAAGGTGTGGACAAAGGCGATGACCAGAGTCCAACCGCCCCACAGCCCGGTGATCCCCACCAGCAGCGCCTTGCGGGAAAAGCGGTCGGCGGCCCAACCCCAGAACGGCAAGGTGAGCGTGCGGATCAGATCGCTGATGCCCAGCACGGGGCCGAGCTGTCCCGCGCGCAGTCCCAGCGCGGGGTACATCTTCGGCCAGAGGATGGAGAGCGCTTCGTTTTCGCTGCTGTCTACGAAGGCGGCCGCGGCCAGCGCCACGACCGACAGCCACCGCCGTTTGGGTTGAGGATGCGGGAGAGCTGGCATAATGGAGTCCTTGGCAATGAAATTGCGATAATCCGGCGCCGATAATATAATACGCGTAGGCGGATTATATCCGCATTATCGAAGCGGGGCAAGCGCCGGAGAACAGGGTCAGTGTTCACCTTTGTCTCGCGTGTTGTGCGATCAGACAAACGCCCTCACCCCCTGACCCCCTCTCCCGCTTGCGGGAGAGGGGGAATCGGCTGAGTGGGGTTTTGGGGGGGGGGGGGGGGGCGCCCCCCCCCCCCCCCGGGGGCGGACGAACCGCCCCCCCAGGCGGGGGGGGGGGGGGGGGGGGGTGGGAAAAACACCCCCCCCGGGGGGTCCGGGGGTGGGGGGGGGTGGGGGGGGCGCCCCCCCCCCCCGCCAAAACCCCGTTTCGACTTCTCCCTGCCCCCTCTTAGGGGGCGGGGACGGGGGTGGGGGTAAATCGCTCCCCGGCATCGGGACGGTGCAGGGTAGGGCGCTGTTCCGGAGTAACGGCGAGCACTTTCGAGAATAGGAGATCGCCATGGCCACCAAACAAGCCATCGTCGTCGGCGCGGGGATCGCAGGGCTCACCGCGGCCTATCGGCTCCAACAGGCCGGGCTGGCGGTGCGCGTGCTCGAAGCGGCGCCCCATGTAGGCGGCCGCGTGATCACCATCCACTGGCACGACCATGCCATTGATCCGGGCGCCGAGTTCGTGTCGGGCGCGGAAAGGCACCTGCTCCGGCTCGTGGATGAACTCGGCATCCGAGACAAGCTGGTCAACTATAGCGAGGAGCAGGTCGGATTCGAGGTCGGCGTCATGCGCGGCGGCCGGGTGTACACGGTCAACTTCATGGCGCCGCTCCAGTTCCTGACCTGGAAAGGACTCTCTTTGGCCGCCCGGCTTAGCCTGATCAAACTGTTGCCCTACCTGTTGCGCTATAGCCGATACGACCCCTATCATCCCGAGGCCGCGCCGGGGGACGATAGCGAGACCATGGAACAGTTCTTCTACCGCAAGATCAGCGGCGAGCTGTTCGAGTATTGGGTCGAGCCGACCATGGATGTCTTCTGCGGCTACACGGCCGACGACCTCTCGGCCAAGATGACGCTGCTCCTCTTCGGCAATTACCTGAGCACGAAGCTCTACACCTTCAAAGGCGGCCTGGGCTTCTTCACCGAGACCCTGGCGAGCCGCCTGGATGTGACGACCGGGGCCCGCGTCACGCGCATCGTTCCGGCGGCCGACGGCCGCGGCGCGCGGGTGATGTACGCCCAGGATGGCCGAACGGCATCTCTGGACGCCGATGTGGTGGTGATAGCCGTAACCGGCGATACGGTGCTCGATCTGTTTGAAGACCCGCGGCCGGCCTGGCGAGCTTTCTTTCCCCAGGTGCGCTACACGCGCGTGGGCATCGTCTATCATCTGATCGAACACGACGATCCGGCGCTGGACCGGGGCGGGATCATGTTCCCGCGCAAAGAGCCGTGGCAGCTCTCGGCGCTCGGCTGGAGCCGCAAGCCCGACGGCCGGCTGCTCGCCATGAGCGACCTGAAGGCGCACCTGTACGATCCGCAGATGAGCGACGCAGAACTGCGCCGGATCATCACCGCCGAGGTGGAGCGCGCAGTGCCGGCCTTCGCGGGCCGCATCGTGGATCAGATGGTCTTCCGCTGGCCGCGCAAGTTGCCGGCCATGCCGCCGGGCTATCTCACCGCGCTCAAGGCGTTCAAGGCCGATCCCCAAGAAGGTCCGGTCTATTTCTGCGGCGACTACCTGATCGCCGGTTCGACCGGCGCGGCGTTGGCCTCCGGCTGGCAGGCCGCCGATCGCGTGCTCACATAATGCTGTACGCGCGAAGGATTTCTATCCTTTGTCAAGGAGCTGTTATGCTCGACTTCTTTCAAACCAGGCTCACCGTTCTCGATCCGGCCGTGGCCGGGCTCATCGAATACGAGCGCGAACGCCAGGCGCGCAAGCTGATCCTGATCCCTTCCGAGAGCCAGGCGCCCGAAGCCGTGCGCGAGGCGCTCGGTTCGGTGTTCCAGAACATCTACGCCGAAGGGTATCCCGATCCGGCCACCCATGGCCTTACGGAGGCGCAGATCCTCGACTACGAAGTCCAGCTTGCCACCTATCGCCGCAATTCCGACCAGCGCTACTACAAGGGCGTGGAATATGTGGACATCCTGGAGGCGCTGGCCCGGCGCCGCGCGGCCGAAGCGTTTGCGGCCAACGGCATCGGCCCCGAGGCCATCTACGCCAACGTGCAACCCCTTTCCGGCTCGCCGGCCAACGCCGCGATCTACGATGCCCTGGTGGCGCCCGGCGACACCGTCATGGGGATGAGCCTGCTCCACGGCGGCCATCTGACCCACGGCAGCCCGGCCAACCGATCGGGCAAGCTCTACAAGATCGTCTCTTACGGCATTGATCCGACCACCGAGCGGCTGGATTACGATCAGATCGAAGAGCTGGCGAAACAACATCGGCCCAAGATGATCATCGCCGGCTTCACCTCCTACCCGTGGATGCCCGATTGGGCCCGCTTCCGCAAGATCGCCGATGCGGTCGGCGCTTACCTGCTGGCCGACATCGCCCATATCGCGGGCATGGTGGCGGCCGGCGTCGTGCCCAGCCCGATCGGCTACGCCGATGTCGTCAGCTTCACCACACACAAGACCCTCTACGGCCCGCGCGGCGCCTGCATCCTGACCACCGACAAGAAACTGGCCGAGAAGATAGATGCGGCCGTCTTCCCGGGCGAACAGGGCGGACCGCACGTCAACACCATCGCCGGCATGGCAGTGGCGTTCAAGGTGGCCCGCATGCCCGAGTTCATCCGCCTCCAACGCCAGGTGGTGGCGAACGCCGCGCACCTGGCCGCTGCGCTGCAACGCCACGGCCTGCGCATCCCCTACGGCGGCACCGACACCCACATGCTCCTCGTGGATTGCAAGAGCATTCGGGCCAAAAGCGGCGTCAGCCCCGACGGCCTCAAGGGCACCCCGCTGATGGGCGATCCCGCCGCGCGCATCCTCGACCTGGCCGGCATCGTGCTCAATCGCAACACGATCCCCGGCGACAAGAGCGCGCGCAGCCCGTCGGGCATCCGCCTGGGCACCCCATGGATCACCCAGCGCGGCTTCGGCCCTCAACAGATCGAACGCCTGGCCGAGATCATCGCCCGCGTCCTCAAGGCGTGCGAGCCGGTGGCCTATGCCGGCCGCCACGGCCCTATCTATCACGCCCGCATAGACTTCGACCTGCTGGAACAGATCAAGTGGGAGGTGGTAGACCTGGCCTGCTGCGTGGATCTGGGGCCCGATTACCAGCCGAGCGGCTATCCGCATCACTACTTCATGCACAAGCCCACGACCGATCCCAGTCCCGATTGGGACGTGATCGAGATCGAAGGCCCCCATGCGCGCGGCTTTTGCAACGTGGCGATGACCAACGACGCCTACCTGCTGGAACCCGGGGAAAGCCAGCCGACCTGGATCCTGGAGCCCGATGGCCGCCTGATGGCGGCCGGCGTGCTCAAACGGCCCGGCCCCGAAAGCACGCGCTTCCATCTGTTGATCGCCAAGGAGAAGGAGACGCGGGTCGTCCACTGGTTGCGCAACCTGTCGGATGGCTTCGTGCGCATGGATCCCGACGATCCCTTCGTGAAATCGCCGGGGCCGGTCGTCGTGCGTCGGCTGCCGCACGAGCTGGCCTATACCTGGGACATGCGGCCCCCGGCCGAGGAGGAGTTCGCCAAAGATACGGTCGGCTGGGCGTTCCACAAATCCTACTGGATCGGCCAGAAGGCGCGGCGCGATGCACCCGGCGGCCTGCAACCGCTGCCGGCCTTCACCTGGACGCCGCCGGCCGATCAGCCGTTGCGCCGCACCCGCCTCTACGAGCAGCACCGCAAGCTGGGCGCCAAGATGGCGCCCTTCGCCGGCTACGAGATGCCGATCCAGTACGCTGCGGTGCTCGAAGAACACCAGGCGGTGCGCAACCGGGCCGGCCTGTTCGACGTGAGCCACATGGGCCTCTTCGAGTTCAGCGGCGAAAACGTTCACCTGTTCCTGAACAACGTCACGACCAACGACGTCTCGCTCCTCAAGGTGGGCGGCTCCCATTACTCCTTCCTGCTGGCGCCCGACGGCAGCGTGCTTGACGATGTGTGGGTCTACCGACTGGGCGAGCAACGCTACTGGATGGTCGTCAATGCGGCCAACAACGACAAGGACTGGGCCTGGTTGAACGCCGTGCGCGAGGCGGCCGTGCTGATAGATCCGGCGCGGCCCTGGTCATGCGCGCTCGGCTGCCGCTCGGTGGTGATCCGCGATCTGCGCGATCCGCGATGGGGCGACGAACAACGCGGCCAACTGGCGCTCCAGGGACCGCGCTCGCGCGATATCCTGCTGGCGCTGATCGGCAATGCCAACGACCCCCTGCGCGACCGGCTGCTCGACATGCAGCGCACCGAGATCATCGGCGGTACGCTGGCGGGATACGATGTGTGGCTGGCGCGCACCGGCTACACCGGCGAGCCGATGGCCTTCGAGATCTTCGTCCACCCCGACGACCTGGTCGCGTTCTGGCGCGATCTGCTGCGCGCCGGCGAGGCGTTCGGCCTGCGGCCGTGCGGCCTGGCCGCGCGCGATAGCCTGCGCATCGAGGCCGGCCTGCCGCTCTACGGCCACGAGCTGGCGGGACCGCTCAACCTCAACCCGGCCGATGCCGGCTTTTCTCCTTATGTCAAATTGTCCAAGCCGTTCTTCATCGGCAAGGCCGCCTATGTGGCGCACGAGGAGCGACGCCAGGCGCGGCTGGCGCGCTTCCGGGTCGTCGAAGAGCATGGGCCGATGCTCGGCCAGGGCGACGTGGTCGTCAACAAGAAGGGCCGCGTGGTCGGCTATGTGACGAGCTGCTCCATTGACGGCACCGGCCGCCAGGTGGGCCTCTGCTATGTGCAGGATCCCCACTGGCAACGCGGGACGAGCCTGGACGTCTATCGCCGCGGCAAGGCCGTTTGGGAGAGCCGGCCGCTCGATGAGATCCGGATCGGCGACCGCCTCCAATTGCCGGAAGGGATCACGATCATCGAACGGTTCTTGAACAAACAGGAATAGACCATGCGGTCGCGCAGCCCAATCGAAACGAGTTGGATGCTGGGGCTCTTGCTAGGGCTCCTGTGCACAGAGTGCATGGTGGCACGGGCGGGAGCCGAAGGGCCGTTCGAGGCCCCTACCCCGACGCCTGCCGCTCGGCTCTATCTGCCGGTCTTGTTTCGGCTTCCGCCGCCGTTTGTCTGTCCGACCGGTTCGACGAACGAATATGCCGCCGGTATGGCCTGGCAGTACGACCTGGACGATCCGGTACGACCGGCCCCGTTGCATGCCGACAAGAATCTGGCTTTGCGCGGCTATGCACCAAACAGCGACGCCGGCCTCCGCCGCGAGCTGGTCAACTACGGCACCGACGATCCGCAGCAGCCGCCGCAACTGGCGACCCTGTTCCGGCCGCCGCGCGTGCCGCAGCTCGTCGGCTTCTACCGCGTGCACGACTGGAACTGGGATCTCTCGCCGGCGCCGGGCAGTCGCGGCGCCCCGCTGACGACCTGGCCGGTCACCGCGCTGGGATTGAGCGTCACGCCCGGCGAGGTGCTTCACGTGCCGACATCCAACTACGACATCGGCCAGGGATACGAGGCGATCGTGCTCTACGCGGACGAACGCCGTGTGGCGTTGCGCTACGCGCGCGAAGACAGCGCCGGCGCGCCGGGCTACACGGTCCACGTGGACGGCCTGTGCACCGATCCGAACCTGTTGACATTGTACGCCCAACTCGACGCGGCCAACAGCCCGCGTTACGTCTACACGCCGCCCGACCGCCGGCCTTACAGCTATCCTTTGCCCACCCTGCGCGATGGCCAGCCGATCGGCGTGGCACGCCATATGGAGGTCGTTGTGGCCATCGTGGATACCGGTAGCTTCATGGACCCGCGCTCGTGCAACGAGTGGTGGCAGATCCGACCCGACTATGCCGGCACCTGTCCGCCGCACGAATCTGCAGCCGCTCTGGCGCATTGGCCGACCGACAGGGTGGCCGTCCGAGCTGAAGGGGAGCGCTAAACATGGCAGACGAGGCCCTTTCGCCTGAGATCATCGCCTGCATCCGCCGTGCCCTGGCCGAGGACATCGGCAGCGGCGACGTGACAACCGACAGCATCGTGCCGGCCGATGCGGTCGGCCGTGGCCGGATCATCGCCAAGCAGGATGGCGTGGTGGCCGGGCTGGACGTGGCCGCGGCCGCATTCCGCCTGGTAGACGAGCGGGTCGTCTTCACGCCGCTGGTAGCCGAAGGCGCGGCCGTGCAAGCCGGCCAGCCGCTGGCAGACGTGGCCGGGCCCGTGCGAGCGCTGCTCACGGCCGAACGCGCCGCGCTCAACTTCCTGGGCCGCATGTCGGGCATCGCCACCCTCACACGGCAGTTTGTGGACGCGGTGGCCGGCACCCAGGCCGTGATCCTGGACACGCGCAAGACCGCGCCCGGCCTGCGCGCGGTGGACAAGCTGGCCGTGCGCCGCGGGGGCGGCCAGAACCACCGCCTGGGCCTCTACGACATGATCCTGATCAAAGATAACCACATTGACTATGCCGGCTCGCTGGCAGAAGCGGTGCGTCGGGCGCGCGCGGCCCACACCGGCCTGGAGATCGAAGTGGAAGCGCGCACGCTGCAAGACGTGCGCGCCGCGCTCGACCTGGGCGTGGAGCGCATCCTGCTCGACAATATGACGCTGGAGGAGATGCGCTCGGCGGTCGTGATGGCCGGGGGCCGCGCCAAACTGGAGGCCTCGGGCAACGTGACCCTCAGCCGGGTGCGCGCCATCGCAGAGACCGGCGTGGACTACATCTCGAGCGGCGCGCTGACCCACTCGGCCAAAGTGCTCGACGTGAGCTTTGAGGTCACGACCTACCCTTCTCGGTCGGTAGACCCATTCTGACCCCCCTCAACCCCCTTCTCCCCCGAAGCGGGGGAGAAGGGGGTTGAGGGGGTGTTTGGGGGCGGCGGCTTCGCCGTCGCCCCCAAACACCGATGATCGCCCTTCCCCTCTCCAAAGTTTGGGAGAGGGGAGGGGCGAAGGGGTGGGGTGAGGGCCACCTACCCCCCTGACCCCCTTTCCCTGCACCTAACCCCCCGACCCCCTTCCCTGCGAGGGAAGGGGGAGAATCACTCCCCTCCCCGTGTAGGGGAGGGGCCGGGGGAGGGGTCTTCTTACGGGGGCAACCGTAGATGTTGAGTTGACGCATAATCCTTATGATTGTAAGAGGAGATGGTTGTCATTATGAATGAAGCAGCAGTTCACGAAATGTACCTGAAGCTCAAGCGCATGATCGGCGACTACACGCCCGACTTCGAGCTGCGCTACAAGGCCGAGCTGGCGGTCGAGATCAACCGCCTGAAGGCCGAGAAGAACGCCGTGATCCTGGGCCACAACTACATGGAGCCGGCGCTCTACCATTCGATCCCCGACTTCGTCGGCGATTCGCTGGAGCTGAGCCGCAAGGCGGCCCGCACCGACAAGAGCATCATCGTCTTCTGCGGTGTGAAGTTCATGGCCGAAACGGCCAAGATCCTCAACCCGACCAAGACGGTGCTCTTGCCTTCGGAGAAGGCCGGTTGCTCGCTGGCGGCCAGCATCACCGCCGAAGATGTGCGCGCGCTCAAACGTCGCTTCCCGGGCGTGCCGGTCGTCACCTACGTCAACACCTACGCCGACGTGAAGGCCGAGTCGGACATCTGTTGCACCTCGGGCAACGCAGTGGCGGTCGTCAACTCGCTCAAGGCCGACACGGTCATCTTCCTGCCCGACGAATACCTGGCAAAGAACGTGGCCCGCGAAACCGGCAAACATATCATCTTCCCCTCGCTCCACCCCGACGCGGCCGATACCACGGTGGACTACCAGATGATCGGCTGGCACGGCAAGTGCGAGGTGCACGAGAAATTCACGGTGGACGACATCCGCCGCGTGCGGGAACAGTTCCCCGATGTGGTCATCCTGGCGCATCCGGAATGCAGCCCCGAGGTGACCCAGGCGGCCGATTTCTCGGGCAGCACGTCCGCCATGATCCGTTATGTCGAGCAGACGAACGCGCCGCGCTACCTGCTGTTGACCGAATGCGCCATGGGCGAGAACATCGCGGCCGCCAACCCCGACAAGGAGATGTTGCGCCTGTGCACCGTGCGCTGCCCGCACATGAACCAGATCACGCTTGAGGATACCCTCCAATCGTTGCAGCTCAACCGCTATGTGATCGAGGTGCCCGAGGAGATCCGGGTGCGCGCGGCGCGGGCGGTAGAGCGGATGATCGCGATTGGGTGAAACGTTCTCCGACGAGGCCCGACCATGATCCAGACCGAAGTCCTCATCATCGGCAGCGGGATTGCCGGCGCGACGACCGCGCTGCGGCTGGCGCGCAATCCGCGGCGTCGCATCGTGGTGTTGACGCGCGCCGATGAGCCGACCGAATCGAACACCCGTTACGCGCAAGGCGGCATCGTGAGCCGCGGCCCGGGCGACAGCGCTGAGCTGTGCGTGGCCGACATCCTGGCCGCGGGCGCGGGGGCCAGCTCGCCGCAGGCCGCGCGCATCCTGGCCGAGGAAGGGCCTGAGCTGTTGCGAGAGATCCTGATCGAGACGGCCCAAATCCCCTTCGATCGCACACCGGAAGGGGACCTGGCGTGGGGCCAGGAAGCCGCCCACTCGCGGCGCCGCATCCTGCACGTGGCCGATGGCACCGGTCGGGCCATCATCGAGGGGCTGATCGCCGCCCTGCAGCGCTGTCCGAACGTGACCATCCTGCCGAACTCGACTGCAGTAGACCTGATCACCTTTCCGCACCACTCGCGCGATCCGCTGGACGCGTATCGGCCGATCACCTGCCACGGCGCGTACGTCTTCGACCGCGAGGAACGCACCGTACACCGCTACGTGGCCGCGGCGACCGTGCTGGCCACGGGCGGACTGGGGCGCATCTATCGCAACACGACCAATCCGCCCGGCGCGCGCGGGGACGGTCTGGCCCTGGCGCATCGGGCCGGCGCGCGCATCGCCAACGCCGAGTACATCCAGTTCCACCCCACCGCGCTGGCCGCGCCCGGCGCCGAGGGGTTCCTGATCAGCGAGGCGGTGCGCGGAGAGGGAGGCGTGCTCCTGACGCCCGAAGGCCAGCCGTTCATGGCGAAATACTCGCCCGAATGGAAGGACCTGGCCCCGCGCGACGTGGTCGCGCGGGCCATCCATCACGAGATGGAGACGCACGGTTATTCCCACGTGCTGCTCGATATCGCCACGCGGCTGCCGGCCGCAACCATCCGCGCACGCTTCCCGAACATCTACGCCCGCTGCCTGGAAGTGGGCATAGACATTACCCAGGAGCCGATCCCGGTGGTGCCGGCCGCGCATTACTCTTGCGGCGGCGTCTGGGTGGACGAGTGGGGCCGCACGACCATCGCCAACCTTTACGCGGTGGGCGAAGTCAGTTGCACCGGATTGCACGGCGCCAACCGGCTGGCGTCCACCTCGCTGTTGGAGGGGCTGGTGTGGGGCCATCGCGCCGCGCTCGACATCGAGAAGCGGCTGAGCAGCGACGCGGCCGTGAAGCTGCCCGGCCGGGACGACATCCCGCCGTGGGATGAGAGCGGCCTGATCGCCGAGACCGATCCCGCGCTGATCCAGGGCGACATGCAGACGATCCAGAACATCATGTGGCACTACGTGGGCCTGGTGCGTTCGGGCGACCGCCTGTCGCGCGCCATCCGCGAGCTGCGCCACCTGTGGAACGAGATCGAGACCTTCTATCGCACCACCAAACTGAGCGACGGGCTGATCGGCCTGCGCAACGCGGTCGAAGTGGCGCTGATCATCGCCCAGGCCGCGCGCCACAACCGCCAGAGCCGCGGCTGTCATTACCGCTCCGACTCGGTGACGTTACAAGGAGATCGGCTGCTGTAGGCGGGACGAAGGGACAGAGAGATGTCGGAAACCATGGACACGGCGCTCATCACCGGCGGGTCGAGCGGAATCGGCGCGGCGTTTGCGCGCAAGCTGGCCGCGGCCGGCTACGATCTGGTGCTGGTGGCGCGCCGCGAGGACCGGCTGGCGGCGCTGGCCGACGAGCTCACCCAAGCGCACCGCGTGCGGGTCGAGCCGCTGCCGGCCGATCTGACCCTCGAGGCGGATGTGGAACGGGTGGCCGGCCGCATCGCCGACCTGCCGACGCTCGATCTGCTGATCAACAACGCCGGCTTCGGCGCGGAAGGCCGGTTCGCCCTGGCCGATCTCGATCCCCAGCTCGCCATGATCCGGCTGCACGTGCTGGCGAGCGTGCGCCTGACGCGTGCGGCCTTGCCGGGCATGCTCGCGCGCGGCCGGGGCGGCATCATCAACGTCGCGTCGCTGGCAGGGTTCATGGCGCTGCCGGGCGCGGCCACCTATTGCGCCACGAAGGGCTATCTCATCACCTTCTCTCGGGCGCTCCAGGACGAGCTGCGCGGCACCGGCGTGCGGGTGCAGGCGCTCTGTCCCGGCTTCACCCGCACCGAATTCCACGGCCGACAGGCGTCCTCCGCGGCCTCCCGCGTGCCGGGGTTCCTGTGGATGTCGGCCGACGCGGTGGCCGAGGCGTCGCTGCGGGCCCTGGCCCGCGGCCGGACGATTTGCATCCCCGCGTGGGGCAATCGCCTGCTGAAACTGTTGGGCGCCAGCCCCCTGGCCGGGCGAATCGTCGGGATACGCCGGGCGCCCTCCCACGTGCCAGGCACGTAAGGCCGCGGCACGTCACTCCTTCACCCGCTTCTGCAGCTCGTACAGCTTGTTCAGCGCGGCGAGCGGGCTAAGGCTGTTGATGTCCAGGGCGCGCAGCTCCGCGATCACCGGATCCTCGGCCGAGAAGAGCGGGAGCTGGTAGACCACCGGCCGGTCAATGACCGAACGCCGCGGGCCGGCCGCGCCCGACGCCTCCAGGTCGGCCAGGATCTCCTGGGCGCGGGTGATCACGGGCTTCGGCAGGCCGGCGAGCTGCGCCACGTGCACGCCGTAGGAACGGTCGGCCGCGCCCGGCACGATCTTGTGCAGGAAGACCACCTTGTCCCCCTGCTCGGCTACGGCTACGTTGAAGTTGACCACGTGCGGCAGGCGCTCGGCCAGGTCGGTCAGCTCGTGGTAGTGGGTGGCGAACAGCGTCTTGGCGCGCAGGCCAGGATGGTTGTGGACGTACTCCACCACGGCCCAGGCGATCGCCAGGCCATCGTAGGTGCTGGTGCCTCGGCCGATCTCGTCCAGGATCAACAACGAACGGTTGGTGGCATGATGCAGGATGTTGGCCGTCTCCACCATCTCCACCATGAAGGTAGATTGCCCGCGCGCGATCTCATCGGACGCGCCGATGCGGGTGAAGATGCGGTCCACCACCCCGATGCGCGCCGACTCGGCCGGCACGAAGGAGCCGATCTGGGCCATGAGGACGATGTGGGCGACCTGGCGCAAGAAAGTGCTCTTGCCGCTCATATTCGGCCCGGTGAGGATGATGATCGCCTGCTCGGCCGAGAGGTAGGCATCGTTGGGCGTGAACGGCTCGCCGGCCAGGAACTTCTCCACCACCGGATGGCGGCCCCCCTTGATGTCAATCACGTCGTTATCGGTCACGACGGGGCGGACGTAGCGGTTGGCCTCGGCCACCTCGGCCAGCGCCGCGGCCACGTCCAGCTCGGCGATGGCGCGGGCCGTGGCGAGCAAGTGCGGCGCGGCCTCCGCGATCTGCGCCAGCACCTGGCGGTAGAGCTGCCCTTCCAGCTCCAGGATGCGCTCTTCCGCGTTGAGGACCAGCGACTCGTACTCTTTCAGCTCCGGGGTGATGTAGCGCTCGGCGTTGACCAGCGTTTGTTTGCGGATGTAGTGCGACGGCACCAGGGCCGCGTTGGCGGTGGTCACCTCGATGTAGTAGCCGAAGACCTTGTTGTAGCCCACCTTCAGCGACTTGATGCCCGTGCGCTGGCGCTCGACCGGCTCCAGGTTGGCGATCCACTCCCGGGCATCGCGAACGGCCGCGTGGATGCCGTCCAGCTCGGCCGAAAAGCCGGGCCGGATGACGCCGGGGGTGGCGAGGGTGGCGGGCGGCTCGTCGGCGATGGCGGATGTCAGCAGCGCGGCGATGGCAGTGAAAGATTGGGGATTGGGGACTGGGGATTGGGGATTAAGGATCAATCCCCAATCCCCAATCCCCTTCACGGACGACCGCTCAAGCAGCGCGCCGATCTTCTCCACGCGCGCCAGCGCCTCGCGCATGCCTACCAGGTCGCGCGGGAGCGCAATCCCCTGGATGCAACGATTGACCCAGCGTTCCAGGTCGCCGAAGCCGCGCAGGAGCTGGCGCAGCTCGGCCCGCGGCCCCGCGTTGCGATACCACGCCTCCACCGCATCGAGCCGGGCGTTGATGGCCGCCACGTCGAGGAGCGGCTGGTTGAGCCACTTGCGCAACAGCCGGCCGCCCATGGGGGTCAACGTGGCGTCGAGCACGCCCAGCAGCGAGCCGTGCACCGTCCCCCCGCGAATGCTCTCGGTGAGCTCCAGGTTGCGCCGGGTCGCCTCGTCCAGCAACATGTACTCGCTGATGCTGTAGGTGCGCAGGCTCGCGATCTGCGCGATGTTGCCCTGCTGCGTCTCCTGCAGGTACTGCAAAAGCGCGCCGGCCGCGGCCACGGCCAACGGCCGGTCGTCGCAGCCGAACCCGGCCAACGACGCCACGCGGAAGTGGTCGAGCAGCGCCTGGCGGGCGGTGGCCTCTTCGAAGCGCCAGGCGGGATAGGGGGTGGGGTGGACCTGAAGGTTGGGGATGGGGGATGGGGGATTGGGAACCCAACGCGGGTCTTTCTCAGGATAGAGCAGCTCGGCCGGGGCAAGGCGCGCCAGCTCTTCCTGGACGCGGCGCAGGACGTCCGGGCCGTCGCCGATCTCGGTGGCGGCAAATTCGCCGGTGGAGATGTCGGCGTAGGCGAGGCCGGCGCGACCTAACCCTCCGGCCCCCTTCCCTTGTAGGGAAGGGGGAGAATACCTCCCCTCCCCTCGCAGGGGAGGGGCCGGGGGAGAGGTAGGCCGGGCGTCCCAATCGAACACCACCGCCGCCACGTAGTTATTCGCCTTCTCCGGCAACAGGCCCGGTTCGACCAGCGTGCCGGGCGTGACGACGCGGCGCACGACGCGCGGCACCAGCTTCTCGCCCTTGGGCGGCTCGTTGCCGACCTGCTCGGCGATGGCAACCTTGTAGCCGGCGTTGATCAGTTTGGCGATGTAGGTGTCCACCGCGTGATAGGGCACGCCCGCCAGCGGCACGCGCTCGTCCGCGCCCACCGGCCGCGAGGTGAGCACCACATCGCAGACGGATGCGACGATCTTCGCGTCGTCGTCGAAGGTCTCGTAGAAATCGCCCAGGCGGAAGAAGAGGATGATGTCGGGATACTGCTTCTTCAGCGCCAGGTACTGGGAACGCATGGGTGTGGTCATGATGGATGTCAGGGATTAGGGATTGGGTATTAGCCTAATGCCACCTGGCCGTAAGGGTCGCCGTAGAGCACGTAGGCCAGCCAGGTGGGGTTGGCTTCGTCGGCGGCTTTGATCGCCAGCCGCGCCTCATAGAACGCCTGGCCGAGCGGCTGCGGCCGGCCCTCGAACGCGTTGATCCCCCACAGGCGATCGTAGAACTCCCGGGCGAACTGGGCGGCCAGCTTGCCGTTGATCTCCCACAGCGAGCCGATGAAGGCGCTGGCGCCCCAACCGATCAAGGTTGCAGCCCAGCCGCCCAGGCCGGTCAGCGCGAAGCCGATCTCGCCGGAGTGACAGGCGTTGAGGAAGACCAGCGGCCGGGCAGCCGCCAGGCCCGCGCGCATGCGCGCGTCGAGCTGTGCCGGGCTGAAATAGCCATCCGCCAGCTTGATCTTCGAGCTGTCGGGGTTGGTCGCGTCGAAGTTGCCGTGACACGCGAAATGCAGGAGCTGTGTACTACGGGCCTGCAAGCGCTCCTGTACCTCGCTCGCGCGGATCAGCGGCCCGGCCAGCTCCACCTGCCATAATCGGCGATGCAGCTCCTGAAAATAGCGAGTCTCCGCCTCGGCTTCGGGCGCATCTCCGGCCGGCGCCACCCACGCGCCTTGCTTCACCTTCACCTGATCGGGCGCGCCCGGCCCGGCCAGCCAGCGTGACAGGCGGAACATCTCGCACAGGGGCGGATCGTCGTAGAGCAGGTTGCCGTCCCGATCCACCGCAAACGGCCGCACGACCTCCCACGGGATCCACGGCTCGTCCGACGTGATCAACAGGCTCCGACCCGCGAACTTCGTGCGGATCGTCTTGCCGTATTCCTCCTTCAGCTCGCGGGAAAAGAGCTTGTCGAAGAGGTCGTTGCCCAGCGCCACCAGCTCCTGCTTGATGGCCGCCGTCTCGGCGGCCGTTCGCTCGGCCGCGGCGCGGCCGGCCAGGGCGCTGAGCCGATCCAACGTCGGCTGCAGGAAGGCGCGCGGGGAATCGGCTACCAGCTCCACTTCGCCGGCCGGCTTGTAGTGATACTCGCCGCCGCCGTGCAACATGAAGGAGAGACGGCGCCGATCGGCCGACAACATCACCCGCAGCTCCAGATCGGGCGGGGGTGCGGCCACGCCGCGCGCCGGCGAAACCACCGGCACCGGATCGCATTTCACGTTGGCCAGATCGCTCACCGCGCTCAGATCGGCCACCACCTTCACCTGCAAGCTCTGCATCAACAGGTTGCGGCCAAACTGATCAATGAAGATGGTGATCCGCTTGTCGCCCGCCGACTGAGGCGTCAGCAAAAACACAACCGGCTCGCAATCGCGCTCCGCCTCCACCTTGACGATCCGGCCGGGCGCCTCGCCCGGCGCGGGCAAGCCGCCCATGCTCTCTGTCACGACGAAGCCCTCCGGCTGAACGACGATCGTCAGGTCGCCCACCTGCAGGGTCATTTTCGCCGCGTCGGCCGCGATGGCCGATCGCGCCGAATAACGCTGTGCCACGTGAACGACGAGCGGCACGTCCCTCTGCGTCACCAGCACGGTGGCCGGGAAATAGACATTGGCGAAACGCCCCAGGTCTCCCTCGGCCGAGACGCCCTTGGCTTCTTCCCCGGCCGGCGCGCCTTCCATCGCTGCATAGACCACCTCCTCCGGACGCGGAACGGAACTCGCGCCAGGACGGCGGGCCGGGGCGACCTCCGCCCCGCGCCAGATCGGCCGGACCGGCCGCACGAAGGTCTTGCGGCCGGCCAACAGCGTCCGCACGGTGTCATAGGCGCCGAGCAGCGCCTCGGCATCGCGCAGAAAAGCCTCAGGATCGCCCCCGCGCGCGAAGCGATTGCGCAGCCGGCGCCAGGCCTGGCGCTCCTCAGGGGACAGACGAGCCTCGTGGGCGTTCACCAGGGGGATGAGCGCATCGGCGGTGGCGGCCGGATCCTCGAAGAAGCGGAAGTCGGCCAGATCGACCAGGGCCTCCAGGAGAGCCTGGCGTTTGTCCTTTGAGATCATCGGCACCGAGCGGTAGCCGACCGTCGGCGCCATCTGGCCGGCCGTCAACGCCTGGACGGCCGCGGGGGGCAAGATATCGCGTCGCTCCCAGAGCGCGTCGAGCAACCGGACGATGTCCTCTACGGCGCTCAGGCCGTCGGCGGCCGCGATCTTGGGGCCGTGCGCCATGAGGATGGCGCGCAGCTCAGCGCGCTGCGTCGGCGGCAGCGCGGCCCAGGCCGATCGCAAGGCGGCGACCGTTTGCAACAGCGTGTCTGCGGCAAGATCTTTGCGAAATGACATGAGACACCTCTCGAAGCTCGCGCCTATGCTGCGCCCCCGGGCCGGCAAAGGTTAAAGAACGGGGGCCAAGGCGCGCTATTCCGGCCAGCGGGAGCTGAATTCATCGAACAGCCAGGCCAGCAACTTATCCCAGCCGGTGACCTGCGGAAACTTCAGGCCTTGGTAGATGGGCAGTTCGTCGCGCAGCCGGGGCGGCAGGAAGACGGAAAGGCCATTGGCGCCCCTGTACTTCGGCCGATAGGCCACCTGCAACACGGCCGCCTCCGAGCCGCGCACCTGGAGGTGATCGTAGAGCGCCCTGGCCGCGGCCGAAACCTCGCCATAGTTGCTGAATGCGGTCTTCTGGGCCAGCTTCAACGCGAAATCGCCCAGGTCGCGATAGTTGCGGTCCTCGAACACGAGCACCGCATCGGGGCCTGCCAGCAGGCCGCGCACGATCCCCTTGAGCGCGGCGTCGGCGTGGGCGCGCATGGTCTCGACGAGCGCCCGGCACAGGTCCACCGTGGTGGCCACGCGCGGCAGCGCGATGGCCGACTGGGTGACCGTCTCCTCCGCGCGCGTGGCGGCCCGATAGCTGCGGGCGAATTCGCGCACGATCCGCTCGGCCAGCGCGGCCCCGCTCAAGCCGGGCTCCTTGTTCAGCGCCGACAGGATCGCCGCGTAGGGCCAGCCGTCCATCGGCTCGACTTCCTGCGAAGCCACGAAGTAATCCGCGAAGTCCGCCAGCTCGTGCGCGCCCTCGACCATGGCCATCAAGCAGGCGTCCATGCCGATTAGATCGAGGCGCACGCCCGTCTCGGCCTGGGCCTCGTCGAGCGCCTGCCGCAGGTCGGCCGTGTCGAGGAAGTCTTTGCTCGAGTCGTCGAAGGCGATCGGACGCGTGGCGCCGTCCGGTTGGACGATCTGGGTGCGCCGGAAGAGCGGCCGGGGCGTGCCCAGCGCCCGCACGGCCGCGTAGGTGTCTACGTCCAGCCAGCCGGTGCCGTGGTTCCACAGGATCAACGCATAGCGCTCGGCCGGATAGAGCCGCACGCTCTCCACGATGAACTGGCGCAAAGTGCTCGGGTCGCCGGTGTTGACGCCCGCCAGGCGTCGGCAACGGCTGCCGGCCAACCCCCGACCAGCGCGGCGCACCTCCACCAGGTAGGTGACATCCTGGTTGGTGTCGAACAGGCAGGTCACCGCCACGTTGTCCGTGGTGCCGATCATGGCCATCTCGGCCAGGTCGCGATAGCCGGCCGATGTCATCTCGGCCATGAGCTGGAGCTTGCCATACTGGGTCTTGAAGACCTTGCCGTTGTCGCCGGCCATGTAGATCATCATCGTCCAGGGCCGCTTGCGGAGCGCGTCGGGCGCCATCGGGACCTCCTTGCGGTCGTTCGTCTGCGTGCCAGGCGCTTCTTTCGCGAAATTTCGCGAAAGGAGTGCCCGGCACGTCAATTATAGCATGCAGCAGCCCAGGCGACTAATGGCAACCGGAGGGAAGTGTGCACCTTTGCTTCGCGCGTTGTGCGAGCAGACCAACGCCCTCACCCCCTAACCTCCTCTTCCCGCAGACGGGAGAGGAGGAAACCCCACAAATGGAGGACTTCCCCGCTTGAGCCTTGATACGAAATGCTGGTATACTATCGGCAACAGCAGATGACCAATCGCTATCCTGTGCCGGCCCGCCAGACGCGGGTCGAAGAGACCATTCAGCGTTCGCGCTTCATCGCGACCGCCGCGGCTGCCGCGACGGTCGAAGAGGCGCGCGCATTCATCGCCGGCATGCGGGCCGAGTTCGCCGATGCCACCCATAACTGCTATGCGTTCGTGGTAGGGCCGCCCGGCTCCACCGGCCAGATCGGCATGAGCGACGACGGCGAGCCATCGGGCACCGCGGGCCGGCCGATGCTGGCGGTGCTCCTGGGCAGCGGCGTAGGCGATATCGTCGTGGTCGTGACGCGCTACTTCGGCGGCATCAAGCTGGGCACCGGCGGGCTGGTGCGCGCCTACAGCGGCAGCGTGAAGGCTGTGCTCGCCGCCCTGCCCGTGCGCGAGAAGATCATCTATGCCGACCTGTGGGCGACCGGGCCCTATCATTGGATTACGCCGGTCGAGCGGCTGTTGGCCGATTACGAGGCCCAGATCGTGGCGCAGGACTACGCGGCCGCTGTCACCTGGCGCTTGCGCGTGCCGCAAGAACGCGCGGCCGACCTGGCCGCCGCGCTGACCGCCCTCAGCCACGGCCAGATTGCGGTCCAGGACGACCCGACACGACAAGGGAGGAACTTGTGTTCTACCGTTTCCTGACCGAATCCCAAGAACAGCTCCTACAGGCCGAACGCCAGGCGCTGCTAGCCTTGCGCGGGCCGCTGGCCGCGCTCTCTGCTACGGCCTCTGACATGGCCCTGCTCGACCGGGCCATCCTGCAACTGGACGAGCTGTTCCTCCTGGTTGTCGTCGGCGAGTTCAACGCGGGCAAATCGGCCCTCATCAACGCGCTGCTCGGCCAACGCGTCCTGACCGAAGGGGTCACACCCACCACCACGCAGATCACGCTGGTGAAGTACGGCGCGCTGCGGGCCGACGACGACCTCGCCCCGACAGAGCCGACGGTGGTCACCTGCCCGGTCGAATGGCTGCGCGACGTGAACATCGTGGACACGCCCGGCACCAACGCCATCATCCGGCAACATCAGCAGCTCACCGAAGACTTCGTGCCGCGCGCCGATCTCATCCTTTTCGTCACCTCGGCCGATCGGCCTTTCAGCGAAAGCGAACGCACCTTCTTGCAACGCATTCGCGAGTGGGGCAAAAAGGTCATCCTGATCATCAACAAAATTGACATCCTGCAGAGCGAGGCAGATATCGAGCGGATCGTTGCGTTCGTTCAGGCCCACGGCCGCGAGCTGTTGGGGCGCAACCCGACCATCTTTCCCATCTCGGCGCGGCTGGCACAACTGGCCCGCGACACCATAGATGCCGACGAACGGACGCGCTGCTGGACGGCCAGCCGCTTCGAGGCGTTGGAAGATCACATCCTGCGCACGCTCGACGAGCGCCAGCGCCTGCGGCTGAAACTGGCCAATCCACTGGGCGTAGCCCGACGTCTGGCCACGCGCTACCTGGCGGCCGCGGCCGAGCGGCAGGCGCTGCTGAACGAAGACATCGCCACGATGGAGACGATCGAGGCCCACATCGCGGCCTATCAAGCGCAAATGCGCGGGGACTTCAAGTACCGCCTGAGCCACGTGGACAACGTCCTGTACGCGATGGCCGAACGCGGCCGGCGCTTCTTCGACGAGACGATCCGCCTGGGCCGCGTCTTCGACCTGGTCAACGCCGACCGCATCCAGAACCTCTTCCAGCGGGCGGTGGTGGCCGATACCGCGGCCGAGATCGAAGCCCACACCCAGGAGCTGATAGACTGGCTGGTGGATCAGGATTATCGGCAATGGCAGGAGATCACGGATTACGTCGGCCAGCGCCTGGCCCGTCACCCGCGAGGCAAGGTCGGCCAGCTCGGCGGCAAGCCCGGCTTCGAGGCCAGCCGTCGGGCGCTGCTCGAATCGGTGGGCCGGGTGGCCCGCGAGGCGGTGGCCACCTACGATCGCGAGGCCGAAGCGCGCAACCTGGCCGAATCGCTCCAGATGGCCGTGGCCCAGACCGCCATCGTCGAGGCCGGCGCCATCGGCCTGGGCGCGCTCCTGGTCAAGGTGCTGGCGGTCACCCTGGCCGACGTGACCGGCCTGCTGGCGGCCGGCGCGGTCGCCGCGCTCGGCCTCTACCTCATCCCGGCCAAACGCCGCCGCGCGCAAAACGAGCTGCAGGCCAGGATCGCCGACCTGCGCGACCGGCTCAGTCGGGCCCTCACCGACCAGTTCGAGCACGAGCTGGGCCGCTCGGTTCAGCGCATTCGCGAGGCGATCGCGCCCTATACGCGCTTCGTCAGCGAGCAACAGGCCGCGATCGCCGGGGCCGAAAGCGCTTTGCAGGAAGCCTTGCGCCGGCTCGATGCCCTGGAAGAGGAGATCGGCCAGATCTAGAATGTTGCTGTCGAGGACATTTTCATTGCGGCAGTAACTACTTGCCTTACTCCTTCTGCTTTTCCCCTTCTCTCCCGTTTCGAGAGAGAAGGTGGAATGGGGTTTGCGGGCGGCGAAGCCGCCCGCAAACCCCCTCCTCAACGCCCCCGCTCTCCCCTGAAAGGGGAGAGCGGGCCCGGGGATGAGAGGGGTAAGGCGGCCGAAAAAGCAAATTCCTGGCTCACAAAGCAGTAGTTACTTGCGGCAGCAGAAAAAGAAAGGAAGACGATGCTGGACATCAAACT
>JBBIKA010000005.1:21217-49788 GCA_037445695.1 Chloroflexota bacterium
GCGAGGGCCGTCGCGCCGAAGGCCAGGCGCTTCAGGCGCGGCTGGGCCAGATCGGTGACCAGATCAAGGCGCTGGACGAGGAACTGGCGCAGGTCGAAGCGGCCTTGCGCGAGGCCATGCTGAACATTCCGAACCTGCCCCATCCCAGCGTGCCCATCGGCAAGGACGAGACGGAAAACGTGGTCGTGCGCACCGAGGGAACGCCGCGGCAGTTCGCTTTCGAGCCGAAGGCGCATTGGGACCTGGGCCCCGCGCTCGACATCATTGACTTCGACCGCGGGGTCAAGCTCAGCGGCACCCGCTTCTACCTGCTGAAGGGCGCCGGCGCGCGGCTCCAGCGCGCCCTGATCGCCTGGATGCTCGATCTGCACATCCAGAAACACGGCTACACCGAGATCTACCCGCCCTATATGGTCAAGTCGGAGATCCTGGTGGGCACGGGCAACCTGCCGAAGTTCGCCGACAACTTGTACCACGACGCCGAGGAGGACCTCTGGTGGATTCCGACGGCCGAGGTGCCGGTGACGAACATGTATCGCGACGAGATCCTGGACGGCGACCAACTCCCGATCTACCATGTGGCCTATACCGCGTGCTTTCGCCGGGAGAAGATGAGCGCCGGCCGCGATGTGCGCGGCATCAAACGTGGGCACCAGTTCGACAAGGTGGAGATGGTCAAGTTCGTCCGGCCCGAGGACTCGATGGACGAGCTGATGAAGCTTATTGACAATGCCGAGGATGTCTGTCGAGGATTGGGCATTCCACACCGCGTCGTGCAGATGTGCACGGGCGACCTGAGCTTTGTCGCGGCCGTGAAATATGACATCGAGATGTGGGCGCCCGGCTGCCGGGAATGGCTCGAAGTCAGCTCGTGCAGCAACTTCATGGATTTCCAGGCGCGGCGCGCGAACATCCGCTATCGGCCCGCGCCGGGCGCCCGGCCCGAGTTCGTGCATACGCTCAACGGCTCGGGGTTGGCGCTGCCGCGCGTGCTGATCGCCGTGTTGGAGACTTATCAGGAGGCCGACGGCTCGATCACCGTGCCGGAAGTATTGCGGCCGTACATGGGAGGAATCACGCGGATCGCCCATCCGGCGTGAGGCCGTCGCTTAAGCTGACGCATATGGGAGATGAAGGAGAGGTTTTGTGGCGGCCGGCTTCGCCGCCCGCCACAAAACCTCTTTTTCCCTTACAGCCGGATCCCGATCACCGGACTGGTGGCCAGCCGCGCGGCCATCTCCTTCAGCGTCATCGCGGCGATGTTATCGGGCCGATACAACGCCAGCGGCAACCCCTGATTCAACGAAGCCGTACATGCTTCGCTGGCAAACGGCACGACGCCGACGACCTCGCAGCCGAGCTGATTCTTGATCTCGCGCAGATTGGCGCCCGAAGTCATGCCGGAGCGATTCGAGATGATCACGCTCACCAGGCTGCCGGTGGTGCCCCACGTCTTGAAGAGCTCCATCATGACCCTGGTGGCCTGAACGCAGGTCGTTTCGGGTTCCAGAACGATCGAGACCTGATCGCACGCGCGCACGGCGGCTTCGATGGCCGGCGATGCGTCGGGAGGCAGGTCGAGCACCACGTAGTCGGCCATGCGACCGAGCTGGCGCAGCAACGCGCCCACCGCGTCGGCCGACGGCTCGTGAAACTCTTCCGCGCGCTGGGGGCCGAACAGGATCCTGACCCCGAAGCTGGTGGTGAACAAACAGGCATTCACGGCCCGTTCGTCTATCTCCTCGGCCGGCAGGTTCGTCAACTGAGCCAGGCTCTCGGTCGGACTCCATTTCAGTTGGGCGGCCAGCGAACCGTAGAAGCTACGAATTTCGGCCAGGATCACCGTCTTCTTCTGTTGGGCCAACAGGGCGGCCAGGTTGAGCGCCACGGTCGTGGTGCCGACCCCGCCTTTCGCGCCGATCAGGCCCAACACCCGCGCCATGATGGTCGGCACGGCCGGCGCGGCCGGCGACCGCTGGACGCGGTTGAGGATCGCCGCGATGCGCGCCGACAGCTCCTCCAGGTTGACAGGCTTGGGCACGTAGTCGTCGGCGCCGGCCCGCAAGCCCCGCACGCGGTCGGCCACCTGGCCCAAGGCGCTGAGCATGATGATCGGCAGGCCGGCGGTCTCGGGCTTGCTGCGCAGCTCGGCACACACTTCGATGCCATCCATGCCCGGCATCATCACATCCAGCACCACGATGTCGGGGCGCTCCTGCTGCACATACTTGAGCGCGTCCAGGCCGTTCAGCGCGGTGATGATCTGATAGCCCTCCGCCTGCAAGGCGAAGCTCAGCAACCGAATGATGTCTTGTTCATCATCTACGATCAAAATCTTGGCCGCCGATTTACCCCGGGATGGCCTGGAATCAGCCATCATGCCTCCTTCGCTCGTGCATCCTCGTATGGATTGGCCGGCATTGGCGAAGCGCCATCCCCGGCCGGCTCGATCGGAATGGTAAAGTAGAAGGTGCTCCCCGCGCCCAATTGGCTCTCCACCCCAATTTCCCCGCCATGCGCCTCGACGATCTGCTTGGAAATATACAGGCCCAGGCCAAGGCCTCCGGTCGAGCGGGTGAGCGGTTTTTCGGCCTGGAAGAACTTGTTGAACAGGTGCGGCAGGTCTTGCGGCGCAATCCCCGGCCCTTGATCTATCACCGAGATCTTGACCTGGCCGTCGGTCCGGCCGGCCACTACGGCCACCGTTTGGTTCGGCTCCGAGAATTTCACGGCGTTGCCGATCAGGTTGACCAGCACCTGGCGCAACCGGGAGCGATCGGCCACGATCTCGAGGCCCGGCTCGAGGAGATGCCAGGTGAAGGTGATCTGCTTGGCGGCCGCCAGGCTGGCCAGAGAGTCGAGCGTCTCGGCGATCAACCCGGCCAGGTCAATCCGCTCCCGCTCCAGGCGGATCTGCCCGGATTCCAGCCGAGTGATGTCGAGCAGGTCGTTGACCAGATGAGCCAGGCGCTGGGCATTCTGGGCGGCCGTCTCCAGGAACTCGCGCCGCGTCTCTTCGTCGCGCACCTTGCCCCGGCGCAACAGGTCGAGGAAGCCTTGTAACGCGAAGAGCGGCGTGCGCAGCTCGTGCGAGACGGTCGCGATGAAATCGTCCTTCATCTGCGCCAGGCGACGCTCGGCTTCCTCGCTGCGGTTCTTCTGGATCGCCGCGCCGAGGATGCCGGCCGCGGCCATCAGGCCGTCCAGCTCGATCTCAGGCCAGGTCCGTTCGTTCCGGCAATCTTCCAGGCCGAGGATGCCCCACCATTCATCGCCGACGAAGACCGGCACAAGGGCCGTGGAGACGACCCCCAGCGATTGGAGGAGCTCGCGTTCCCGGCCGGAGAAGTCCTGCAAGAGGCCGTAGAGCGCCTGGCCGCGGCCCAGGGTGATCTCCCAACGCCCCAGTCCGGCCTCCATCAGGTTGAGATCTTGGAGGCTCGGGTTGTGGAGCTGTGCGAGGTTCTCCGACGCTGCCCATTCGTGTCGTCGGCCGGTGAGCAGCACGCCATCGCCGGTCCACCGATTTTCAGAGATATAGACTCGACTCACGCCGGTCGCCAGGCCCAACTCCCGCAGCATCTCCTCGATGTAGCGCTCCAGATCGGAGGTGCGCAGGAAGCGCATCGCGGCCTGGCTCACCGCGTGCAAGATGGCGTCCCGGCGCTGCAATGCCTCTTCGATGCGCTTGCGTTCGATGGCATAGCGCACCGAACGCACCAACAAGTTGCGATCCACTTGACCTTTGACCAGATAGTCCTGCGCGCCCTCGCGCACGGCCAGGAGGGCGCTCTCCTCGTCGGCGAAGCCCGAGAGGACAATGATCGGCAGGTGCGGCGCGTGCTTATGGACGCGGGCGAAAGTCTCCAGGCCGGTGCTATCCGGCAGGGTCAGATCGAGGAGGATCACATCGGGAGGATCACCGGCAATGCGCTTCAGCCCTTCGGCGAGGTGCTCGACATGCGTCAACTCGAAGCGGGCCCCGCGCGCCCGGGCCAGGATTTCCTGGATCAGGCGGGCATCGCCGGGGTTATCCTCGATCATTAACAGGTTAATCGTCTTAGACGCCTGGTTAGAAAGAAAGACAGGAATGTCCATGGAGCAGCACCTTTGGGTCCCAGGTCAGGTCATTGATCGGTTGATATTATAGCTGCATATGGAGTGCATCGCAAGTGCTGTGCGGCTGTTCACCGGAGCCGGTCTTGCGCATCTGCTCGGGCCGTACTATAATCCATCGCGACCGGCGCGGCGTCCGGTTCCTCAAGTCAGTCTACAGCGAAAGGAGGGTTATCTGCTATGGCTTTCGAGTTGCCGCCGCTTCCGTATGCCGATACGGCACTGGAGCCGTTCTATTCGGCCCGCACGATCAGCTTCCACCACGGCAAGCACCACAAGGCTTACGTAGACAATCTCAATCGGCTCATCGCCGGCGGCCCGTTGGAAGGCCAGACCCTGGAGGAGATCATCCGGGCAACGGCCGATGACCCCGGCAAGGCGGCTATCTTCAACAATGCCGCGCAGGTGTGGAACCATACCTTCTTCTGGCACAGCATGAAGCCCGGCGGCGGTGGAGAGCCGACCGGCGCGCTGGCGGCGCGGATCGCCGAGGCATTCGGCGGCTACGCCCAGTTCGCAGAGCAGTTCAAGGCCGCGGCCGTGGGCCGCTTCGGCAGCGGATGGGCCTGGCTGGTGGCCGACGGCGCCGCCCTCAAGATCATCTCCACTCCCAACGCCGAAACGCCCCTCACCAAGGGCCTGCGACCGCTGATCACGGTGGACGTGTGGGAGCACGCCTACTACCTGGACTATCAGAACCGCCGGCCCGACTTCGTGCAGGCGTTCCTCGAGCATCTGGTCAACTGGGATTTCGCAGCCGCCAATCTGGGCTAACTCGAAATCAGACGTGCCAGCAGGACGTGCCAGGCACTTCCCCAGTGCCTGGCACGTGTTCGGCCTGGCACGTGATGGATCGCCAGGGGAGCCACAAGTGCAACGATTGACACAGATCCAGGCCGCCATCCGCTCCGAAGGGTTGGACGGCTGGCTGCTGTACGAATTTCGCGGGCTCAATCCGATCGCGCTCGACGTGGTGGGCATCACCGCGGAGCAGAGCGGCAGCCGCCGGTGGGCCTGCTTCATCCCGGCCCAAGGCGAGCCGCGCTGGCTGGTGCATGCCATCGAGCGCAGCGGCTGGGCCCACCGCGCACCCCAGGCCCAGACGTATGTTTCGTGGGCCGATTGGCGCGAGGGATTGCGAACGCTCCTGGCCGGCGCCCGGCGGGTGGCAATGGAGGTTTCGCCGGGCGCGGCCATCCCCTACATCGGCCGGGTAGACGCCGGCACGGTCGAGCTGGTGCGCAGCCTGGGCGTCGAGGTGCTCACCTCGGCCGATCTGGTCCAGATCGCCCAGGCGGTGTGGACGGCCGAACAGCTCGCGAGCCATCGCCGGGCGTGCGCGGCGCTCCTGGCGGTGAAGGATGCCACCTTCGCGCACGTGCGCGAGGGCCTGGCGACCGGCGCCCCGCGCAGCGAGCTGAGCGTGCTCGGCTTCATGCTGGAGGAGTTTCAGCGCCGCGGCCTGGCCGGCTACGGCACCATCGTGGCGGTGAACGGCCACGCGGCCAATCCGCACTACTTTCCCCGCCCCGACTCCGATACGCCGATCCGCCGCGGGGACCTGCTGCTCATTGACCTGTGGGCGCGCGAGCCGCACGCGGACGCCATCTACGGCGACATCACCTGGGTGGCATATGCCGGCGCGGAGCCGCCCGCGCGCATCCGAGAGGTGTTCGCGGTGGTGGCCGCCGCGCGCGATGCGGCGGTCGCCTTCATGCGCGAGCGCCTGCAGGCCGGCCGGCCGGTCTACGGCTACGAGGTAGATGACGTCGCCCGCGGGGTGATCGGCGCCGCGGGCTTCGGCCCCTACTTCATCCACCGCACCGGCCACTCGATCGGCACGACGGGACACGGCAACGGCGTCAACCTGGACAACCTGGAGACCCAAGACCGCCGGCGGCTGATCCCGGGCGTCGGCTTCTCGGTGGAGCCGGGCATCTACCTGCCCCACGAAGACTTCGGCATCCGGCTGGAGATTGACTGTTATGTCAACGGAGACGACCTCGAAGTGACCACCCTGCCGTTGCAGACCGAGCTGGTGACAATTTGAGAGCGGACGCAGGCGCAGCGGAACCGTTGCGCCCGGCGGGACGTCTCCTTCTCAGGAACGCGGGATGTTCCTGGGAAGGAGATGGGTTGCCATGAGCTGTGCGCTGTTCGTCCGCCTGGCCCGACCGGCCTTGTTCATCTTTGTGCTGGGCCTGTTTTTGCTGCTGTCGGCCGCGCCGGCCGCGGCCGACGGGATCATCATCCCCGTCCCGCCCCCCGGCCGGCCGATCCCCTGGCGCGAGATCCCGCTCTCCATCAAGTACCATCGGGTCACCACGACGATCGCCGATCAGGTGGCCGTCACCCGCGTGGATCAGGTCTTCGTGAACGAGGCCGGCTTCGCGGTCGAGGGCACGTATATCTTTCCGTTGCCCGCCGACGCCGCGATCTCCAGCTTCGACATGTGGGTGGACGGCCACAAGATCGAGGGCCGGCTGTTGGGCCGGGAAGAGGCGCGCGCCATCTACGAGGAGATCGTACGCCAACAGCGCGACCCGGCCCTGCTCGAGTATGTGGGCCGCGGCGCGTTTCAGGCCAGCATCTTCCCCATCCCGCCGGCCGGCGAGCGCCGGATCGAGCTGACCTACAGCCAGGTCCTGCCGCAGACGGCCGGCCTGGTGCACTATCGCTATCCGCTGAACACCGAGAAGTTCTCGGCCCGACTGCTCGGCGAAGTGGCGATAGACGTGGAGCTAACCGCGGCGGCGCCGCTGGCGGCCATCTACTCGCCCAGCCATCCCGTGACCGTGACGCGCCAGGCCGCGCAGCGCGCGACCGTGCGCTACGCGGCCGCCAACGTCCGCCCCGATCGCGACTTCGATCTGTACTACAGCCTGGCGGGGGGCGCCATCAACGCCGGCGTGCTGAGCTACAAGCCCTATGACGAGGACGGTTTCTTCCTCCTGCTGATCGCGCCGCCCATCGAGGCCCCGGCCGAGCGAGCCATAGACCGGGACGTCATCATCGTGCTCGACACGTCCGGCAGCATGGCCGGCGAAAAGTTGGTCCAGGCCCAAGCCGCGGCCCGCTTCGTGCTCGAACACCTGGGCGAGGGGGATCGCTTCAACATCATCTCTTTCGGCACCTTCACCCGCCTCTTCGCCGACCGGCCCGTTGCGCTGAACCGCCGCGACGAGGCGCGCGCCTTCATCGGTCGGCTGACGGCCCAGGGCAGCACCGACATCAACCGGGCCCTCCTGGAAGCGCTGGCCGGCGCCGATCCGGCGCGGCCCACCGTCCTGCTCTTCCTCACCGATGGCCTGCCGACGATCGGCGAGACCGACCCGGAACGGATCGTGGACAACGTGACGCGCGCCGCAGCGAAGTCGGTGCGGCTCTTTGCCTTCGGCGTCGGCAACGACGTGGACGCGGTGCTGCTCGACCAGCTCAGCGCCGCGTTGCGGGGGACAAGCGTGTATGTCCGCCCCGGCCAGAAGATAGATGAGGCGGTGTCCGATGTCTATAGCCGGATCAGCGCGCCGGTGCTCCTCGACGTCCGCCTGGCGGTGGAGGGCGTGCACGTCGAAGACATGTACCCCTACCCGTTGCCCGATCTATTCGCCGGCAACCAGCTCGTGGTGGCGGGCCGCTATCGCGGCGCCGGGCCGGCCACCGTGCGGCTGACGGGCACGGTCGGCGACGAGACGCACAGCTTCGCCTACCGCGTCGAGTTCGGCGCGCGCGGGGGCGAAGAGTTCATCGCGCCCCTGTGGGCACAACGCAAGGTGGGCTTCCTGCTGGCGCAGATCCGCCTCAACGGGCCGCAAGAAGAGATCGTGAAGGAGGTGGTGGCGCTGAGCACCCGCTACGGCATCATCACGCCCTACACGTCCTTCCTGGTGCAAGAGCCGCAACTGGCCCTCACGCAGAGCGGCCGCGATCAGCTTGGTCGGGACGCCATGCAACCGGCAGCCGGGGCACCGTCGGCGCCCGCGCTGGCCGCCGCGCCGCGCAGCGGCGAGCCGGCCGTCGAGCGCGCGGTGGCCGAGCAGGCGCTCAAGAACGCCGAGCGCCCCGCAGAAGCGGCCGCGGCGCAGGTGCAGCAGGTCGGCGCCAAGGCTTTCGTGCGGCAGGGCGATCGGTGGGTGGACACTTCGTTTGATCCGGAACGGATGCAGGCCGAGGCGATCCTCTTCGGCAGCGCGCGCTATTTCCAGCTTCTGGCGCACTATCCGGAGATCGGCCGCTACCTGGCCCTGGGCGACCGTCTGGTGGTGGTGCTGAAGGGCAAGGCGTATGCCATCGGCAACGCGGGCCAGGACGCGGCAGTGCACGTCGAGGCCACGCCGTCCCCCATGCCTGCGACGCCGATCGAAGGCCCGGCGCCATTCCCCTTGCCGGCCACCGAGGCGCCCGGCGAGGGAGGTGGCGGGCTGCTGATCTGCCCGGGCGCGAGCCTCATCGCCCCCTTGGGAGCCATCCTGTCATTGCGGGCCTGGCGTCGCCGGAGTCGGACATAGGCCGCCGTCGAAGGCCGGCCATTGTTCGATATTCCACATAGTTGCTCTTCCCCGCGCTCCGTGCTATAATCACATCTGTCTATGATCTTCATCATATTCGGACAGATGCACTGATCTTCCTGGGTTCAGGAAGCACGGAGATATACATGGATCGGCGCGATATCTTACAGGCGCTCCCGTTTTTTGCCGGCCTTTCGGAACGCGATTGGGAGAAAGTGATTGATCTTTTCAGCGAGCGCCAATACAAAAAAGATGACTACATCTTTTTGGAAGGTGAAGCGCCGGAAGCCCTGTACGTCATCCGGACCGGCAAGGTCAAGGTCTTACGTCATTCCACCGACGGCAAGGATGTGGTGTTGCGGGTGTGTGGTCCGGGCAATCTGTTGGGCACGGTAGCCGTGTTCGACGGCGGCGGCTATCCGGGCACCGCGCAGGTGATCGAAGATTGCTCGGTCCTGGCGATCTCGCGCAACGATTGTTTGACCCTGGTGAATCGCTATCCGGTCTTTGCGCTGGCCGTGATCGCCGATTTGGGCACGCGGCTGCGGAGCTCGGCCGAACAGATCCGCAGCCTGGCGGTCGAGCGGGTCGAACAACGCATTGCGCGCGTCTTGTTGAAGCTGGCCGAGTCGGCCGGCTCCGATGCGCCGGAAGGTCGGGTGATCGAGATGCCGCTGACGCGCCAAGACGTGGCCGACATGACCGGCACCACGGTCGAGACGGCCATTCGGGTGATGAGCAAGTTCCGCCGACAAGAGCTGATCAAGACGCGGCGCGGCCGGGTCGTCCTGGTAGATATTCCCACGTTGCAAGAGATCGCCGAGATGCGCTAGTCCCCAAGTTCCGTCCGGCGAGATGTCAGAACCCCACCCGCGGCGATTCAGGACATCACGTTGCAGCCGCTTATTTTATCCCCTGCACAGCCCGCGTGCCCGATACACCTCGGCCGCCTCGCGCACGAACGCGGCCGTCTCGGCCGCCTGGAACTCGGTCGCCAGCCGCTCTGCCAGCGCGATCATCTGCGCGTAGGTGGCCCGTCCCGGCCGCAGCGTCTCGTACATGCGCAGCAATTCGGCGTTGGGCACGGCGGTCAGCTCGGCCGCGCGGCGCAGGTTGGCCGCCAACTGCGGAAAGCCGGCCTCCTGGGCGATGGCGGCCTGCGCCCGCAGCGCCTCCGGCGTGATGCGCAGATCGTCGTCCGTCAGCTCGCCCGCGGCCAACCGCTCCAGCGTGATCTCGGCCACCGGCCGTCCGCTCGCCGCCCGCAGTTCCCCCGCCGCATGCTCCATCAACGGATAAACACCCTTCATCCTAATCCCCACTCCCTCCCCTCAATCCGGCTCCCAGTCGAACCACAACTCCTGCGGCGGCTTATCGGCGATCTCGTCGGTCTCGCGGCGATGCAGGAGCGCGGTCTTGACGATCAGCCGCAGCCGCGCCCAGTTGTCAATCTTCACGCCGACGGGCACGGTCGGGAGGCTCTTGGCGTAACGCGCGGCGTTCCGGCCGATCGCCCGGTACGTCTCCAGCGTCAGGCTGGGCGATTGCGGGAAAAGCTCCAG
Source organism: Chloroflexota bacterium (assembly GCA_037445695.1). Classification (GTDB taxonomy): domain Bacteria; phylum Chloroflexota; class Anaerolineae; order CG2-30-64-16; family CG2-30-64-16; genus CAKZKT01. Next base: position 31,404 of record JBBIKA010000005.1, read on the forward strand.
GTTGTTGAGTCGGGCCAGGCCGTGCTGGTGGATCACGGCCGTGCCGCGCGACTGCAGGCCGATGGCGATGCCCGACCCGCTGAGCTCGGCGCCCGCGTAGCCGATGGCCGCGAGATCCGAGCTGCGGTACACCTTCACCACGCGGGCGGTCAGGCCTTCGTCGGCCACGCCGGAGAGGATGGCCGCCAGCACCGCCTCGTGCTCCAGCCCGCCGATGGTGCGGGTGAGCGCGGCGTTGAACGCCGGGCCGACCGCGACGATCACCTCGGGCCGCGTTCCCGGCCGGGCCGGTCCGATCTCCACCAGCTTCGGCGAGGCCGGGCCGACGTGCGGCGCGACGAACTGCCGCGGGGATTGCGCCTGGCGGATCGCCTGGATGCGGGCCCAGCGTTCGCCGGTCAACCGGTAGCCCGTGCCGGGGCCGGTGTAGTCGTTCGGGTCGTTGATGGCGGAGAGGACGTGGAACGTGTCCGTAGTAGCGCCTTCAGTCGCCCGTGGCTGAGGCGGACGACTGAAGGCGTCACTACGAACTGAATGGAAGATCGCTGCCGGCTGAAGGTAATCGCCCGCCACCCGCTGGCGGCCCAGCTCCAGGATGTTGGCCGCAATGTCGTCGAACCCGCGGCGGCTCAGCGCCGCGGCCACGGCCAACATGCCGGCGTCGCTCGCCAGGAAGCGGTCGGCCGCGGCCAAATCGGCGACCACATCGCGATCGGGCATGTCGTCGCTGCTGTGCGCCACGGTCGCCGCGGCCACCTCGGCATCGCTGATCGGCGGGAAGCCCAGCTCCGCGTAGACCGCCTGGATCGCCCGGGCGGCGCGTTCGCGGATCGCCAACGCCGCGTCCTCGGTGACGGGCAGCACGCCGCCGTCCACCTGCATGTCGCGCTGGAGCACGTTCCAGTCGTCGAAGTCCTCGGCATCGAAGTTGCCGCCGCCGAACAGGTTGTCGCGCTTGGGCACCGCGCTGTAGCCGGAGCAGATGAAATCGGTGCCCGGCACGAACTGGAGCATCAGCTTGGCCGACTTGCGCATGGTCGAGTGCGAGGCGAGCGCGTCGTTGCCCGAGGCGCACTCCAGGCCGAGCATCGCGGCGAGCAGGTTCTCGGCGAGCACCGCGCGCACGCCGGCCGGCAGCGATTCCGGCAGCGCAATGCAGGAGATCGAGCCGTTCTGCACCCCCTGGCTGCCGGCGCCCTTCGTCACCAGCAGGCAGCGCGCCTCCAGGTAGAGCATCGAGCAGCGTTCGGCGTGGCCCATCAGCGCCTCGGAGCCGGTGCCCGACGTGAAGCGCACCTTGACTCCGCGCGACGCGTAGGCCGCGGCCAGAAACGCCTTCGACCAGGGGGTGTCGTCGCCGTCCACGAAGGCCCGCTCGGTGCCGTAGACCGAGAGGGTCTCGGCGTAGGTGGTCAGCCCTTTCAGCGCCAGCCGCAGGCCCAACGCCTCTTCGACCGCGCACTGCGTCAACACGCCCCCGCGGCCGGTCTGCGTGCCGACGAGCACCGCGAGGGCATTGAACGGCGCGTTGCGCGCCACGCGCACGGTCGTCTCGACCTCCGCGAAGCCGCGCAGGGCCGCCTCGGCCGCGTCGGCGGCGAGCAGCGCCGGATGCTCCTTCCAGTTGGTCACGTGCGCCTGATTGGCGGGCGTGCGGCGGACGCGCATCTTGGCGAGGCCGACCATCATCTCCAGCACGTTCATGTGGCGCATGATCTCGACCAGCTTGGCCGCGGTGCAGCCGGCCGCCAGCCGGCGCACGGCCGCCTGCGGCACGTTGATGTCGGCCAGCATCCGGGCGATCTGGAGCGCGGGCGTCGCCATGGCTTCCTCGGCCACGGCCAGGTCGAGCGCGTGGTCGGCGATGAACGCGTCGATGCTGTCGAAATCGGCCCGGCGCTTGCCGTCCATCTCGACCACGCGGCCGGCCTCGATGCGCAGCCCCGGCTGCGGGTCATAGGGGCTGTCGGCGACGATCAGCCCGGCCTCGGGCCACGGCTCGACGAACGTCTCTTTGTTGATGTCGCGCTCGGCCAGGATAGCGAAACGGCGGGATGAGGACATGGTTGTTTCCTGTTCGAAGGCATCGCCCTGGGCCGGCTCGATCGGAGACCGGCCCGAGCGAATGGTTTCTCCTTGTTCCCTTGTCTACCTGCGTCCCAATCTACCAACTACCAGTCTACCAACTACCAATCTACCAACTACCAATCTACCAACTACCAACCTACCACCTTCACGCCTTCCCCATCCCGCGCAAATTGTCCAAACACCGCGCCACCACCTCCAGCGGCGGGTACTTGTAGCTCTCCTGCTCGACGATGTACCACTCGGTGCCGCCCTGCGTCTCGCACAGCTCGAAGACGCGTTGCCACGGCACGTCCCCTTCGCCCAGGATCGCCAGCGGGTCGCTTGCGGAGTACTCCTTCAGATGGACGGTGATCGCCCGGCCCGGATAGCGCGCCAGGTAGGGGATGGGGTCGCCGCCGCCATGCAGCGCGTTGCCGATGTCCACCTGCATGATCACGTCCGGCCGCGTGTTGCTGAAGAAGGTATCCCACGGCAGCTCGCCGTCCAGCGGCTGGAACTCGATGGCGTGATTGTGATAGCCCGTAAACATGCCGTAGGGCTTGAGCCGCTCGGCGATCTCGTTGAAGATGCCGGCCGTGCGCAGCCAGGCCGCCCGCGAATGGCGATATTCTTCGGCCAGGCCCGGCACGATCAGGTACTTGTTGCCGAGGATCTGATTGAACTCGACGGTGCGCAGCAGCTCATCGCCCAGCAGCGTATCGAGGCGGATATGCGTGCCGCAGCACTTGAGGCCGAGGTCGTCGAGCATCGTCCGCAGCTCCTTGGCCGTGCGGTCGTAATAGCCCGCGAACTCGACGCCCGCGTAGCCCATCTTCGCCACGGCCGCCAGCGTGCCCGGCAGATCGGCCGCGCAGTCGTGACGGATGGAGTAAAGTTGGAGTCCGATTGGGATTGGCATGAGAGAACCTCCTCGTATGATGCTCTTGCTGTTGCGGAAGCCGCACGACCATGAATGGATCGTGCTATCAGGCTGCGCCCGGTGAACCGGGCTGGGGTTTTCGTTCGCCGCTGCGCCGCCGTAACCCGGTTGACCGGGTGTCGCTTGGTAGCCCGGATCATTCATGTCCGGGCGGTCTGGTGATGACGCGACTTTTCGTTGCTTCAAGCCCCGTCTATCTTCATAGCGCTAACCGATACTCCGTCCCCGCCGCCTCGATCTCGGCGGCCGTCACTTCGCGGCCGAGGTAGCTGGAGAGGTAGATGCCCTCGGTGATGAGCGCGGTCTTGAGCGCCAGGCCGGCCGTGTCGAGCAGCGGCACGCGGCCGAGCTGCGCCCACACCCAATGGCGCTGCGAATGATCGAAGCCGGCCTCCAGCGGGTGGCACTGATGCCAGCGCCAGTCGGCCTGCTTGATGTCGAACGTGGCGTTCATCTCCATGTCCGAAAGGGTGGTGAAGTAGCCGAACGGCTCCACCCGCAGCCCGGCCTTCGAGCCGAAGACCCGATCGCCGTCCGACTGGTCGGCGTGGATCGCCCAGGCCTCCTCGATGAAGTAGGTGATCCCGCCCGCCAGGCGCACCAGGCCCATCCCCAGCTCCTCGACGTTGTAGTTGCCCGCCGCCCGGCGGTCGGGGTACATGTTGTCGAGCATCTGGTAGATCTTGCCCGAAACGGTCTCGACGGCCGGATTGCCGAGCAGCCACATCATGCGCGCGATGTGGTAGACGGCCATGTCCACCAGCGCGCCGCCGCCGGCCGTCTCCTTCTGGACGAAGGCGGGAGTGCCGTAGCCGTCCACCCACGGCCGGCCGCGGCGCCGATAGTGGCTCGACTTGGCGTAGTAGATCTGACCGAGCTGGCCTTCGTCAATCATCCGTTTGGCCGCGCGCGCCTCGGCCGCGTAGAGCGTGTTGAGCTGGATGTGGAGCATCCGGCCGGTGCGCCGGGCCGTGTCGTACATCGCCTTGGCCTCTGAGTATACCCAGGACATCGGCTTTTCGCAATAGACGTTCTTGCCCGCCTCCAGCGCCGCGATCGTCACCCCCGCGTGCAGCCGGTTGTGCAGCGCCACATCCACCGACTGAATGTCGTCGCGCTTGATGAGCTCCCGGTAGTCGCGATACACCGCCACATCGGGGCCGATGCCCTGGGCGACCCGCCGCGCCTCATCCTCGCGCAGGTCGCACACGGCCACGATCTCGGCTTCGGGGACCTCCTTGTAACGTTCGACGTGGACCTTGCCGATCTGGCCGACGCCGATGATGCCGATGCGAACTTTGTCTGTCATGTTTTGGTCTCCATGTGACGTGGGGACGGACGACGAATGACGAATGACGAATGACCGACGACGGGCGACCGATTTCGTCCTTCGTCCTCCGTCTTTCGTCCTTCGTCATTCGTCCCGCCTCTTCTCCACAAACCCCATCGTATACAAATGATGGTACGCGCCCTGCAACGCCAGCAGCTCCTGGTGCGTCCCCTGTTCGATGATCCGACCGTGGCTGAGCACCACGATCTGGTCGGCGCGGACGATGGTGCTGAGGCGGTGGGCGATGACGAACGCGGTGCGGCCCTCCAGCAGCCGATCCATGGCGTCCTGGATGATCTTCTCCGTCTGCGTGTCAATGCTCGAGGTGGCCTCGTCGAGCACCAGGATGCGCGGATCGGCCAGGAGCGCGCGGGCGAACGCCAGCAATTGCCGCTGGCCCACCGACAGGCTGGCGCCGCCCTCCTCCACCAGCGTCTGATAGCCGAACGGCAGCGCCTCGATGAACTCGTGCGCGCCGATCGCCCGCGCCGCGGCCACGATCTCGTCGTCGGTGGCATCCAGCCGGCCATAGCGGATGTTCTCAGCGACGGTGCCCCGGAAGAGGAACGTTTCCTGGAGCACGATGCCCATCTGCCGGCGCAGCGACGACAGCTCGACGTCGCGCACGTCGTAGCCGTCAATGCGCAGGCTGCCGGCCTTTACATCGTAGGAGCGGTTCAGCAGCTTGACCAGCGTGCTCTTGCCCGAGCCGGTCGCGCCGACCAGCGCAATGAGCTGGCCGGGCTGCACGTGCAGGACGATGTCGTGCAACACAGGCAGGTCAGGCTCGTAGTGGAAATACACGTGGTCGAAGACCACCTCGCCCCGAATCGGCGGCATCTCCGGCGCGCCGGGCTTGCTTTCGATCTCGATGGGCCGATCGAGCAGCCCGAACAGGCGCTCGCCGGCGGTCATCGCCTGCTGCAGGGTGTTGTAGCGCTCGGCCAGATCGCGGATGGGATCGAAGAAGCGGCCGATGTACATCACAAACGCCGCCAGCACGCCGGCCGTGAAGGTCCTGTCGCCCAGTACGCCGCCGAAGGCGATCACGAGCGCGACCGAGAGCGTGGCCAGAAAATCCACCCCCGGGAAGAACATGGCCGAGAGCCGGGCCGCGCGCTGTTGCGCCCGGTTGAAGCGGTAGTTGACCTGGTGGACGAACTTCTCCAGGTTCAGCTTCTCGCGCGTGAACGCCTGCACCACGCGCACGCCCTGGATGTTCTCCTCGATGTAGCCGAGCATCCGGCCGTTGTAGTAGCGCACGCGGCGCCAGTTATCGCGCGCCCGCGCCCGCCACAATGCGGTCAAGAGCGCCATGATCGGCAGCACCGCGAAGGTGATGAGCGATAGCCGCCAGTCCAGCGCCAGCATCACGATCACGATGCCGATCAAGGTGAAGAAGTCGGATGCCGTGCCGACGATCGCCCAGGTGACCAGCTCTTGCAGCGCGTTGACATCCGAGGTCATGCGCGCCATCAGCACGCCCACGTCGGCCTTGTCGAAGAAGCTCATGGACTGGCGCTGGAACTTCTCGAACAGATCGCGGCGCACGCCGTAGATGCTCGATTGGCCGGCCTCGGCCACGGCCGCCACCTGCGCGGCGCGCGCCAGCCAGCCGATCACCTGCGCGGCGAGGAAGGCGACGAGCAATTCCTGCAGCAGCGCCACGTTGCGGGCCGGGATGGCGTTGTCGAGCGCCAGCTTGATGATGTAGGGCCCGGACAGCGACGCAGCCGTGATCACCCCCATCAGCAGCAGCGCGATGAGCATCTGCCGGCCGTAGGGCCGCACGTAGCGGAACAGCCGGCCGACGATGCGGCTATCGTAGCCCCGAAACTGCAGGTCTTCGGGGAGATCGAACTCGACCTGGCCTTCCTTGAAGAGGCTGCGGATGCGTTGAATGAGCGTGTTCACCTGGACATTGACCTTGTTCCCGCCAGCGCCGGTCTCAAATCCGCCGCGCCCGTTGCCGCGGCGATCGCGGCGATCGCCTCTTCCTGATCGCGCAGTTGCAGATCGTAGATCTCGCGATAGGGGCCGGGCACGGCCACCAGCTCGTCGTGCGTCCCGCGCTGGACGATCCGACCGTGATCCATCACCAGCACCTGATCGGCCGACTTGATGGTCGTCAGCCGCTGGGCAATGACAAACGACGTGCGCCCCTTCATCAGCGTCTTCAGCGCCTGCTGGATCAGGTGCTCGGTCTCCATGTCCACGCTCGACGTGGAGTCGTCGAGGATCAGGATGCGCGGGTCCACCAGCAGGGCGCGGGCAATGGCGATGCGCTGGCGCTGGCCGCCGGAGAGGGTGATGCCGCGCTCGCCTACCTCGGTGTCGTAGCCCTTCGGGAACGACATGATGAAGTCGTGCGCCTGGGCCGCCTTGGCCGCCGCGATGATCTCCGCCTCGTCGGCATCGGGCCGGCCATAGGCGATGTTCTCGCGGATCGTGGCCGAAAAGAGCAACGTGTCCTGCAGCACCACGCCGATGTGGCGGCGCAACGATTCGAGCGTGACGTAGCGCACATCGTGGCCGTCTATCAGCACACGGCCGGCCGTCACGTCGTAGAAACGCAAGATCAGATTGATGAGGGTGCTCTTGCCCGCGCCGGTGTGGCCAACCAGCGCGATCACTTCACCGGGTCGGGCATCCAGATTGATGTCCTGCAAGGTGGGCTGCCGACCGTCGGAATACTTGAAATCCACGTGCTCGAATTGCACATGGCCCTGAACATCCGTCAGGACGGCGGCATTGGGCGAATCCCGGATCTCGCAAGGGGTGTCGAGCACCTCGAAGATGCGCTCGGCGCAGGCCAGCGCCTCGGCGGTCAGATTGACGATGTTGCCCAGGCGCTGCACCGGCCCGCTCAACATCAAGATGTAGCTGCTGAACGCGACCAGGGTGCCGAGCGAGAGAGTCCCTGCCATCACCATGGGGCCGCCGAACCAGAAGGTGAGCGCGACACTGCCCGCCACCAGGAAGCCCATGAACGGGGATGTGCTGCCCCAAAAACGGATGGTGCTCAGCCGCGTGCGCATGTACTCTTTATTCGCGGCGTCGAACTTGGCAATCTCGTACGGCTCGCGCGCGAACGCCCGCACCACCTGCGCGCCGGTCAGATTTTCCTGGAGCACGGTCGTGACCTGGGCGAAGGCCTGCTGCACCTGCTTCCAGCGCGGGCGCATCTGGCCCGCCAGGTATTGCACCGAGAGCGCCAGGAGCGGCATGGGGATCAACGCGATCAGCGCCAGCTGCCAGCTCATCTGCAGCAGGATGGCGATGATGAAGCCGAGCATCAGCACGATGCTGAGGGAATCGAGCAGCGCGCCGGCTACGAAGCGCTGAAACGCGCCCACGTCTTCGGCCATGCGCGACATGAGCTGGCCGGTCTGCGCGTGGGTGTGATAGGAGAAGCTCAGGCGCTGGATGTGGTCGTAAAGCTGATTGCGCACATCATAAGCGACCATCTGGCCCGACGATTCCATGCCGAAGCGCTGGCCGAACGAAAAGGCGACGCGCACGGCAGCGACCCCCACGATGAGGAGCGCCATTTGCAGGAGATAGCGGCGGTCGCCGGTCGCCAGGCCGATGTCAATCACCTGGCGGATGATCCACGGGATGGCCAGGTTGAGGCCCGTGACTGCGGCGATGCAGCCGTAGGTGATGGCCAGACGCCTGCGATGAGGCTTGAGATAGGTCAAGATGCGCAGAAGAGTATGCACCGCGTGTATCTCCGCCCAACCGCAGCAGCGGGCTGAAGCCCACACCACATGGCGTGACGCGGGCTTCCGGCCCGCCCGCGGCATCTACCGGCGACCGATCTCCACCGGTCTTCCCTGCTCCGCGCTGGCATAGATCGCGTCGAGGATCTCCATCACCCGCAGCCCCTCTTCGCCGGTGGCGATGTGCGGCGTGTCGGTGATGATGCTCTCCACGAAGTGCGCCATCGGCTTGGGGACCGGCTTGGTCGGGCCGTGGAGCATCATGTTATAGTGCGAGCCGTTGCGCTCCAGGTAGATCTCCGCCTCGAAGGTGTAGCCCTCCTGCACGTTGCGCTGCACCAGCCCGGCCTTCGTCCCATAGAGCCGCGTCTCCATCAGCTCCCGCTCGCTGATGTTGGCGGCCCACGACGCCTCCACCACCAGCGACGCGCCCGTGTCGAAGGTGATCAGCGCGGCAGCCAGGTCCTCGACATCATACAGCGCGTTCTTCTGCGCGGCAAGCTCGCTGGCGATGGGGTTGTACGTCTTGCCCAGCACCCAGATCGGCCTGGGATAGCCCATCAGCCACAGCGCCAAATCGAGCCGATGGACGCCCAGATCAATCAGCGGGCCGCCGCCCGAGAGCGCCTTCTGGCCGAACCAGCCGCCGAAGCCCGGCAGGCCCCGGCGCCGATGCCAGATCGTCCGGCCGAAGTAGATGTCGCCCATCAGGCCGGCATCCACTTCGGCTTTCAGCGCGAAGCTCTGTTCGGTGAAGCGCCACGAGAAGTTGATCATCAGCCGCTTGCCCGCGGCCCGGCTCGCCGCCAACATCTCGGCCGCCTCCCCTGCGTTCATCGCCATCGGCTTCTCGCACAACACATGACAGCCGGCCTGAAACGCGGCCAGCGTCAGCTCGCGATGATACTTGTTCGGCGTGGCGATGCTGACGATATCGAGCCGCTCCTTCGCCAGCATCTCCTCGGCGGACGCATACCGCTTCGACACGCCGAACTTGTCGCCGATCTCCTGGAGCCGGCCGGCGTCCGGGTCGGCAATCGCCACCACCTCGGCCCGGGGATGCGTCTGATAGCCGGCGATATGATGACGGCCCATCCCCAGGCCGATCACGCCAACGCGCAGCTTGTCCATGGTACAGCCTTTCCAGGCCACGAATTTCACGAATTGACACGAATTATCCTGATCCTCTTCGTGCCATTCGTGCAATTCGTGGCAAAAATCTCAACCGCCGATCGGTTCCAGCGGCGTCTTGGCGTTCGGGGCCTGCTTCAGATCGCGGAAGCCGACGACCTTCACCGGCGCGGCCCAGCGCACCGCGTTGGCCAGCACCTGGCGCACTTCGGGCTGATAGTAGATCGGGAAGCTCTCGTGGCCGGGCGAGAAATAGAAGACCTTGCCGCGGCCGCGATAGTACGCGCACCCGCTGCGGAACACCTCGCCGCCCGGATACCAGGAGATGAAGACCAGTTCGTCCGGCTGCGGGATATCGAAGAATTCGCCGTACATCTCGGTGTGCGGGATCTCGAAGTAGGGCCCCAGCCCCTCGACGATGGGATGGCCGGGCGCCACGACCCACACCCGCTCCTTCTCGCCCAGCTCGCGCCAGATGAGGGAGCAGTTGGTGCCCATCAGCCGCTTGAAGATCTTCGAGAAATGACCCGAATGGAGCACGATTAGGCCCATCCCTTCGAGCACGCGCGCCTGCACCCGATCCACCAACTCATCGGGCACGTCGCGATGCGCCATGTGACCCCACCAGATCAGCACATCGGTGTTGTTCAGCACTTCGTCGGGGAGGCCGTTGGCCGGATCGTCCAGCGTGGCGGTGCGCACGGCGAAATCGGGCTGCGCCTGCAACCCCTCGGCGATCGCGCCGTGGATCCCCTGCGGGTAGACCGCGGCGATGTGGGCGTCGCGCTTCTCGTGGCGCCCCTCGTTCCAGACGGTGACACGGATCTTGTTTGACATGGGAAATGTCTCCTTTCGGCAAAAACGATTATGGGATCAATAAGGCCGGGCCCAGTCTATCGAGCACCCGATAGACTGTGCTCTCATCCTGCACGTTGCGCGTCAGGAGGAAAAGCTCGACATCATCGCTATAGCCCCAATCGTGCAATACGCCCGGGATCGAGCCGGTCTTATGGCAAAACCGGATCGTATCGCGCGGCACGTTGCGCAACCACAGGCCGCCATCGGTGCACGCAGCAAAGAGCGGATCTACCCACGCGCGTTCGTCTGCGCGCAGCGCGCGCAACACCGCGAAGAGGCGGATGCAATCGGCGGCCGACACCCAGTTGTCCAGCCCCCGGCCACGCGCCTCGTAGTCCATCAGCTTGCGTTCGAGCCGCGTGGCAGCGCTCAGGCCCAGTTGCTCGCGAAAGACGCGATTCAACCGCTCGATGCCGACCCGACGGATGACCAGGTTGGTGCATAGATTGTCCGACAAGGCAATCATCAGCAGGAGCACATCGGCATAGGGAAGCTGCCGACTGCGCAGCAGCCACGAAAGGCCCGCGCCCTGCACCTGCGGCTCCGCGTCGAGGTCGCACATCTCGGCCCGATCCACCTCGCCGGCCCGCTCCAGATAGACCCAGGCGAACAGAATCGGCACCTTGATGATGGAGGCCGAAGGGAACCGATCGGCCGTGTGCACGAAGATCGGCTCGTGGCCCTGGCGCCGGAAATAGAGCGCGTAATCGCACTGCAGCCGGGCCGTCTCACGGCCGATCAGGCTCGCGATCTCGTTCATCGGGCCGCGGCCTCCGCGCAGATGGCCAGGATGCGCCGCGCGCGGGCCAGGTGGGGCGCCTCGATCAACTGGCCGTCGAGCACGGCCGCGCCTAAGCGGGCATCGTCGCCGCCGGTCAAAGCCAACACCCGCTCGGCCCAAGCCACCTGCTCCGACGTGGGCATGAACGCGGCATGGATAGGCCCGATCTGGGCCGGATGAATGGCCGACTTGCCGTCGAAGCCCAGGGCGGCCGCCATCTGGGCGGCCCGCATCAGCCCATCGCCATCCTGGATGTTCATGTAGGGAGTGTCAACGGCCGCAATGCCCGCGGCCCGGCACGCCAGGACGATCTGGCTCTGGGCATGGAGCAGGGCCGGGGCATCGAGGGCCATCGCACAGCCGATCTCGACGCTGTAATCGGTGGCCCCGAAGACGAGCGCCGCTACCCGCTCGTGGCAGGCGGCGATCTCGCGGGCGGCCATGACCCCCGCAGCCGATTCGATCATGCACATCACCCGAATCTGTCCTGCGGGCAAGCCGTGAAGCTCTTCGAGCCGGGCCAACGTCCAGGCCGTAAAACGCACTACCTCGGCCGAACCGACCTTGGGAAGCAGGATCGCATCGGGCGCGGCCGGCGCCACGGCCAGCAGGTCGCGATAGCCCGTGGCCGTATCGGGAGGGTTGATGCGCACGACCACTTCGGCGCGGCCAAAATCGTTTTTGCGCAGGGCGCCGACAACCGTCTCGCGGGCTAATTCCTTGTTGGCCGGGGCCACGGCATCTTCGAGATTGAGGATCAGGCTATCGGCCCCGCGCTGTGCCGCTTTGGCGATCATCGCCTCTCGATCGCCCGGCACGTAGAGCATGCTGCGGCGCAGCCGGCCGGGATGTCCGGCCGATCGGGTGAGGCGCTCAACAGCGGATGGTGGCATCCATTCTCTCCACTCGAAACGCGACTGCCTGGATTGTACCACCAAAATCATCGGAAGGAAAAAAGAAACCTGCCGGGCTCTGGTGAGCACCGGCAGGCACAGTCACGATGTGAGGTGAAATCCGTCGGCCCGATCAGTGGTCAACGGTCTCACGCCCGGTCTGACCGTTAGCGATCAGATCTTGCGCACATCCACTGCGGCAAGGCCCTTCTTGCCTTGTTCGACCGTAAACTCAACCCTGTCACCCTCGGCGAGGCTCTTGTAGCCCTCGGCCTGGATGGCAGAAAAGTGCACGAACACGTCATCGCCGGATTCGCGGGCAATGAACCCGTAACCCTTTTGATTGCTGAACCACTTGACGGTACCGACTTCACGAGTTGCCATAGGTTGAAACCCTCCTGCTTGGAACATAATGCTTTTCGACGCGGCGGCGATCCCCTCAACAAAAAACACCGCCAGACCAGGTGTGTCTTGGCGGTGCACTTTCGTCATCCGGAACCAACTCCCCACGTCTACAAAAACAAGCATACTCCAGGTTGAGAATTCTGTCAAATTCAGGAAGTGGGAAATCGGCTAAGTTGGGTTTTGGCGGGCGGCTTCACCGCCCGCCAAAACCCAATTCGGCTTCTCTCCGCTCTGTATTTGACAGTTCGCTCCGGCCGTGGTATCCTGGCTAAATCGAAAAGGATTATCAAAATATATGTTGGACGATTCTATGATAGATGCTTTGATCGCGGCCATCGTAGGCGCCGGACACTCCAACACGCGCGCCCGGCGGGCTGTGCTTCAGGCGTTGTGCGAAGCCGGCGGCCAGGCGACTCCGACACAATTGCTGGAGCTGGGCCGGGTTCATCAGCCGGGCCTGGGCCTGGTCACCGTTTATCGCACGCTGGAGATCCTGGGAGAGCTGGGCCTGGTGCGCAAGCTGCACCTGGACGAGGGGTGCAGCACCTATGCGCTTAGCTCGGTCGGTGCCTTGGCCGACGAGGAGTCGTCGCGCGCGCCCACGTCGGCCGGGCGCGGCCACAGCCATCACATTATCTGCCGGCGCTGTCATCGCGCGGTCGAGTTCGCCGGCTGCGACATCCATCTGGTCGTGGCCGCGGTGGAGGCGCAGACCGGCTATCGGGTGACCGGACACTGGCTGGAGATGTTCGGTTTGTGTCCAGCCTGCCAGGAGGCCGAAGGGACGGCCGAGCGGGAAGCCGAGGCGGTGGCCGAGATCGTTGTTCCGGCCGGGAAGGCATGAAATGGCAACCAGAGAGATGATCCCTGCGGAACCCGCGCGCCTGGAGCTGGAGGACGTTTCGACAGGGTATAACGGTCGGTCCGCGCTGAGCGGCGTCAGCTTTCAAGCGGCGCACGGCAGCCAGGTGGCGATCGTCGGCCCCAACGGCGCGGGGAAATCCACGTTGTTCAAGGTACTGGTGGGGTTGTTGCCGTTGCGCAGCGGCCGCATCCTGATCCACGGCCGGCCGCTCGGCCAACACAAGGATTGTGTCGCCTACGTTCCCCAGCGCGAGGAGGTGGACTGGCGTTTTCCGGTCACGGTGGCCGATGTGGTGATGATGGGTCGCTACAACCGCCAGGGCTGGTTCGGCCGGCCATCGGCAGCTGACCGGATGGCGGTGGCGCGCTGCCTGGAGCAGTTGGGCATCGCCAACCTGGCCGGCCGCAGCATCGCCGAGCTGTCGGGCGGGCAACAGCAGCGCGTTTTTCTGGCGCGTGCGCTGGCGCAGGAGCCGCACATCCTGCTGCTCGACGAGCCGTTCACCGGCGTAGATGCGACGACGCAAGAGGCTACATTAGCCCTGCTCGACGCGCTGCGCGATCAGGGGGTGACGACTCTGGTCTCGACTCACGACCTGAGCCTGGCCGCCCAACGCTTCGACCGCGTGCTGCTCCTCAATCGAGAGATGATCGCGTTCGGGCCGCCGGCCGAGGCGCTTTCGGTGGAAAACATCCGACGCGCGTTCGGCGGTCGCGTGCTGCTCGTGAACGGCGCCGTGGTGGTGGACGACTGTTGTCGTTGAGAGGAAGAGCACAGTGATCAACTGGCTTCTGGAACCGCTGAGCTATGGCTTCATGCAGCGCGGGCTGCTCGCCTCGGTGATGGTGGGCGTGGTGTGCGCGGTGATCGGTTCGTATGTGGTGCTGCGCGGCATGGCATTCCTGGGCGACGCCCTGGCGCACGCCATCCTGCCCGGCGTGGCTTTGGCCTACTTGTTGGGCGGCAACCTCACGCTCGGCGCGCTGGTGGCCGCCATCGTTGTGGCGCTGCTCATCGGGCTTTTCTCGCGCCAGGGCGCGGTGCGCGAAGATACAGCCATCGGCATCCTGTTCGCGGCGGCGCTCTCGCTGGGGGTTGCCATGATCAGCAGCGTGCGCACCTTCGCGGTGGACCTGAGCCACATCCTGTTCGGCAATGTCTTGGGCGTTTCGGCCTCCGACCTGTGGCTGGTGGGGGGCCTCGGCGCGGTGGTTATCATGGCCGTGATCGTCTTCTATAAGCCCTTGCTCGTGATCAGCTTCGATCCGGTGTTGGCGGCCACCCTCCGCTGGCCGGCCGAACTGTTCCGCAACCTGCTGCTGGTACTGCTGGCGCTCACCATCGTTGTGTCGCTGCAAACGGTGGGCGTGGGGCTGGTTGCTGCCATGCTGGTGACGCCGGCCGCGACAGCCAACTTGTTGGCGAAGCGACTGCCGGTCATGATGGCGCTCGCCGCGCTCTTCGGCGCACTCTCGGCGGTGATCGGCCTTTATCTGAGCTATTACGCCAACATCGCTTCGGGCGCGGCGGTGGTGCTGGTCTGCACCGGCTTCTTCCTGGCGGCGATGCTCGGCGCGCCCGGCCGGGGCTGGCTCTGGCGGTTGGTTCGGTAGGGATACCTCGCTTCTCTTTTTGTGACGTGGATCATATACAGCCGATTGCTGTTTCGAGTATCATACATGCGTTTTCTGATATATAAAGGGCTACGCATATGGTAGATTATCAGGCGAGTGCTTCGTTATTGAAGGCGATTGCGCATCCGGTGCGCCTGCAGATCGTTGACATCCTGCGGCGCTCGCCGGAATGTGTATGTCATCTCTCGGCAGTGCTGGCGAGATCGCAGCCGTACATCTCCCAGCAGCTCGCCGTTTTGCGCGAGGCCGGCGTGATCGTGGACGAGCGCGAGGGTACCAACGTTTTCTATCGCCTGAGCAACGCTGAGGCGGCCCGCGTAGTCGAAGCCGTGTTCGGAGCGCAGCCGGCCGCCGATGGCCCGGCCGCGGCCGCCGGCCGGCAAGTCGTGGCCGGGTGCACCTGCCCGAAATGCACCAATACCCTATCTTGATCGGGAGGGGGATTTGCTAGATCTGAGCGGCTTATTGATTGGACTGCTCCAATCCGGCCTGGGCAACCTGGCCGCGTACCTGGCAGCTCATGTCCTGTTGTGTCTGGTGCCCGCCTTCTTCATCGCGGGCGCGCTCACGGCGCTGGTGCCCAAGGAGGCGGTCACGCGCTATCTGGGCCGCCGGGCGCCCAAGTTCATCTCCTACCCGGCCTCGGCGGTCGGCGGCTTCGTGCTGGCGGTCTGCTCGTGCACCATCATGCCGCTCTTCGCGGGCATCTACAAGAAGGGCGCGGGCCTGGGCCCGGCTATCACCTTCCTGTTCGTCGGCCCGGCCATCAACATCCTGGCGCTGGCGTACACCGGCGTGGCCATCGGCATGGACATCGCGCTCGCGCGCATCGTCCTCTCCATGGCGTTCGGCATCGGCATCGGCCTGATCATGGCGCTGCTGTTCCGCCGGGATGATGCGGCGCGAGATGCGGCCGGCCCGGACGCGTTCGCGGCGTCGGCCAGCGTGCCGCGGGCCTCCTGGCTGCTGCTCGGTCTGCTGGTCTTCCTGCTGATCGCGGGCACGCTGCAGATCGGCCTGTTCACGAACACCTATGCACAGGTGACGTTGCCGGTCGCCGGCACGGACGCGCTGCAAGCGACCCTGAACCGCCTGGTCCCCTTCGACCCCGCGCGCGGGGAGGAGGGGGTGACGGTGCAGGGGCTGCTGCTGATCGTCCTGTTGCTCGCCATCGCCGGCGCGGCGTGGCGCGGGCTGAACCACGTGGACGAGGGCTTCAACCGCTGGACGGCCGTCACGTTGGCGCTGGTGGCCGCGACATTGCTGATCGCGGCCCTGCGGCTGACGCCGGCCGCGGACGGGCTCACGATGGCCTTCCCCGGCAAGTTCTTTGCGGTGGGCCTGGCGCTGCTGGGCACGTGGGCGCTGGCGCGGCGCGGGTTCGAAGCCTATGAGATGCAGGAGTGGCTGTGGGAGACGTGGCGCTTCGTCAAGCAGATCTTCCCGCTGCTGATCGTCGGCGTCTTCGCGGTGGGCGCGATCCGGCCGCTGATCCGGCCCGAGTGGATCGAGGCGGTGGCCGGGTCGAACACGCTGTTCGGGAACGTGGTCGGCGTGCTGTTCGGGGTGTTCATGTACTTCCCGACCCTGGTGGAGGTGCCCATCGCCCGGCTCTTCCTGGACCTGGGCATGCACCGCGGGCCGCTGCTGGCCTACCTGATGGCTGACCCGGAGCTGAGCCTGCAGAGCATCCTGATCATCGCCAGCGTGATCGGCCGGCGCAAGGCATGGACATATGTCGGCTGGGTGGCGCTCTTCAGCACGTTGGCCGGCCTGCTCTACGGCGCCTGGGTGGACGGCGCCAGCGCGTGGCTGATCCTGGGCGGCACGGCCGCGGGCCTGGCGCTGCTGGCCCTGGTGCTCAACCGCCTGGCGGCGCGGGGCGCGAGCGCCCTTGTCGCGCCCAAGTTCCCGGCTCCCGAAACCGTGCCCGTCGAAACACCGGAGCGCCCATAACCCGACCAATCTACCAATTACCAATTTACCAATTACCAATCTACCAGCCTACCAACCTACCAACAGGAGACCATCCATGGCACTCAACATCAAAGTCCTCGGCAGCGGCTGCGCCAACTGTGCGCGGCTGGAGAAACACGTGAAAGCAGCCGTCGAACAACTGGGCGTCGAAGCCACCCTCATCAAGACCGGCGACTTCGACGAATACACAAAGTACAATTTGCTGGCGACGCCCGGCCTGGTCGTCAACGACAAGTTGGTCGCGGCGGGCCGGGTCCCGGCCGTGAGCCAGATCGTCACGTTGCTGGCCAAGGAGCTGGCATAGTGGTAGATTGGTAAACTGGTAAATTGGTAACTTGGCACTTGGGAACCCAACTACCAATCTACCAGTTTACTAATCTACCAATTTACCAACCCACTACCTCGGAGGACTCATGGCACAAGCTACCACCAAACGCCTTTCGACGTTGGATCGTTTCCTGACCCTGTGGATCTTCCTGGCCATGGCGGTCGGGGTCGGCATCGGCTACTTCGTGCCCGGCGTGGAGGACTTCATCAACCGCTTCCAGGTCGGGACGACCAACATCCCCATCGCCATCGGCCTGATCCTGATGATGTATCCGCCCTTTGCCAAGGTGAAGTATGAGCGGCTGCCGGAGGTCTTTCGCAACACCAAGGTGCTCGGCCTGTCGCTGCTGCAGAACTGGGTTATCGGCCCGCTCCTGATGTTCGCCCTGGCAGTGCTCTTCCTGAGCGATCGGCCGGAATACATGCAGGGCCTGATCCTGATCGGCCTGGCGCGCTGCATCGCCATGGTGATCGTCTGGAACGAGCTGGCGCACGGCGACACCGAGTACGCGGCCGGCCTGGTGGCGTTCAACAGCGTGTTCCAGGTGCTGTTTTATAGCATCTACGCTTACATCTTCATTAAAGTGCTGCCGGAAGTACTCGGCCTGACCGGCGCAGTGGTGCAGATCAGCATCGGCGAGCTGGCGCGCACGGTGTTCATCTACCTGGGCATCCCGATGATCGCCGGCTTCGCCACCCGCTTCATCCTGCTGCGCTTCAAGAACCGGGAGTGGTACGAGACGCGCTTCGTCCCGCGCATCAGCCCCATCACGCTGATCGCCCTGCTCTTCACCATCCTGGTGATGTTCAGCCTGAAGGGCAACCTGATCGTCACCCTGCCGCTGGACGTGGTGCGCATCGCCATCCCGCTGGCCTTCTACTTCGTGCTCATGTTCCTGGTCACCTTCTGGATGGGCTACCGGGTCGACGCGGATTATCGAATGAGCGCCACCATGTCGTTCACGGCCGCCAGCAACAACTTCGAGCTGGCCATTGCGGTGGCGGTCGCGGTGTTCACCATCGCCTCCGGCCAGGCGTTCGCGGCGGTCATCGGGCCGTTGATCGAGGTGCCGGTGATGATCGGGCTGGTGAACGTGGCGTTCTGGCTGCAACGGCTGTGGTTCAAGCATGAATTGCAGCCCACGCCTGGGAGCGTCGCCGCGGCCGCGGAGGAAGCCTGCCCGGCGCCGGTGAAGGCGCGGGCGTAGCCGTTTTGGATTGCGGCGCCTTTGGATTGCGGCGCCAGGGCGCCGCTTTCGCAACCAAATCAGGGCCGCGTCCCCGCAAGCCAAAGCGGGGTCAGGCCCCCGCAAACCAAAGCGGGGCCGAGTCCCCGCAAGCCAAAGCGGGGCCGAGTCCCCGCAAGCCAAAGCGGGGCCGAGTCCCCGCAAGCCAAAGCGGGGCCGAGCCCCCGCAAGCCAAAGCGGGGCCGAGTCCCCGCAAGCCAAAGCGGGG
>JBBIKA010000006.1:0-6468 GCA_037445695.1 Chloroflexota bacterium
GAATTCCTTGAAAGGGGTATTTTGGCCGCCTTCGGCGGCCAAAATACCCCGCTATCGCCCCCTCCCCCAAATTTGGGGGAGGGGTTGGGGTGGGGGCGGGGGTCACGCAAGTTGTGAGTCCTACCGTCTTCTCACCAAAATCCGCAGAGCCGGATTAGCGTTTCTCTACCGCCAGCCGACGTTCGATGGCCGTGCTGAGGCGGGTGAAGAGCAAAGTCAAGATCAAATAGGTAATGGCGACCGCGGCGTAGGTATCGAAGCTGGCAAAGGTGCGCCCCACCCATTCGCGGCCGCGCCGGGTCAAATCGGCCAGGCCCAGGATCGAGACCAGCGAGCTATCCTTGAGCAGGGTGACGAATTCGTTGCTCACCGGCGGCAAGATCACGCGCACGGCCTGCGGCAGGATGATGTAGCGCATGGCCTCGATATAGGTCATGCCGAGCGACCGAGCCGCTTCCATCTGGCCTTTGGCAATGGACTGGATGCCGGCGCGAAAGATCTCGGTCATGTACGCGCCGTAGGCGAAAGTGAACGCAATGACCGCGGCCGTGAAGTCCGGGATCTTGATCTGCAGCAGGCCGGGCAGGCCGAAGTAAATCCACAACAGCCACACCAACACGGGCACACCGCGCACGATTTCGACATAAAGCGATGAGACCCACTGGAGAATGGCGACGTTGGTCACCCGAAAGACGCCCATCAACATGCCGACGAGCAGGATGAACACGAAAGAAATCACCGTGAGCTTGAGGGTCATGAAGACCCCATCGCCGCCGGCGAACGATCCCCAGATGAAGCGGAAGATCGGCGCGAAACGCGTGGGAAAACCGAAATAGAGCGCGGCGACGACGAACAACGCGGCCGCCAACAGCAGCCACATGTGGTCAATCCTGCGCCAGCGACTTAGGGTTTTGGGTTGAAAGCCGCCGACCCCCAACCCGCTGAGGTTGGGAGCCGGGGCCGGAGCGGCCCGCTCTGCCATGACGTGCCTCCTCATCATCAATCGGATCAGCTTTTACTTGCGCAACCGCGGATCGAGGGCGTCGCGCAGCCCATCTCCCAGCAGATTGAACCCCAACACCGTCAACATGATCATCAGGCCGGGAAAGAAGACGAGATGGGGCGCGGTAAAGACCTGATTGCGCTCTTGGCCCAGCATCGAGCCCCACTCGGCCATGGGCGGCTGGGCGCCCAGGCCGAGGAAGGAGAGCGCGGCCGCGTCCAGGATCGCGGAGCCGATGCCCAGCGTGCCGGCCACGATGAGCGGCGTCAGGGCATGCGGCATGATGCTGCGGAAGAGGATGCGCCCCCGCGGCACCCCGACGGCCCGGGCGGCCATCACGAAATCCTGCTCCTTGACGGCGATCACGCCGGCGCGCGCGATCCGCGCGTAGACCGGGATCGAAACGATGCCGATGGCCAGGAGCGCGTTGATCAGCCCTTCGCCCAACACGGTCACGATGGCGATGGCCAGCAGCAGCGCGGGGAACGCCAGCAGCACATCCATCAGGCGCATGATGGCGTTATCGGTCCAACCGCCCAGGTAGCCGGCCACCGCGCCCAGCAAGGTGCCCAGGATGATGGCAAAGCCGACCGTGGTGAAGCCTACAAACAGGGATATGCGCGCGCCGTAGATCACGCGGCTGAAGAAGTCGCGCACGTTGCCGTCTACGCCCAGGATATGCTGGGGTTGTTCGGCCGGACAGCCCAACAGGTGGATGCACGGCCCGGCACGCATCTTCACCTTCTCGCTGCCGATCAGCACCTGGTTGGGGTCATACGGTGCAATGAGCGGCGCCAGGAGCGCAATCAGCAGCAGGATGAGCAAAATGGACGCGCCCAGGAGCGCCGACTTCGTGCGCATCAGGGAACGCAAGGCGTCTTGCCACGGGCTGCGCGGCGGACGGGCAAGGAGGTCTAAGTCGGTTGCGTCTGAGATGGTCATGCGACTCCACTACCCCAGCCGGATGCGCGGATCCAAAAACGCATATAGGATATCTACGATCAGGTTGATCACCACATAACCGGCCGCGATAATCAGGGTAAACGCCTGAACGATCGTGTAATCGCGCGCTTGAATGGCGTCAAACAGGGTGCGGCCGACGCCCGAAAAGTTGAAGATCGTTTCGGTCAACACCGCGCCGCCCAGCAGGCCGCCCAAAGAGAGGCCGATGATCGTCACCACCGGAATCAGGGCATTGCGCATGCCGTGCTGCAGGACGACGCGCTGCTCGCGCAGTCCCTTGGCGCGCGCTGTGCGAATGTAGTCCAGGCTCAGTACCTCTAACAGGCTGGAGCGGGTCATGCGCGCAATGATCGCCAGCGGAATGGTGCCCAGGGCCGCGGCCGGCAGGATCAGATGCTTGAGGGTGTCCCAGAAGCCGGGCAGGTTGCCGGTGACCAAGGTGTTGAAAAGGTGGAGGTTCGAAAGAAAGCTCAGTATAGAATACAGTAGCCCGTTTTTCCACGGCAAGCCCCAGGCTTCGATCAACGATGGGAACGTCATGCCGGGCGTGTTGCGGCCGGAAGGCGGCAGCCAAAACGGGGTGTCTTTGAGCAGCAACGCAAAAACATAGGCCAGCATCAGGCCCAGCCAGAAGACCGGCATGGAAACGCCCACGTTGGCGAACAACATGGTGCCGACATCCACCACGGAATTGCGCCGCACCGCGGAAATCAGTCCGGCCAGAATGCCGACCACCGTCGCCAGGGCCAAGGCGGCCAGAGAGAGCTCGATCGTCACCGGCAGCCGCTCGATCAACAGCTCGGTCACCGGCCGGCCATAGCGAAACGAGACGCCCAGGTCCCCGCGCAAGACTTCGCCCATATAGAGGAGGAACTGCGTCGGGATCGGCTTGTCGAGGCCGTGGCGTTGAATGAACGCGTTGCAGAGCGCGTCGGTGGCGCGCTCGCCCAACGCCGCCCGGCATGGATCGCTGGGCAACAGCCGCGCCAGGGCAAAGGTCACAAACAAGATCCCCACCAAAACCGGGATCGCCGCCAGTAGACGTTGACCGATGTAACGAATCATGTCGCGAATAAGAAGGTAAGATTCTTCGCCCTGCTCTCCTCTCTCAGAGGAGAGCAGGGCAAGGGGTAGATTTTCGGACGGCGCAGCCGTCTTATTGGGCCGGCGCGTTCAGGAAGTTGCCGAACAGAGCGTTGAAGTAGGTGAAGGTGCCCGTGCGCCCCTTATGCAGCGGATGCGCCGCATCCCACTGCACCGCCCAGCTCAGCACTACGTCCTCCGCGTCCAGGTCGCTGCCGTCGTGGAACTTGACCCCCTTGCGCAGGGTGAAGGTCCACTCGGTCAGGTCGGCGTTCGCGGTGAACTTTTCGGCCAGCGAGGGCACGACCTCGGTGCCGCCGATCTTGTACGCCAGCAGCGACTCGGCCATTTGCTCGCAGGCCCGCAAGGACTCGCCATCTTCCTCGTCCGCGCAATAGAGGCTGATCGGCTCGGCGTTTTGCATCCAGACGAGCTGCTTGCGGTCGCCCGGATCCATGACCGCCATCATCTCATTGCCCAGCGGGCTGGCGTGCGCGCCCTGCACGTCGGCCTTGAACGCCACGGCCGAGCCGCCATGCGCCACCGGGATCATCGGCACGTGCTGTTTGATCAGGTTGTTGGCCTGCGCATAGAGCTTGTTGCGCTCCGCCTGATCGGACAGCCGGGCCGCCTTGTCCAGCACGTCCCAGATATCCTTGAAGCCGTTGCCGAACTGCTTGCTGGCGCCCTTGCCGAAGTGATAGTCCAGGAAGTTCGTCTGGTCGGGATAGTCGGCGCCCCAGCCCAGCAGATGCAGCGGCAAGGCGCCGGTCTTGGCGGTATCCAGGAAGGCGCCCGACTCCATCACCTTGATCTTCGCGGTGATGTTCAGGTTCTGCTTGAGCTGTGCCTGAATGTCCTGCGCCACCAGGCCGGGCTGCGGCAGGTAGCCGCGCACGACATCGCGATAGGACAGCTCGGTCTCAAAGCCGTTCGGGAAGCCGGCCTCGGCCAGCAGTTTCTTGGCCGCGACCGGATCGAACTTGTACCATTCCTCGCCCTCGCAACCGCCCGGTATGGCGCACGGGGTGAAGTGCGAGGCCACCACCGAGCCTTTCGGGTAGAAGTTGTCCACGATGCGCTGGCGATCAATGCCCATGGCGAGGGCCTGGCGCACCTTCTCGTTGTCGAAGGGCTTCTGCGTGTTGCTCATGCCGATGTAGAAGATGTTCAGCGCCTCGCGCGGATAGAGCTTCAGGTTCTTGTCCGCCTCGATCTTGGCGAAGTCGTCCGGCGAGGGGTTGTCAATGCCGTCTACGTTGCCCGATTGCAGCTCGAGCAGGCGCTGCGCGCCTTCCTTGCTCCAGCGGAACACCAGGGTTTCCGCCTTGGCCTTCTCGCCCCAATAGTTGGGGTTGCGCTTCATGACGATGCTGTCGCCCTTCACCCACTTGTCCAGCATGTAGGGCCCGGTGCCGATCAGCTTGTCCAGCAGTTCGCCGCCGCCACCCGTCGCCTTGAGCTGATCGGCCGAGTGAATGGCGAACGCCGAGAAGGCCGCCTTCGACGGGAAGGCGACATCGGGCTGGCACAGGGTGAACTTGACCGTATAGGCGTCCACCGCCTGGATGGACTTGATCTCGCCGCCGTAATCGCAGCTCACGGCCTCGTACAAGGTCGCGCTGGCCGTCTTGGTCTGGCCGGTGGGCGCGGCCTGCGCCGCGGCCGGCGCCTTCTTGCCGATCCACTTTTCGTAGATCTTGTCGTATTCGCCGCTGGCCTTGACGTTCTTCAAGCCGGCGTTGAACAAGGGCAGCAGCTTCTTCGGATCGCCCTTCTGCACCGTCAGGCCGTACACTTCGTTGGTGACGATCTCGCTGGCGATCTTGAGCTTGCCCTTGAACTGGTCGGCTTGCAGTGCATAGTTGGCCGCCACCGGCGTATCTACGACCACCGCATCTATGTTCTTGTTCAGCAGGTCGAGCATCGCCAGGTCGGGCGTATCGTACTGCTTGACCGTGGCACCGGCGATCTTGCGAACCGCAATCGCGCCCGTGGTCTCGATCTGGACGCCGACCGTCTTGCCCGACAGGTCGTTGGCGGACTTGATCGCGGTGTCGTCCGCGCGCACGACGATGCCTTGATTGGCGTCAAAGTACGGATCGGAGAAGTCGTACTTCTGCTTCCGTTCGTCGGTGACGGTGACCGACGAGAGGATGGCGTCATATTGTCCGGCTTCCAGGCCGGCAAAGATGCCATCCCAGGCGGTGTTCTTGATCTCTACTTCGAACTTCTGATCCTTGGCGATGGCCTTGATCAGGTCCACATCGAAGCCGACGATGTTCTTCGCCTCGTCCACAAACTCCATGGGCGGGAAGGAGGCATCGCTGGCGATCACGAACTTCTTGGCCGCCGGCGCCGCGGTTGGTTTTGGCGCTTCGGTGGCTTTGGGCACTTCGGCCTTGGCCGGCTCGGCCGGTTTCGCCGCGGGCACGGCGGTCGGCTGGGCACAGGCTGCCAACATTGCCAGCAACATGACGACCGCCGTCAATACGCTGAACCACTTCCATCGTTTCATGGGTGCTCCTCCTGGTTAGTGTGCAAAGATGGGTCGCAAACTGCCAAATCCGAGTTATCGGCGAATCAATGAGCGTCGCACCTCCTTCCCGCTGCTGATCAATCATCCGGCGACACGACGCTGTGCGACCGTTAGGGGCTTTGCGTAGATGTCATTCTTGATTATAGGCCGCGATGAGGGAATGTCAAACGGCGGCGAACCAGGCCAGCCGATTTTCCACTACGCTTACCCGGACCTGGCCGGTCTGTTGCAGGGCGCTTAGGCACGCCAGGATGGTGGTTTGCGCCAGGCAGTAGCTCACCGGATGGGCCATGACAAGCCCCAGCCGATCGGCGGTCAATTGCACCAGGCGGGCCAGGTCGGTTGTCTCGTGCAGGGCGGCCGCCACCGTGTCACGAATCGTCAACAGCCGCGCGCGATTCTCGCGCGCCCAGGCCGCGATCTCTGTCACGGCCGGGCCGTGGCCGGGGACAAAGGCAGCATATTTGCCGTCAAGGGCCGGCAGGGCGTCGAGGGTCGCCAATGTCTCGGTGACATCGGCATAGAAGGGAATGACGTGTTTGGCCGCCACCTGCGGCGCGAAGACCGCATCGGCCACGAAGCAGACATCGCCTCCGGCCACCATCACCTGGTCGGGTGCATGGCCCGCCGCAGGGATGACTTCGAGCGGCACCCCTTCGAGGACCGTCCTTCCCGGCGCCAGCAGGCCATCTACCGGGCACGCCTCGGCCAGGAGAAACTTGCCCCGCAGCTCCGCGATAGGCGACGCGCCGGAGTAGAGATAGAGCGGTTCGAGCAGCGGATTGGCAACGATAGCCGCCTCCAGGGCCGCCGCGTAGACCGGCACGCCCAGCCGGCTACGTATGGTGGCCGCGCCGCCGAAATGATCGGCGTGCGCGTG
>JBBIKA010000006.1:6568-47741 GCA_037445695.1 Chloroflexota bacterium
CCCAGATAGGCGCTTTGGACGCGCGGATTATCCAGCAGTTCCCGGCCGGTGCCGGTGAGGACGATGCGGCCGGTCTCCAGCACATAGCCGCGATGGGCGATGGAGAGCGCCATCAGCGCGTTTTGTTCCACCAGCAGCACCGTCACGCCCTGCGAGTTGATCTCCTGGATGATGCGGAAGATTTCTTCGACCAGGATGGGCGCCAGGCCCATGGAAGGCTCGTCGAGCAGCAGCACCTTGGGCCGCGCCATCAGCCCGCGGCCGATGGCCAGCATCTGCTGCTCGCCGCCCGACAGGGTGCCGCCGTACTGGTTGAGGCGCTCCTTGAGACGGGGGAAGCTCCTGAACACGCGCTCCATGCTCTGGCGGATCTCGACCGGGTCGGTGCGCGTGAACGCGCCCATCTCCAGGTTCTCCTGCACGGTGAGCGGCGCGAAGATCTTGCGGCCCTCTGGCACGTGGACCACCCCGCGGCGGACGATCTCCTGGGCGGGCGTGCTGCGGATGGATTCCCCGCGCAACAGGATGTCGCCGGAGCGCGGCCGCAACAGGCCGGAGATGGTCTTCAACGTCGTGGATTTGCCCGCGCCGTTCGCGCCGATCAAGGTGACGATCTCGCCTTCGTCCACGCTGAAGCTGATCCCCTGCAAGGCATGGATGGCGCCGTAGTAAACGTTGAGATCTTTGACTTCGAGCAACATGCTAAACGCTCACTCCCTGTCGGCCGACGGCCCCGCGTCCCAGATACGCCTCGATCACGCGCACGTCGTTTTGGACCTCCTTCGGCGTGCCGCGCGCGATCACCTCGCCGAAATCCATCACCGTGATCTGTTCGCAGATGTTCATCACCAGGCGCATCTGGTGTTCGATCAGCAGAATGGTCAGGTTGAACCGATCGCGGATGAAGTGGATGTACTCCATCAGGCGGCCGATCTCGGCCGGGTTCATGCCGGCGGCCGGCTCGTCCAGGAGCAGCAGTTTGGGCTCGGAGGCCAAGGCGCGGGCGATCTCCACGCGGCGTTGTTCACCGTAGGGGAGGTTTTTGGCCAGCTCGTCCTGATACTTTTCCAGGCCGAAGATCGCCAGGAAGTCTTGCGCGCGTTCGACCATCTCGCGCTCTTTGGCCGCGAACTTGCGGTTGCGCACCAGCCCGTCGAACAGCCCGTAGCCCGCGTGCGGGTGGTAGGCGATCAAGACGTTGGTGAGCACCGTCAGGTTGGGGAAGAGCCGGATGTTTTGGAACGTGCGGCCGATGCCGAGCTGGGTGATCTCGTACGGCTCCATCCCCACCAGGTTCTCACCGTAGAAATAGATGTCGCCGCTGGTCGGCGTGTAGAGGCCCGAGATCATGTTGAAGACGGTCGTCTTGCCCGCGCCGTTAGGGCCGATCAGGCCGTCCAGCGCGCCCTGGCGCACCACCAGGTCGAAGTTGCTCACCGCGCGCAGGCCGCCGAAGACTTTGGTGAGGCCTTCGATTTCGAGGACGGGCTCGGGGCCGCCCGGGGTTGAGTGGAGTGTGGACATCATGGCGCCCTCCCCTTATTTGCCCACGGCCCGGGCCCGCAAGGCGACGGCCGGTCGCTTCAGGAAGCCCCATTCGATGTTGCCCAGCAGGCCCTGCGGCCGCAGCAACATGAGGAGCAACAGGGTGATCGGGTAGAGCACATAGCGCCAGGTCGGCGCCTCGGTGCCCAACTGGCTTAGCAGCACGCGCAGCAGCCCTTCCAGGAAGAAGATCCAGCCGAACGAAGCCGCGATCGTGCCGGTCATGCTGCCCAGCCCACCGAACACGACGATGATCAACGGGTTGAAGCCCACCAGGAAGTCGAAGGTGCCTGGGCTGAGGAAGCCGATGTAGTGCGCATAGACGCCGCCGCCGAGCCCGGCAAAGAAGCTGCCGACCACGAAGGCGAAGAGCTTATAGAAGGCCACGTCTATGCCCATGGCCCGGGCGGCCGTCTCGTCTTCGCGCACCGACATGATCGCGCGGCCGGTGCTGGAATGGATCAGATTGCGCATGATGACGATGACGACCAGCAGGAACAGGAACGCCCAGAACCAGGTGGTGAGCTTGGGAATGCCGATCATGCCGCGGCCGCCCTTCATCTCGGGGAAGGGCAGGATCGTGTCGGTGTTGACCATCAGCGTCTGCACCACGATCGAGAAGCCCAGGGTGGCGATGCCGAAGTAGTCGGAGCCGAGGGTGAGCACGGGCAGGCCGAAGAGGAAGCTGACCCCCGCGGCAAACGCGCCGGCGATCACGACGGCCAGCAGGAACACCACCTGCATGACGACGGGACTGGCCAGGATGCCGGGCGCATCGGCCGTGCCGAACAGAGGCACCAGCAGCGGATTGAGCGCGTTGCCGATCACGACCGCAACCGCGCCGGCCAGGATGCTGCCGACCAAATAGAGGGTGAATTGGGAGAGGACCGGCATGCCCTGGTAGCGTCGCACCAGCCGACCCACCGCCAGGATCATCAGGCCGCCCAGGATCACGCCGATGCCGGCCACCAGCAGGCCGCGCGCATCGCGCACGTTCCAGCGATAGGTGATGTCGGCGGCCGTATACGCGCCGATGCCGTAGAAGCCCCATTGCGCCAGGCTGAACTGCCCGTTGAAGCCGTAGATCAGATTGAGCCCCAACGCCACCATCGTCATCGTGCAGGCCTGGAAGAGCAGCCCGCGGTCGAAGTCGTTCAGGATCTGCGTCTCGCCGATCTGCACCGACAGCGCGAGCTGGATGATGCCGAACGCCAGCACGATGCCGGCGGCCTTCACGAGCTTGCTGGCGTGTCCCATCGCCCAGAAGAGGCCGTACAGATAGGCCAGGATGGCGACGATCTTGACCAATGAGAGAGCAATGAAGCCCAGGTTGACGCTCATCGGCCGCCTCCTACGCCTTCTCGCCGGCTGCTTCGCCGAACAGACCGGTCGGCTTCACCAGCAGGACGATGATCAGGATGGTGAACGCCACGGCATCGCGCATCGGCGTGGAGATGTAGCCGGAGGTCAGCGCCTCGGCCTGGCCCATGATCAGCGCGCCGACGAACGCGCCCGGCAAGCTGCCGATGCCGCCGAGCACGGCCGCCACGAATGCCTTGAGCCCGGGCAAGATGCCCAGTTGTGTCCAGATCGAAGAGTAGGCGATGGCATAGAGCACGCCGCCCAGGCCGGCAAAGGCCGCGCCCACGGCAAAGGTGAACGAGATGACGCCGTCCACATCAATGCCCATCAGGCGGGCGGTCGGCTTGTCGAACGAAGTCGCGCGCATCGCCTTGCCGATCTTGGTGCGGCGCACCAGGAACTGCAGGACCACCTGGACCAGGATCGAAGCCGCCACGATGATCAGGAAGATGTTGGAGAAGGTGATGCTGCCCGGCGGCGGCGCCTGGCCGGCCTGGACCAGATGGATGCCGTCCTTGATGTACCAGGTGACGACTTCGAACGGCCGCTGGTATGGAATGAAGCGCGGGGAGAAGACGAAATAGAGCGCGCCGAAGAATTCCAGGAAAAACGAGACGCCGATGGCAGTGATGAGGGCGGCGATGCGCGGCGCGTCGCGCAAGGGCTTGTAGGCTACGCGTTCGATCGTCACGGCCATGGCCGTGCAGACGATCATCGAAAGGAGCACCACGGTGAGCGAACCGATCACCACGACCAGGCCGGAGGGCAGGTCGGGGAATACGGCGGCCGGCCAGATGTGCAACTGGAAGCGCGTCACCGCGTAGAAGCTGACGAACGCGCCGACCATGAAGACGTCGCCGTGGGCGAAATTGATCAGCCGCACGATGCCGTATACCATCGTATAGCCCAGCGCGATCAGGGCGTACACGAATCCCAGTTGCAGCCCGCTCAGCACGAAGGCCGCGAACAGGGGCGGATCCTTGATGAGATTCGTGATCAGGATGTAAAGGACCGCGGCGGCCAACAGCAACAGAAAGCCCTGGCCGATCCAGGCGAGCTTCGCTCCGGGCCGGCCCCTGGCCCGGCGCCGGGCCGCGATGGCCCGCTCGCCCGGCGCGGATTGAAGGGGAACGCTGGCTGGTTCCATTTCGCGCGCTATCTCCAGGAGAGAAAAGCGGGTGTTTAGGGCGTCCAAGCCGCCCCAAACACCCGCTCACGATCAAGGCGCCACAACCGAGTCGAAGACGACCTTGCTTTCGGTCACCTTCAGGATCGTGGCCGACTTGATCGGGTTGTGTTGCTTATCGAGCGTGATCTTGCCGGACACGCCCTGGAACGAGATGGACTCCAGCGCGGCCTTCACCTTGTCGGCGTCGTCGGCGCCGGCGTTCTTGATCGCGGTCAACAGCATGTTGGTCGCATCATAGGCCAGGGCTGCCAGCGCATCCGGCACCTTGGGCTGGCCCTTGTCGTCCTTGAACTTGGCGCCGTAAGCCTTCTGGAAGGCCACCGCCTCAGGCGCGGTCGAGTCGGGCGCGTAGTGGTTGGTGAAGTAGCCGCCGGCCGCGGCCTTCAGATCCAGGTCCGACGAGTCCCAGCCATCGCCGCCCAGGAACGCGGCGGTGATGCCCTTCTCCTTAGCCTGCTTGGTCACCAGGTTGACGATGTTGTAATAGTCGGGCAGATAGACCACATCCGGCTTGGCCGCGGCGACCTTCGCCAGGATGGCCGAGAAGTCGGTGTCCTTGGCGGTGTAGGTCTCCTTGCCGACCACCTTGCCGCCGCCCGCCACATACGCCTTCTCGAACTCCTCGGCCAGGCCCTTGACGTAGTCATTGGCCTGATCGAGCAGGATGAAGGCGGTCTTGGCCTTCATGTTTTCGAGGGCGAACTTGGCGCCGACCTTGCCCTGGAACGGATCAATGAAGCAGGCGCGGAAGATGTAGTCCTTCGTCTTGCCATCCGCCCCAACGGTCACCGAGGCATTGGTGGAGGTCGGGCTCATCTGGATCACCTTCTTGGCGTTGGCGATCTCGGAGACGGGGATGGAGGCCTTGGAGCAGACCTCGCCGATGATATAGTGCACCTTGTCCTGGTCAATCACCTTGTTGGCGGCGTTGACGGCCGGATCAGGCGTACACTGGCTATCCTCGACGATCGGCACGATCTTCTTGCCGAGGACGCCGCCCTTCGCGTTCCATTCCTCGATGGCCAGCAGGGCGCCATCGCGCGTGGAGACGCCGAAGGTCGGCACGGGGCCGGACAAGGGAGCCAGGATGGCGACCTTGAGTTCGCCACCGGCCGGCGCGGCGGCCGGCGCCTTGGTCGGTTCGGCGGCCGGGGCCTTGGTCGGTTCGGCCTTGGCGGCCGGCGCGGCCGGAGCCGGAGCCGGCGTCGGCTGCGCGCAGGCCGAGAGCACGAACGCCACGATCAGGATCACGGACAACAACTTGAACGTGCGCATGGAAATTCTCCTCCGTAAAAACGTGACCAAGATGGACATCGTCGCATCTGTCCGCGAGAGGGATCGTGCGACCAGATGCGCATCGCACGACCGGTCCTGCATCACCTGCTCAGATCACCTCCTTCACCGTATGCGATGATATGTCCGACCGGAGCCGTGCGTCTCGCCGTTGAGACGTTCTGTGTCAACCCCAGTGTTCAGGGCTCAGGTTTTGGGACCGATAGAGTAATGAGAGGGGATTGCCGTTTGTGCCTTTGCTCTTTTATATGAAGGCGATTATAAACGGCCCGCGAACAAATGTCAAGCAGCTTGACAGGGGACCTCCCTCATTCTATAATCAGAACCTACCATGCCGGTTGAAAGGAGCTCTGTTGTAATGGTGCGTCGCATCTTGACCACTCCGCCCATGATCGTCGTCATTCTGGTTTTGCAGCTTGTGCCCCTGCTTCTGTTCCCGGCCGAATCGTTTTCGCCGAAGACGCAAGAGTGGTGGCTGCCCGTCTTGCTGGCCGCGATGGTGATCATCGCGGACATCGAGCTGTTCGTGCGGCGCAGCGAAGCCTCCTGGCCTTGGTATCTGATGTCGTTCGCCCAGGGCTTCAATATCATCAGCCGCCTGATGATGGTCTGGCCACACGCCACCGTGGCGGTCGGCAAGCAGTTCGTAGCCGACGTCCCTTATATCGTCCTGACCGCGGTGGCGTTGGCCGGCTCCGCGTTCGTGTTGTGGTACATCGAACTGCCGGAGACCCGCATCGGCGTGCCCAGGCGGGTGTAGGCGCCTACGCGGCCGCGTCCTCGCCGTCCGCGATCGGAATCTGTGCTCCCTCGGCCGGCCGCGGCACAAGCAACGGCGACGTTTCCTCCGCTTCTTGCATCAGCAACTGGCCGTGAAAGTGCGCGCCTTCGTCGAGCAGGAAGGCGCGCACATGGATCGTGCCCCACAGACGGCCGCCCTCCAAAAGCTCCACGCGGTCGGCCACGATAACGCCGTCGTACGCCCCGGCAATCGAAACCGCTTTCGCCTTGATGTCGGCCTTGACGCGTGCGCCCTCGGTGATCAGCACGTTCGCCGGCGTCTCGATCGTGCCCCCCTCCACCGTGCCGTCCAGGCGGATGCTCCCGTCGCAGCGGAGCTGGCCGCTGAAGGTCGCGCGTGGGCCGATGATCGCTTCGATCTGATCGGGATTGGGGCGGATGTTGCGTCGGAGTAACATGGTTGTCCTCGGTTGGGTGTTAGGGATTGGGTATTCGGGATTAAGGATTAAGGATTAGGAGGTGCTGCGGGCGCGGGCGATGGCCTGTTGCTCCTCGTCGGTCAACGGATAGTTCGTCTGCCAGCCCACCAGCGGCTTGGCGTAGACGCGCGTTACTTCGCGGCTGTGCAGGCTGCTGATGACTACGCCGTTGCCGCCTTCGTCGGCCAGCGCCAGCGCAAAGCTCTGATCGCCCCCTGTGTCGCGAAACGGATTGAAGCGCAGGAAGCCCAGCCGTTGCAGGTGGCTGCGATTGTGGCGTTCCAGCCGCATGACCAGCAAATTCAGCTCTTCGACGCGCGCGGTCGCCTCCTGCACCCGGCGGATGTGCTCCTCCAGGATGGCCTCCAGGTTGCCGCCCGAGGCGCCGGCCGTCAACAGTTGGTAGCGGCGCTCTAACCGCCGCAGCCGCATGAACAGCCACACCGCCAGGCCGACGGCGATGCCGGCCAAACCCACTGCGGCCCCCAGGATCGCAAGCTCGCTGTGGCTCATCGGACACCTCGTTTCACTGCTTACTCAACAAGGCACTGATGGATTCGCCCGCATGGATGCGGCCGATGACGCGCGCCAGCAGCTCGGCCACCGATATGATGGTGATCTTTTCGTGTCGGCGGATTGCCTCCGGCTGGCAGATCGTGTCGGAGATCACCAGCCGCTTGATGCGCGGATCCCGGTCGAGGCGCTCGATGGCCGAGGGCAACAGGACGCCGTGGGTGATGGCCAGGTACACCTCGGGCCGGGCGCCGGCCTGGATCAGGCTCTCTACTTGATCGAGGACGCTGC
The DNA here is from genome assembly GCA_037445695.1 of Chloroflexota bacterium. Lineage (GTDB taxonomy): Bacteria > Chloroflexota > Anaerolineae > CG2-30-64-16 > CG2-30-64-16 > CAKZKT01. Next base: position 13,982 of record JBBIKA010000006.1, read on the forward strand.
CGCCGGCGATGATGTCGTCAATGATGATCGGGATCTTGCCCTGGATATCGCCGACCACATGGGTTGTTTCGGCCACCTCGAAGCTGCGTCGGCGCTTCTGCATTACGACCAGGGGCAGGCGCAGACGCTCGGCATACGCGCCGGCAAACTTGGCCCGGCCCACGTCCGGCGAGACGATCGCCGCGTCGCGAAACTCTTCGCGGTCGAAGTAGGCGGCCAGCACCGGCAGCGCCGAGAGCGGGTCCACCGGCACCTGGAAGAAGCCCTGCGTCGCGGGCGCATGGACATCGAAATAGATCACCCGGCTCACCCCCATGGCTTCAAGCATGGTGGCTACGACCCTCGCGCTGATCGCCTCGCGGCCCTTGGCCATGCGCTCCTGACGGCCATACGGGTAGTAAGGGATCACGGCCGTGATCTCGTGCGCCGAGGCGCGGCGGAACGCATCTATATAGAGCAGCAGCTCCATCAGGTGGTCGTTGACCGGCGCGGAACACGGCTGGATGATGAAGACGTCTTGGTCGCGCACGACTTCATCAATGGAGACGTGGATTTCGGTGTCCTTCAGCCAGGTCGTTGTGCATTGGCCCAATTGAGTATCCAGGATGCGGACGACCGCTTCGGCCAGGGGCCGATTCGCGCTGCCGGCAAAGATACGCAACGGATGGGTGCTCATGATCTTCCCTCTGTTTGCCCATGGTAAGGATCATATGATAACATCGAGCCCGACGTCTGGCAAAAAGTGAAAGGCAAAGTAACTACCTGCTTCACCCTTGGGGGTTTGGAGGCGGCAGCGAAGCCGCCGCCTCCAAACCCGCTCTTCTTTCCCCCTTCTCCCCCGAAACGGGGGAAAAGGGGACCTCCACGCGCCGGGCATTTTGGAAGTGCCTGGCACGTGACAGGAAAGCGAGAATGAACCGCAAACTGCTTGTCGCGACCCATAATCCGGGTAAGGTGCGCGAGTATCGCGACCTGCTCGCCGATCTGCCCCTCCAGGTCACCTACCTGGATGAGGAGGGGATCACGCTGGAAGTGGCCGAGACCGGCCAGAGCTTTGCCGAGAACGCGCAGTTGAAGGCCGTTGCCTACGCGCGCGCCTCCGGCCTGTGGACCTGGGCCGACGATTCGGGCCTGGAGGTGGATGCCCTGGCCGGTGCGCCGGGGATCTATTCGGCGCGCTATGCCGGCGAGGCCGCCACCGACGCCGACCGCTACCGCAAGCTGCTCGACGCCCTGGCGGGCGTGCCGTGGAGCCGCCGCACGGCGCGCTTCCGCTGCGTCGTGGCATTGGCCACGCCGGAAGGCCGGGTGCGCACTTGCGAGGGGGTTTGCGCCGGGGTAATTGCCTTCGGGCCGGCGGGCCAGAACGGCTTCGGCTACGATCCCATCTTTTATCTGCCCGAGCGCGGGGTGACCATGGCGCAATTGCCGGCCGAAGTCAAGAACGCGATCAGCCATCGCGGCCGGGCCGCGCAGCAGGCGAAGGCGTTGCTGGCGGCCATGTTGGCCGGCGAGTGAAGCGGGAAGCGGCCCGTGGCTCAAAAGCGTCGCACCATCACGGAGAGGGCATCGCCGGTGGGCCAGAAGCCGAGCGACTCGTAGAGCCGACGCGCCGGCGCGTTGCTGCTTTGCGTGTTGAGCGAGAGGCCGCTTGCGCCGGCCGCGGCTGCATAGCGCACGGCGTCTATCACCAGTTGGCGGCCGATCCCCTGTCCCTGCCACGCGGGATGCGTGGCCACGCGGATCAGGTGGGCGTGGGCGTCGGCCAGGCGGAGGGTCGTCAGGGCAAAGCCGGCCGGTCGGCCTGCCAGCTCGGCGATCACCGCATGATCGGCGAGCAGCAGCCAGCTCAGGATGGTGCGTTCGTCGTAGCACCACAGGGGCCCGAACGCGGCCGCGTTCAGCTCGAGGATCGTTGCCGCGTGGCCGGTCTTGGCCGCGTACAGCTCGCAGACGCGCGGCGGCTCCGGCAGGGGATAGCGGGTCGGCCGCGTGTAGCTGAGCACCCGATCCGCCTCGTGAAAGCCTCCGGCGGCCAGCGCCTCGATCAGCCAGTCCTGCGCGGTCAGACAGACCAGGCCGGCGATCGGCCGTCCGTGCCAGGTCGGCGCGATGGCGGCCAACAGCGGCCGCAGCACACGGCCGACGGCCAGATCGGGGGCCACCGCGACCATGGCCACGTCTACCCACAGCTCGGCGGCCGCCGCTGGGGTTGTGCGCGGGGCCAGTCCGAGGAAGCCAACCGGCTCGTCGGCCCGGAAGGCCATCAGGCTGGCGCCGCTGCTGAGGAGCGCAATCTGCTCTTCGATGGCCGGCGGCCCGTGGCGACGCCACGTATTCGCCAGCAGCACCGTCAACAGCGGCCGTTCGGCCGGCCCGGCCGGCCTCACCGTGACCTCATCTCCTTCGCGCCGCAACCATCCGATCATGCAATTAAGTAAATCAGCAAATTCGCAAATTCGCAAATCATTCACCCACCAATCCCCAATCCCCAATCCCTTCCCTCACCCTTCCTCCCTCCATCACCCACAAGGTGGTGGCGAGGCGGTCAATGAAGTAGCGATCGTGGACGACGGCCAGGATCGTGCCCTCGAAGCGCGCCATGGCGGCCTCGAAACGTTCGCGCGAGGGGATGTCCAGGTGATTGATCGGCTCGTCGAGCAGCAGGAAGTTGCAGCCGCGCACGGCCAGCAGTGCCAGCGCCAGCCGGCTCCGCTCGCCGAAACTCAGGCGGCCGACCGGGATGAACACCTCATCGCCCGCGAAGAGGAAGTAATGCAGGAAGCTGCGCGCTTCGGTCTCGTCCAGGGGCGCGGCCTGGCGGATCAACTCCAGGGGCGTGGCGGACGGGTCGAGGGTCTCCTGTTCTTGCGCCATATAGCCCAGGCGCACCCCGCGGCCCAGGCGGATCTCGCCGGCCCACGGTTGCAGCTCGCCGGCGATGCACTTCAGCAGCGTCGTCTTGCCCGCGCCGTTCGGCCCCACCAACACCGCGCGCTCGCCGTAACGCAGATGCAGGTTGACCTCGTCGAACAGCAACCGTTCCCCGAAGCCCATGCGCAGATTCTGGATGTGGAGCACATCCTGGCCGCTGCGCGGGGCATCGGCGAGTTCCAGCTTCATCTTCCAGGAGAGGGCCGGTTTGTCCACGCGCGCTTCGTCGGCGAGCATGCGTTCGAGCCGGGCCTTTTGCACCACGGCATGGCGGGCCAGGTCTTTCGCGATGCGCCGATAGTGGAAATGGATCGTTTCCTGTTCGATGCCGCGTGCCTGCTCGCTGAGCTTGCGGATCGAGGCTTCCAGCCGGCGGATCCGCTCTTGCTGTTCTTTGTAGGCCGCCCACTGTTTTTCCAGCGCGCGGTCGAGCGCGGCGGCGTAGTCGGTGTAGTTGCCGGGATATTCGCGCAGCGTATGCGTGACATCGTCGAGCGCCAGGATGCGATTGACGGTGCGGTCGAGGAAGGTGCGGTCGTGCGAGACGAGGAGTACCGCGCCGGGGTAGGTGCGCAGATACTCTTCCAGCCAGGTGAGCGCCGCGATGTCCAGATGGTTGGTCGGCTCGTCGAGCAGGAGCAGGTCGGGTTGGGCCAACAACAGGCGGGCCAGGCCCAGCCGCGTCTTCTGGCCGCCGCTGAGCGAGGCGACCGGTCGGTCGGGGCTCACGTCCGCCAGTCCCATGCCGGCCAGGATGGCCGCGGCGTCGGCCTGGCGGCCCGGGTCGCCGGCGGCCTGCCATTCGGCCAACCCGCGTTCGTACTCGGCCAGGGCCGCCGCGAGCTGATCTTCCGGCGCGTTGGCCACGGCCTCGGCCAGGTGGGCCAGCCGCGCGGCGAGCGCCTCTTGTTGTTGCGTCGCGGCCGCCAGGTCCAGCACATCGCCGACCGTGGCCCTCGGGCGAAATTCGAGCGCCTGCGGCAGGTAGCCGACGCGCACGCTTGCCGGCGCAAGCTGGACGCGGCCGCGATCGGGGGCCAATTGGCCCGCGATGATGCGCAGGAGGGTGGTCTTGCCGCAGCCGTTGGGGCCGATCAATCCGGCGCGTTCTCCGCGGTTCAGATTGAAGCTGACACGGTTCAGCACCTGGACGTCGCCGAACCATTTGGTGATGTCGCGTACTTGCAACATGGTTTCCGGTTCCTTGAGCGAAACAAAAACGCCGTGGGCGCCCACGGCGTTGGCAACAGATTAGACAAAAGAACATGACGATCCCGATAGGCGCGCGGCTCCGCCACGACCTGTCGGGCCATCACCTGCGGGTGATGGCCGCCAACAGGGGGTTTCCCACGGCTGCGGGAAGCGGAGCAGACCTCAAGACGGGATCGTGTTTATCATGGCACGCATCAGGAACTGGATTACGAGCTATTATGCCACAAAGTCGGTCCAGGGCGCAAATCGCGGCTCACAGGCCCGCCAGGCTCATGACGGCGCGGGCCGCCCGGTAGGCCGCGGCCATGTCGGCCGCGGTCACTTCGATGGTCTTGCCGCGGCGGCGCGCGCCGGGCACCAGCGACGCGGCGTCGGCCATCTCGGAGCGGATGAGCTCGACCGCGATGGTGACGGGAGTGGCGACGCGCAGCGGCGCGGGCGCGGTGCCTGCGCGCAGCCGGCCGACGCCGGCCCGGGCGGCCAGATAGATCAGCTCTTGCGTCACGGCCGGCGGCAGGCATTCGGCGGCCGTGCGTCCCGTGGCCTGCTTCACCACGGCCGTCTCCACGGGGCCGAGGAGCGCCGCGGCCTCGGCGCACGCGGACTGATCGCCCGAGATCATCAGCACCGCCGCGCCGAAATGGCCGGCCACGGCCGCGTTCAGGCCGATCTCGCCGACGGGCTCGCCGTTCAGCCAGACGCCGGCCACGCGCACCGAAGACCAGGTGTGATCCAGGATGGCGTTCGGCGTGCCCATGCGAGCATGATAGCCGACGAACAGGACGCCGTGGATGCCGCCGTCTATGCCTTGGACCATCGAGAAGGGGGAAGGGCTGCCGGAATTCAGGCGCGCCCGGCCGTCCAGCTCTTCGATCAGGATGTTGCGGCCGCTGCCGTGGCCGTCGCTCACGATCACCTCGTCCGCGCCGGCGTCGAACGCGCCGCGGATCGCCGCGTTCACGTCGGCGGTCATCAGCCGGCGAAAGCGCTGATATTCGGCATGGCTCGCATCGGTGTGGTCGGCATGGACGACGCCGGTAATGCCTTCCATGTCGGCCGCGATCAGGATCTTCATGTTCCCCCTCCGTGGCTATTTTTGTGGTGCAACGTCAGGCCTACCTCATCCCTTTTCTTGTCCCCTTCCCTCTCCTGGCCTTCGGCCAGGAGAGGGAAGGGGAGATAGTGGGGGTTTGCGGGCGGCGAAGCCGCCCGCAAACCCCCATTCCGCCTTCTCCCCGCTGGCGGGGGCGGGGAATCCCTCCAAAAAGGGGTATTTTGGCCGCCTTCGGCGGCCAAAATACCCCGCTATCAGCTTCATTCCTTCCCCGCCAGGCGGGGAAGGGCCTTCTGCCCTGAAAAACGGGGCGTAGGGCGAAATTAATCTCGCCCTACATTTTCATGCGCCGTGACGCCGCCAGCGGCATGGAAAACTAACCAGATGAAACAGCGACTTACGATGTGGCAAGCCACTCTGCTAAATGCCTTTTGATCCGTTCCAGCCGCTCGGGTGCAATTTGGCCTATCGCGCCAAGCAGAACTTTCCCTTCAACAACCGCAAGACGTCCCACCCGAATGACACTGGATACCTTCAAGCCGCTGCCGACGAAATCTGGGTCATCTTCCCGAATAACTTCATCAAATCCCGGAATGGCATGATAGGTTTGTGAAGAAACCATACAGATCAGCCAGTCATCATACTCGCCAGGGAGTTTACCCAACAAAAGCGCAGGGCGCAGCTTGCCTGCCTCCAGGTCAGTCTGGGGAAATCGAAACAACACAATTTGCCCTGGCTGTTTCATGCGAAGACCACTTTCAAGTCAGCGATAGTGTATGTCGGTACCTCTTCATCCTCCATTCCACGCATAGCATATGCCAGGGACAGATTGGACCATTCGGCTCTTTCTTCGCGTTCTGCTTTGGCAAGAAGGTATTCGACAAAATCAAGCACTTCGGTTTGAAAAGAAGGAGGAAGTCTTTGAAGGTATGTTTGGATTCTCTCAACGACGACCATTGCGCTAACTCCTGTAATGGGATTGTGATCATTGCCCGTGCAGATATTCGCGAATCATCAGCGCGGCGGTGGCGCCCTCGCCGGCGGCCGCGGCGGCCTGTTTGGTGCTGCCGGCGCGCACGTCGCCGGCCGCGAAGACGCCCGGCATGGTCGTCTCCAGGTTGTTGCCGGTCACGATGAAGCCCCAGCGGTCGCGCTGGATCTCCGCGGGCAGAAAATCGCTGTTGGGCTCCAGGCCGACGAAGATGAAGACGCCGTCCGGCCGCCACACCTTCAGCTCGCCCGTGCCGCGGTCGAGCACTTCGACGCCTTCCAGCTTGCCGCGCCGGGCCCGAAAGGCCTGGATCGCATGATTGGTGATGACGCGTATGCCCGGCTGTTCGGCGACTTTTTGTTGCAGGAGCTTGCTCGCCTTGACCTGCGGCAGGAATTCCACGATGGTGACGGTCTTGGCGTAGCGACTGAGGAAGAGCCCCTCCTGGAAGCCGCTGTTGCCGCCGCCCACCACCAACACATCTTTGTCTTTGTAAAAGGGCCCGTCGCAGACCGCGCAGAAATGGATGGCCGAGCCGATCAGTTCTTTTTCGCCGGGCACGTTTAGCCGACGATAATGCGAGCCGGTAGCGATCAATACGGCCTGCGCGCCGTATTCGTTGCCGTCGGCCGTGTGCACGCACAGGTAGCGACCATCGCGGTGGATGCCATCTACCGCGGCCGCTTGCAGGATCTCGACGCCGAAGCGTTGCGCCTGGGCGATGAGCCGTCGCGCCAGCTCCAGGCCGGGGATCCCTTCGTCGAAGCCGGGGAAGTTGTCGAGCATCTGGGTATCGCCGATCTGGCCGCCGGCCGTGTGCTTCTCCAGGATCAGGGTGTTTAGGCCCTCGCGCGCGGTGTAGATGGCGGCGGTCAGGCCCGCAGGGCCGCCCCCTACGATGATCACGTCATAGAAGCTGTGTTTGGCCGCACTGATCAGGTTGAGCTTCGCGGCCAGCTCTTCGTTGCTCGGCTCCACCAACACATCGCCGTCGGGAAAAACGATGGTCGGCACGATGCGCTTGCCGTTGTTGATCTGCTCGACCTCGGCCATGGCCGCCGGGTCTTGTTCGATGTCCACCCAGGTGTACTGGATGCGGTTCTCGGCCAAAAACTGTTTGGAACGTCGGCAATCCGGGCACCAGGTGGTGCCGTAAACGATGATCGCTGGACGCTCAAAAGACATCTTTCCAATCTCCTCTAGCAACGTTCCATTTTGACAATTCGGAGCGTTGCCGGCATAGTATAACATATGGTGAACGTATGATTTAAACCTTGAAGTCGCAGCAAATGTTCATAGTTACGTCGTACGGCCCCCACCCCTAACCCCGTCCCCGCTTGCGGGGGCGGGGGTGTCCTTCTATTGCGGGGTTTGGGGGCCGCTTTGCGGCCTCCAAACCCCGCTCTTGCCAGGGCTTCCCCCTCTCCCGCCAAGCGGGAGAGGGGGTCAGGGGGTGAGGGTCCGCTCCCAAGGTGTAATTCGCGGGATAACGGTGAACAGTTCCAAGTCGCATCTGGCGGGGTGGCGCTGGATTGCCGCGCTGGCTTGCGTGGCCGCGTTGGCCTGGCTGGCGCTGGCCGGATTGCCGGACGGCAAGCTGCACGTCTATTTCCTGGATGTCGGCCAGGGAGATGCCATCCTCGTGGTGGCGCCCGACGGCCGCCAGGTCCTGATAGACGGCGGACCGAGCCCCACTGCGCTGTTGAACGAACTGGCTGCGGTCCTGCCGTTCTGGGATCGGGACCTCGATCTGGTGGTCCTCACCCATCCGGACGGCGATCATCTCACGGGCCTGCTCCCGCTGTTCGATCGTTACCGGGTTGCCCGCGTGCTCGATACGTCCCTCTCGGACACGGCGCCGGCGGCCGCGCCATGGCGCGGCCAACTGGCGCGCCAGCGGATCGGCCGCACGCTGGCCGGCCGCGGCATGCGCCTGGTGATCGGCCAGGTGCAATTGACGGTGCTCCATCCCGGCCCGCAACCGTTGCGCGGCACGGCCTCTGACGACAACAACAACTCGATCGTGTTGCGGCTGGACTACGGCCGGACGAGCCTTCTGTTGACCGGCGACGCGGAAGCCGAAGCCGAGGCGGATATGATGCGGGCCGGTCTGCCGCTCCAGGCCGATCTCCTCAAGGTGGGCCATCACGGCGGCCGCGGCTCCACCTCGGCGCCGTTCCTGGCCGCGGTGGCCCCCCGTCGGGCCATCATCCAGGTGGGCGCCGATAACGCCTTCGGCCATCCGCATCCCGAAGTCTTGCAGCGGCTGGAGGCGGTCGCCGCGGAGGTCTGGCGCACCGACCAGCGGGGTCGCATCGAGGCGATCAGCAATGGCCGCACGTGGCAGATGCGGCCCGCACGTCCGCAAGGAATGCGTCCACCATCTCCTCTTGGGTCGCCCACGAGGTGACCAGCCGAATCGCCGCCTGGTCGGCGTCTGCCCGGCTCCAGACGTAAAAGCCGTACTTCTTTTGCAGTTCGGCGATCAGATCATTGGGCAAAATGGGGAAGATCTGATTGGTGGCCGGCGGAACCAGGAAGCGGAAGCCCTGAGCGGCCAGGCCGCGCGCCAGCTTCAGCGCCAGCGCGTTGGCCCGGCGGGCCAGTTCGAAGTAGAGGCCGTTGCGGAAGAGGCCGATGAACTGGAGGCCCAAGATCCGGCCCTTGGCGAGCAGCGCCCCCCGCTGCTTCAGATGAAAGCGGAAGTCGGCTTGCAGCTCCGGCCGGTTGATCACGATCGCCTCGCCCAATAGCGCGCCGTTCTTGGTGCCGCCGATGTAGAAGACATCTACCAGATCGGCCAGTTCGGGCAACGTCAGGTCCGCTTCCTCGCTGGTGAGGGCCGCGCCCAGCCGCGCGCCGTCCAGGTAGAGATATAGGCCGTTCGCACGACAGCAGCGCGCGAGGGCCGCCAGCTCGGCGCGGCGATAGACCGTGCCCACCTCGGTGGAGTTCGCGATGGAGACGACGCGCGGCTTCACCATATGCTCGTCGGTGTGCTCGTCCACGATCTGCTGGACCAGCTCCGGCGTCAGCTTGCCGTCGGCCGTGGCCACGGTCAGGATCTTGTGGCCGGTGGCTTCGACCGCGCCGGCCTCATGGACGTTGATGTGGGCCGTGCGCGGGGCGATCACGGCCTCGTAGCTCTTGAGCAGCGCCGAGAGCGCGATCAGGTTGGCCTGGGTGCCGCCCGTCACGAAGTGCACGGCGGCCGTCGGGTTCCCGATCGCGGCCCTCAGCAGCTCGGCCGCCTCCTGGCAGAAGGCATCCTCGCCGTAGCCGGTCTCCTGCGCCAGATTGGTTTGCGCCAATAGCTCGAGGACGGCCGGATGCGCGCCCTCGGAGTAATCGTTGAAGAAGCTGTAGCGGTACATTTTGTCGGTTGGGGCCTGTTTATCCGCCGCAGGCCGGCGCGTAGCACAGCACCAGCTCCTTCGCGGCCTTCACCTCGTCCAGCCGCCTGACGGGCGCGCGATGCGGTGCGGTGCGGAGCAGGTCGGGCGCGGCGCGCGCTTCCTCTGCAATGCGCAGCAGCGCATCCGCGAACGCGTCGAGGGTCTCCTTGCTCTCCGTCTCGGTCGGCTCGATCATCAGCGCCTCGGGGACGATGAGCGGGAAATAGATCGTCGGCGGGTGGAAGCCGTAGTCTATCAGCCGCTTGGCGATATCCATCGTGCGGATGCCGGGCGCGTCCTTCAGGATGCCCTGGGCGACGAACTCGTGCATGCAGGTTCGGTCGCCGTGCGGGATCGGATAAACTCCGCGCAGCCGGGCCTGCAAGTAGTTGGCATTGAGCACGGCGTTCTCGCTCACCGCGCGCAGTCCCTCCGCGCCGTGCATGCGGAGGTAGGTGTAGGCTCGCACCAGCACACCGAAATTGCCGAAGAAGGCCTTCACCCGGCCGATGGACTTGGGCGGCATGTACCAGCGGAGCATGCCGTCCGCCTCGCTCTGTTTCACGATCGGGCCGGGCAGATAGTCGGCCAGCGCGGCCGAAACGCCCACCGCGCCCGCGCCCGGCCCGCCGCCGCCGTGCGGGGTCGAGAAGGTCTTGTGCAGGTTGTAGTGGAGCACATCGAAGCCCAGGTCGCCCGGCCGGACGATGCCCAGGATCGCGTTGAAGTTGGCGCCGTCGCCGTAGACCAGGCCGCCCGCTTCGTGGACCAGGTTGATGATCTCGAGCAGGTTTTCGTCGAAAAGGCCCAGCGTGTTCGGATTGGTCAGCATCAGGCCGACCAGCTTCGGCCCGTGCTGGGCGATGAGCGCGCGCAGCGCGGCCAGATCCACGTTGCCGCGGGTGTCCGAGGGCACCTCCACCACCTTCAGGCCCGACATGCTCGTGGTGGCCGGGTTCGTGCCGTGCGCGGAATCGGGCACCAGCATGATGTTGCGCTCGTGCGCACCGCGGTCGAGGTGGTACTTGCGCATCATCAACACGCCGGTCAGCTCGCCGTGCGCGCCGGCCGCCGGCTGCAGGGTGACGGCCGCAAAGCCGCCGATCTCTGCGAGCATCTCCTGCAGTTCCAGCATCAACCCCAGCGCGCCCTGGATGCTGGCTTCCGGCTGGAGCGGATGGAGCGTGGCGAAGCCCGGGATGCGCGCCGCGGCCTCGTTGACCTTTGGGTTGTACTTCATCGTGCAGGAGCCGAGCGGGTAGAAGCCGGTGTCAACGCCGTAATTCATCTGCGACAGGCGGATGTAATGGCGTACCAGATCCACTTCGGCTACTTCGGGCAACGGCAGCTCGTCGCGCACGCACCCTTCGGGCAAGGGGGTCGGCGGCACGTCGCATTCGGGCAGGCTGACGGCGCAGCGGCCAGGCCGGGAAATTTCGTAGATCAACGGCTCACCCACGGCTCACCTCCCCTTCGTAGCGCTCCAGATTCATGGTCGTGATCTCTTCCAGTGCTTCGGCCAGCAGGTCTATCTGCGCGCGGCTGTTCATCTCGGTGACGCAGAGCAACATGTGGCCTTGCAGGTCGGGATAATCGTTCCCCAGGTCGTAGCCGCCGACCATGCCGTAGCGGTCGAGCAAGACTTCGTTGATCAGCGCGACGGGCTGCGGGCATCGCACGATGAACTCTTTGAAGAAGGGCCATCGGCTGATCACGGTGTAGCCGGCGATCTTGCCGATCAGGTCGGCCGCATAGTGCGCCTTGTGATAGCTCAGCTCGGCGACGGTGCGCAGGCCATGCTTGCCCATGGCGGCCATGTAGATCGCGGCCGCCAGCGCGTTGAGCGCCTGGTTCGAGCAGATGTTGCTGGAGGCCTTCTCGCGGCGGATGTGTTGCTCGCGCGTGCTGAGGGTCAACACGAAGCCGCGCTGTCCCTCGGCATCCACCGTCTGGCCGACGATGCGGCCGGCCGACCGGCGCACGTCGGCCGCCCTCATGGCGAAGAAGCCCAGGTAGGGCCCGCCCAGGGAGAGCGGACTGCCCATCGGCTGGCCCTCGCCCGTCACGATGTCGGCGCCGTAGCGGCCCGGCGGCACGAACAGCCCCAGGCTGATCGGATCCACCGAGACGACGAACTGCGCGCCGACGGCATGCACCCGGTCGGCCAGCGCCTGCATCTCGGCCGGGGTATAGAGCCGGCCCAGAAAGTCCGGATTCTGAACGATCAGGCAGGCGGTCTGTTGGTCCAGCAGGCCGGCCAGGGCATCCAGCAGCGCAGCGGAACCGGCCGTCCCCTCTGGCTCCCGCAACGCAACCCCGATCAGATCCTCGCCCGCGATCTCCAGCCCCATACCCTGCGTGTAGGTGTGGATCACCGCGCGATATTGCGGATGGAGCGTCGGGCTGAGGATGACTTTGTTGCGTTTGCCGCGGCCGATCTGCAACGCCATGATCACTGCCTCGGCCGCGGCGGTCGCACCATCGTAGTGCGAGACGTTGCTCGCCTCCATGCCGGTCAGCGCGCAGATCATGGACTGGTACTCGAAGTGGGCCTGGAGCGTGCCCTGGCTGATCTCCGGCTGATAGGGCGTGTAGGCGGTGAAGAACTCCGAACGCTGCAGGATGAAATCCACCACGCTCGGCACGAAGTGGCGATAAGCGCCCGCGCCCAGGAAACACGCCAGATGATGCGGGTCGTCGTTTTCGTTGGCCAACGCGTTCAGCTCTTCGATGACCTCCGGCTCGGAGAGCGCCGGCGGCAGCGTCAGCGGCGGAAAACGATACGCTGCGGGCACATCGTGGAACAGTTCGGCCACCGACTGAACGCCGACCACCTTCAGCATTTCGGCGCGGTCGGCGTCGGTATTAGGGATGTAGTTCATGGGACCTCTGCGGGTTGCGGATATTTATGCGCCCGGCCGCTCAGTGCGCGCCCTTCTCCTCTTCTTCGTTGACATAAGCTTCGTACGCGGCCGCATCCATCAGATTGTCCAACTCGCTCAGATCGCTCGGCCGGACCCTCACCAGCCAGGCCTTGCCGTAAGGATCTTCGTTGATCCATTCCGGATGGTTCTCCAGCTCCGTATTGACGTCCAGCACTTCTCCGCTGAGAGGACTATAGGCATCTTCGGCCGCCTTGACCGATTCGATGGTGCCCAGGCTTTCGCCCTGCGTGACGGTATCGCCCACTTCGGGCAGGTCCACGTAGACGACGTCCGAGAGCAAATGTTGGGCATAATCGGAGACACCGATGATGGCAATGTTGCCCTCTAACCGCACCCATTCATGGCTCTTCGCGTACTTAGCCTGGGGATCGTACTTGTAGCTCATGATGTACCCTCCGAGAAATTGAAATGATCGAAGATGGTTTTGCGGGCGGCGAAGCCGCCCGCAAAACCCCATTGATAGAGCACTCAATCTGCCTGTAGAACAAAGGTGAGTGTAGCACAGCACGCTGGGGCTGTCAATGATTCCGCGCAGGTCATGGGTTGACAGCGCGTTTATCTCGATGTACACTGAGCGTGAAAGAGCGAGGAGCATTTGACCGGCTTTATGACAGTACACCTATCCCGCCTGGAGAATCCAGCCAGATCGGAAGTCTTGACCGATCTCCTGGATGACGATCTGCTTCAGCTTCAGGAGCACGAGCGGCTCTGGAAGCTTTATTGTTTTCGCTCGGTCGAGGGGCAGCGCACGCAGTTGCGCCATCGGATCTACACCAAGATCAAGCCGAACGGCCGCCTGGCGCTGGTTACGTTCGCCGTGCATACGCCGGTCGCCGGCCGGTCGGTGCGTTCGAACATCGCCCGCGTGCCCGACCTGCCCGTGGAGATGCTCGACCGCATCATCCAGGCGATCCTGGTCCAAACGCGCATCGCGGCCGACGGCTTCGAGCTGGTGGATCTGAGCGGGTTCGCCACTCTGGCCGAGCAATGGGCTGCTCTGGCCGCGTAGCACGTCGGCCTTCGGAGGGAGCCATGTTCCTGACGCGCGAAGAGATCGAAGCGCGCGAGCGCGCCGTCCTGGCGCCGTACGCGATGGCCAGCGCGGCCAGTCGCGGCCGCGAGCACGGCGAAGAGGAGCACTCCTATCGCACCGCGTTCCAGCGCGACCGCGATCGCATCATCCACACCACCGCCTTCCGCCGCCTCGAGTACAAGACCCAGGTCTTCGTCTATCACGAAGGAGACCACTACCGCAACCGCCTGACCCATACCATCGAAGTGGCCCAGCTCGGCCGCACGCTGGCGCGCGCGTTGGGGGCCAACGAGGATCTGACCGAGGCGATCTGCTTGGCGCACGATCTGGGGCATCCGGCCTTTGGCCACACGGGTGAGACCACCCTAAACGAGCTGATGCGCGCGCACGGCGGCTTCAACCACCAGCGCCAGACGTTGCGGATCGTGACCTTGTTGGAGGAGCGTTATCCTGATTTTCCGGGCCTGAACCTGACCTACGAGGTGCGCGAGGGGCTGGTGAAGCACGACACCGATTATGACGTGACCGACGCCTCCGGCTACGAGCCCGAGCTGGCCGGCACCCTCGAATGTCAGCTCGCGAACCTGGCCGACGAGATCGCCTACAACACGGCCGATCTGGAAGATGGCCTGCGCAGCGGCCTGCTCGATCCGTTCGAGGTGCGCGAGTTGGCGCTCTGGCACGTCGTCATGCGCTCCCTGGGGGAGCCGGCCGATCGGCGGCTGGATGACCTGCTGCGGGCGCGCGTCATTCGTCGGCTGATCGGCCTGGAGGTGAGCGATGCGATTCGGGCGACCGCGACCCGGCTGGCCGAACTGGCGCCGGCCAGCGCGGACGAGGTGCGGGCCATCGGCCACAACATCGCCGGCTTCTCCGCGGAGATGTTGGAAATGAATCGCGAGCTGAAGGCGTTCTTGCTGCGGCGCTTCTACCGCCATCCGCGCGTCATGCGCATGGCCAGCAAGGCGCATCGGCTTCTCACCGAGCTGTTTCACGCCTATCTGGACGAGCCGCTCCAGCTCCCCTACGAGATCCAGGCGCGCATCCATCACGGTCCGGACGGCGCCGAGCGCGTGATCTGCGATTATCTGGCCGGTATGACCGATCGCTACGCGATTTCGGAATACAAAAAGCTGTTCGACCCCGAAGCGCGCGTTTAGCGAGCACGCGGCGACGACTCCGTGCCGGTCGGCCGGGCGCATTGATCAGTCGGTTACCCCGCTCCAATCCACCTGGAACCGCACCACGACTTCCGAGAAGATGGTGTAGGCCGGCTCCATATCGGCATATTCCACCCGCTCGACCCGGCCGCGCAATAACAGGCGATGTGTCTCCAGCTCGAATTCGGTGCCCGGCCGGATGGCGATCGCCTCGTGGTCGCCCCGCAACTGTTCGCGCAGCGCCGTATCGCGGTAGGCCCCCTCGCTCATGAGCACCTTCACCTGAGTATCCGGGTCCTTGTTGTCCCACAGCCAGGTTTCCAGCGCGGCCGCCTGGTCGCGATTGCGGCCGATCGGATTGTGCAGCGCCAGGCCGCATTGTCCCAGGGTGGTGCCCGCCGGATCGGTAAGGTCGAACGCCTCGTCGTAGTCGGGCTCGCCCATCTGATAGATCGCCTGGTATTCGCCGATGCGAGTGAACGCGCCGGCCGGCGTCAAGGGTCGGACCAGGGGCCGCGAGGGCGCGGCCAGGGGCCGCGGGATGGACGTGACCGGCGGAGGCGCGGCGCTCGGCTCCTGAGCGGTCGGCTCGACCGGCGCGACCGGCAAGAAGTCGGCTTCGGGTTCGCCGGCGGCTTCTTCCTGGGTCCAGGTCGGTCGCGGCTCTTCGGTGGTTTCGGCCAGCGGCCGTTGCACCGGCGGGGCCGGCCGACGCGTGCGCGCGGTGGTGTCAATCGCCGCGGCCGGCTGCGTCTGATGCGCCTTGCGCCAGCGGTTCCAGAGCAGGTAGGCCACCACGATGGCGGCCACAAACAAGAAGAGCCACAGCAGGATCATGGCGACCCCGCGTAACACGGCGCCGAAATCCACGCCGGCCGCCGGCGCGGGGGTGGGCCGGCCGGCAGGCGTCGGCGCCTTGGTGGGCGTTTGCGGCCCGGCCGCCGGAGGCTTTGCCACGGCCATCAGTTCGGCCAGCGCCTGCACCTGCGCAGCCTGCGGTGTGTTGGGGCCGACGCGTTGTTGCAGGTTGGCCAGGTGTTGCGCCAGCTCGTCGGCCGGCCACGACTTGAGCCGTTCGCGGGCCAGGTCGGCGTTGCGGGTGGCCGCATACGATTCCGCGACCATGGTCAGGTATTGATCGCGTTCCTCGGCCCGCAGGTCTACCGGCAACGCGTTCGTCCATTTGACCGGCCATAGCCCCCAGCCGATGGCCCACCAGCCGATGAGCAGCCCGACGAGGAAGCAGATCGCCGGGATCAACCACGCAGGTCGTTCGTTAGCGCCGTTGTTGGACATCTCACCCCTCCTCGTGTGAGCGCAGATCGCGCGTTTCTCCGCTTGGGTCAAGGCGCGGGCGGCGGCGGGCACTCCTTCGGCTTGCCCGGCTCGCTCCGTCCCAATTGCTCCAGTGGTTTGCCGAGGAAAAGTCGTTCCTTGCGGGCCTCCAGCTCGTCGCGATCGCCGATGACCAGGACCATCTCTGTGTGCTCGGTGAGGAAATCCTTGACGATCGGCGGCCCGATGATCAGGCCGTGCACATCGGCCGGCTTGAGCTTGATGCCGAAGTTCGCCAGTCGAATCACGTCCACCAGCCCCAGGTCGGTGGCGAACATGTTGGAAAAGGCCTTCCACAGCTCGGGAATGCGGGGAATGATGTTGGACTGCAAAGCCCGGTTGCGGATCGCCCAGATCAACTGTTGCTGGCGCTGGATCCGGCCGAAGTCGGATGTGACATAGCGGTAGGTGGCGAACTTGCGCGCCGCGTCGCCGTTCAGCCACACCTGGCCGGCCGGCAGCGTCCATTCTTCGTAGCCGGCCGGCAGCGCGTCGTTCGGCGTCCGCTCGTACAGCGGACAGTCGAGCGTCACCGTGACGCCGCCCAGCGCGTCGATCAGCCGCGCCAAGCCATCCATCTGGATGCGCGCGTAGTGTTGGGTGGGAATGCCCAGCGTGGTGGAAATGACGCGCGCGAGCAAGCCGGGCCCCCCGCCGGGCGCTTTGGTCTTCTCGCCGATGTAGTCCACCACGTTGATCCGCTCTTTGCCGTAGTCCGGCACCTCCACGTAGAGGTCGCGCGGAATGCTGATCACCCCCACCTGTTGCCGCGGCTGATCAATCGCCACGATCATGATCGAATCGGTGCGCCAGGCTTCCCACCCCGACCGCTGATCTGCGCCCAACACCAGGATGTTTTCGGTGGTCTGCAGGCGCCTGGCGAGGCGGGTCGTCACGTCGGCCACGAGCGCTTCTTGTTCGGCCGGGGGGAACGACGCCAGCCGCTGCCGAACCAGCGCGAGGTCCTTGTTGAGCACGTAGGACTCGGCGACCAAGTCCAGATATTGCTCGCGGTCGGCCTCGTTGAGATCGGCCGGCAGGACGGCGGTCCACTTGACGGGCCAGAGCCGCCAGCCGATCACCTGCCAGCCGATCACCAGGCCGCCGAGCAAGGCCAGCACGGCGACGCCGATCCAGAGGGTGAGGAAGGAGCTTCTGTGCATCGTGCGACACCTTTTCGCGGCCGGAATGGGACGCGCTATAGCGGCAGGATCGGGTCCTTCGGCGCGGCCGTCAGCACCTCGACGCCGTTGTCGGTCAACAGCACCATGTCCTCGATGCGCACGCCGCCCCAGCCGGGCAGATAGATGCCCGGTTCGACCGTCACGACGGCGCCGGCGGGCAGGGCCGCGATGTTGGTGCGCGACAGCCGCGGCTCCTCGTGGACCGCCAGGCCCACCCCGTGGCCCAGGCCGTGGCCGAAACAGTCGCCGTAGCCCGCGGCCGCGATCAACTCGCGCGCCACCGCATCGCCGGCCTGGCCGGGCATGCCCGGCCGCAGGGCCGCCTCCGCGGCCACCTGGCCGCGCAGGACGGTGTTGTACACCTCCCAGAAGCGCGCCGGGTCGGCCGGTTGACCCAGGCAAACGGTACGTGTCAGGTCCGAGCAGTAGCCGGCCACGCGCGCACCGATGTCAATGACGATCGGCTCGCCCGCCTGTACCGGCCGTTGGCCGGCCCGCGCGTGCGGCCGGGCGCCGTTCGGCCCGGCCGCCACGATCGGCTCGAACGCCACCCCTTCCGCGCCGTGCTCGCGCATGTAGCGCTCGATGCGCCAGGCGATCTCCGCCTCGGTCATGCCCGGCCGGATCTGCGGGAGCACGGCGGCCAGCGCCGCGTCGGCCAGAGCGATCGCCACGCGCATTTTCTCCAGCTCTGCCGCGTCCTTGATCGCGCGTAGCTGCATTCCCCAGCCCTTGATGGGCGTCCACCGGCAGTCGGGGGTCGCCGCCATCCACTCCTGGACGCCGGCATAGGTGGCGAAATCGGCCTCGAAGCCAACCGTCTGCGCGGCGGCGCGGGCGATCATGGCGGGCAGGACATCGTTCAGGCTGTTGGTGATCTTGACGAGCTCGTAATCGGGGCACTCCAGCGCCACCTGCTCGTAGTAACGGAAGTCGGTCGCGAAGAGGGCCAAGTCGGCCGAGATGAGCAACCAGCCGGTCGAGCCGGTGAAGCCGCTGAAATAGCGACGGTTTTCGGGCTGGCTGATCAGGATGGCGTCGAGCCGGGCCTGCGCCAGCAGTTCACGCAGTCGCTTCAGACGATTTGGGATCGGAGTCTCCTGGCATGTCATGATGGGCGTCCTTTTCTTCGGTGCGATTGCGACGGCCGCGCGGGTGCGCGCTGAGCACCGTCTCGCGCAGGTGCGGCTGGCTGACGTGGGTGTAGATCTGAGTGGTGCTCAGGCTCTCGTGGCCCAGCAGCTCCTGCACCGAGCGCAGGTCGGCGCCGCCGTCGAGCAGATGGGTGGCAAAGCTGTGCCGCAACATGTGCGGCGTCACCTGGTGTGCGATGCCCGCCTGGCGGGCGTATTCGTGCAGGATGCGGGTGAACATGCTCACCGAAAGCCGTTCGCCGAAGCGGTTGAGAAACAGCGCGGTGGGTCGGCGGCCCGGCCGATCGGCACCACCGGCGACCAACAGCCGCTCGCGGCCATCGGCCAGATACGCGCGCACGGCCTCTACGGCCGGCCGGCCGATCAGGGCGATCCGCTCTTTGGCCCCTTTGCCTATCACGCGCACCTCAGCCTGGGCCAGGTCCACATCGCCGACGTCGAGCATCAGCAGCTCGCTCACCCGCAGGCCGCCGGCATACAACAGCTCGAGCATGGCCCGATCGCGTTGGCCCTGCGGGGTGGCGGGATCGGGCGCGGCCAGGAGCGCCTTCACCTCCTCTTGCGTCAGCGGACGCGGCAGGCGCTGCGGCAGCCGGGGCGCGGAAACCGCCTGGGCCGGATTGGCCGCCACCAGCTTGCGGCCGTGAAGGTAGGCGTAGAACGCCCGCACCTCCGAAAGCCGGCGGCCGAGGCTTGCCTGCGCCAGCCCCTTCTGGTGCAAGTCCGCCAGCCATTGGCGCAAGAGCGCCGGCGTTACCTGGTCCCAGGCCGTGATCCCTCGCGCGCGGGCGAAGGCGGCCAGCTCGGCGATCTCGCGGCGGTAATTGGCGATCGTGTGCGGCGATGCCCCGCGTTCGGCCGCCAGGTAGGTGATGTAGCGCTCCAGATGTTCTTCCACCGGCAACCCTTCAGGTTAGCTTCACCCGCTCGTGACAGGCCGTGCACTCGGCCCAATCCTTGCCGGCCACCACCAGCAGCCCCTGGCACTTGGGGCACGGTTGCGGCAGGGGCCGGCGCCACGAAGTGAAATCGCATTGCGGATAGTTGGCACAGCCGTAAAAGATTCGGCCGGTGCGCGTGCGGCGCTCTACCAGCTCGCCGCCGTCCTTGGGACAGGTCACGCCGAGCCGGGCCACCAGCGGTCGGGTGTAGCGGCAGGTCGGATAGTTCGCGCAGCCGATGAAGCGGCCGAAGCGGCCTTGCTTGATCACCAGCTCGCCGCCGCACTCGGGACACGCCTCGCCGATCTTTTCCGGCTCGACGGCTACCTTCTGCATCGTCTGTTCGGCATGGGCCAGTTGCGGCGCGAAGGAGGCGTAGAACTCGCGCAACACCGGCACCATTTGCTCTTCCCCGCGCGCGATGCCGTCGAGGTGTTCTTCCATGGCCGCGGTAAAGCCGACGTTGAAGATCGGCTCGAAATACTGCACGAGCAGGTCGTTGACCGTGTAGCCGAGCTGGGTCGGCAGCAATTTGCGGTCCTGGCGCTCGACATAACCGCGGTCAATGATGGTCGAGATGATCGCGGCGTAGGTGCTGGGCCGGCCGATGCCGTTCTCTTCTAGCGCCTTCACGAGGGTGGCCTCGGTATAGCGCGGGGGCGGCTGAGTGAAGTGTTGTTCGGGGATCAGCCGCAAGAGATCGAGCGCCTCGCCGGCCGCGAGCTGCGTCAGGAGCGGATTCTGCGCGGCCGTTCCGGCTTCCGCGTCGCCGTTGTCCCGCTCTTTGCCGGCGTCGCCGTTTTGGCCGGCGGCCGCGGCGTTTTCGGGCCCGGCCGAGGCCGAGCCTTCGGCCGGGCCTGCGGCGCCGCCCGCGTAGACGACCAGGAAGCCGGGGAAACGCACGGCCGATCCGCTGGCCCGGAAGAGGTAGGGTGGCTCGGCGGCCGCGGGCGGCCCGGCCGTGACCTCCACGGTCACCGTGTCGTAGAGCGCGGCCGCCATCTGGCTGGCCATGAAGCGTTGCCAGATCAGCTCGTAGAGGCGGTACTGATCGCGCGACAGTTTGTCGCGCAGCATCTGCGGCGTGCGCCGACACGCAGTGGGCCGGATGGCCTCGTGCGCCTCCTGCGCGTTTTTGGAGCGCGTCCGGTAGATGTGCGGCTCCGGCGGCACGAACTCGGGGCCGAAGGCCTCGGCGATCAAGCTGCGCGCCTCGGCCTGCGCCTCCGCGGCCACGTTGACGCTGTCGGTGCGCATGTAGGTGATCAGGCCGACCACGCCGCCTTCACCGATGTCCAGCCCTTCGTACAGCTCTTGGGCCACGCGCATGGTGCGCTGGGCGGTCATGCCCAGCTTCTGGCCGGCGTCCTGTTGCATGGTGCTGGTGGTGAAGGGCGGGTTGGGCCGGCGTCGGCGTTCCCCGCGCTTGACCGCGGCCACGCGGTAGGTCGCGGCCCCCAGATCGGCCAGGATGGCCTCGGTGTCGGCCCGGTTCTTCAGGTCGGCCTCCTGGCCCCGGATGCGCACCAGCCGCGCCAGGAAGCTGGGCCGGATCGCTTCCCCGCGCGAGGTCACCTGCGCCAGGTCGGCGTCAATGGACCAGTATTCCACCGGCACGAAGGCCGCGATCTCGCGCTCGCGCTCGACGATCAGGCGCAGCGCCACCGTCTGCACGCGGCCGGCCGAGAGGCGGCTCTTCACCCGGTCCCACAGCAGCGGGCTGATCTGATAGCCCACCAACCGGTCGAGGATGCGCCGCGCCTGTTGGGCGTCCACCAGCCGCATGTCTATCCCGCGCGGGTGGGCGAACGCTTCGTCAATGGCGGGCCTGGTGATCTCGTGGAACACGACGCGGCGCACCCGTTCCGGCGGGATCTCGGCCGCCTCCAGCAAGTGCCAGGCGATGGCCTCCCCTTCGCGGTCGGGGTCGGTCGCCAGATAGACCTCGCGGGCATTGGCCGCGGCTTGCTTCAGAGACTTGACGATCTCCTTTTTTTCGTCCAGCACCCGATAGGTCGGCCGAAAGTCATGTTCCACGTCCACCGAGAGCCTGGATTTGAGGAGGTCGCGCACATGGCCGACCGATGCATGCACCTGGTAGCCCTTGCCGAGAAAGCGGCCCACCGTGCGGGCTTTGGCCGGCGATTCCACGATCACCAGACGGCTGTTGCCCCCACCTCCGGCCCCTCCCCCCGTTTGGGGAAGGGGTTGGGCCGGGGGGGTGGAACGGGGCCGCCGGGTCGTGGTGCGGTTGCTCTTGGCAGCGGCCGTCGGCTTGGCCGCGGTGGCCGCCGCCGGACGGTCGGCCGGGGCCAGTTGCGCGTGTTCCGGTAGCGCGCCGAGCTTGAAGAGGCGGCCGCCGCAGACCGGACAGGTTCCTTCGCCGGCCGGCCGGCCGTTGGCCATGAAGATGGCGCGGCCGTTCTGCGCCATGCGTTGCGCCTTGCACTTCAGACAATAGGCTTGAAAGGGTTGGGCCGGCACCGAAGGGGTTGTTCCTTCGTTGACGGGGTCACGTTCGGTCATGTCAACTCACAGATGGGTTAAAGCGGCGCGGGAGCGCCGCCGGCCAAATCAAAGATAGGCGCTTTTGCCGGCAGCGGCCAGGCGATTCACCGCTTCGCGCACATCTTGCACCCGGTCGCGGGCGCAGACCAGCACCACATCGGCCGTCTCGACGATCACCAGGTCTTGCAGCCCGATGGCGGCGATCAGCCGTCCTTCGCTGCGCACCAGGCAATCCCGCGTGTCCATCAGGAGCGCGTCGCCGGCCACGACGTTGCCGTCGGCATCGCGCGGCAGGATGTCGAGCAGCGAGGCCCAGTTGCCGATGTCGCTCCAGCCGATCTCGACCGGGATCACCGAGACGCGGTCGGCGTGTTCCATGATGCCGTAGTCAATGGAGATCTTGCGCACGTTGGGCCACTCGGCCGCCAGCACCGTGGCCGCGGCCGGCGTGTCCAGCGCCGCCGCGATCCGCTGCAGCGCGGCATGCGATTCCGGCTGTTGGGCGGCGAACTCGGCCAGCAGCCGATCGGCCCGCCAGACGAACATGCCGCTGTTCCACACATAGCGGCCGCTCGCCAGGAAGCGTTCGGCCGTGCGGCCGTCGGGCTTTTCGACGAAGCCGGCCGAACGGTAGACGGGCAGGTCGCCGATCATGGCCTGCGCCTCGCCCAGGTGGATGTAGCCGAAGCCGGTCGCCGGGAAGGTGGGCCGGATGCCCAGGGTGACGATCGTGCCGTCGCCGGCCACTGCGGCCGCGGCCGCCAGCGCGGCCCGGAAGCCGGCCGTATCCTGGATGTAGTGATCGGCGGTCAACATGACCATCACGGCCTCGGGGTCGCGCGGCAGGAGGGTGATGGCGGCCAGGCCGGCCGCAGGCGCGGAATCGCGGCCGGACGGCTCCAGGATGAAGTTGGCCGCGGGCAGTTCGGGGGCTTGCGGCCGCAGGACCTCGGCCAGGGCCGGGCTGGTCACCACGAAGATGCGTTCCGGCGGGAAGAGGGGCGCCAACCGGTCCACCGCGTGTTGGAACATCGTGCGCTCGCCGATGAGCTTCAACGCCTGCTTGGGCCGGGCCTTGCGGCTCAACGGCCACAGTCGCGTGCCCGATCCGCCGGCCATGATCACAGCATAAAGCATCGTTGCTTGTTCTCCTCAATCAATCTTGTACACCGGACCGCTCTCGCGCGCCCGCACATAGTTCATGCCGCCCACCGTGCGGGCCAACCCCTTGAGCTCCATCACCGCCAGGGTGCTCGATACGGTGGCGATCGGCAGGCCGGTGGCGCGGCCGATCTCGTCTATGTGTCGCGGCTCTTCGCTCAATTGCTCGAAGAGGAGCGCCTCGGTCGCATCGGTGGGCAGCAACAACTGCGCCTCGACATGTTGCGACACGCTCGTCAGGTTGAGCGCCTCCAGCACGTCGTTGGCCGAGAGGACCGGGGTCGCGCCGTCGCGAATCAGGCGATTCGTGCCGATGCTGCTGCGCTGGAAGATGCTGCCCGGCACCGCGAAGACATCGCGGCCCTGGTCGGCCGCGAAGTCGGCGGTGATCAGGGCGCCGCTCTGTTCGCCGGCCTCCACCACGATCACCCCGCGGCTCAGGCCGCTGATGATGCGGTTGCGCGGGGGGAAGTTGGTGGCTTCGGGTGCGGTGCCCAGCGCGTATTCGCTGATCAGCGCGCCGTGGGCCACGATCTCCTGCGCCAGCTTGAAGTTTTCGTAGGGGTAGATGATGTCCACCCCGCTCCCCAGCACGGCCAACGTGCGGCCACCGGCATCTATGGCCGCGCGATGCACCTGGGTATCAATGCCCTTGGCCAGGCCGCTGACGATCGTCACGCCGGCCCGCGCCAGATCGGTCGCCAGGGTGCGCGCCGCTTCTTTGCCGTAGGTGCTGGCCTTGCGCGTGCCCACCATGGCCACGGCCCAATCATCGGCCGGCCGCAGCTCGCCCCGGATGTAGAGCACGGGCGGCGGGTCGTTGATCATGCGCAGCCGCTGGGGATAACGCTCGTCCTCCCAGGTCAACACCTGGACGCCGGCCTTCTGCACTTTGGCCAGCTCTGCGACCAGATTCAACGTGCGCC
The DNA here is from genome assembly GCA_037445695.1 of Chloroflexota bacterium. Classification (GTDB taxonomy): domain Bacteria; phylum Chloroflexota; class Anaerolineae; order CG2-30-64-16; family CG2-30-64-16; genus CAKZKT01. The sequence continues at coordinate 37,915 of JBBIKA010000006.1, forward strand.
GCGCTGCGACCAGGTTGGCGATCGAGCGGCGGTCGAGCCCGACTTCGGCCAGGGCATCGGCGGGGGCCATCCACGCCTGCTCGACCGAACCGAAGTAGTCGAGCAGCGCCCGCAGTCGCGCCGGGCCGATGCCGCGCACCTTGTTGAAGCCGATCCAGTAAGCGAGAGGGTCCATCGGTGCCCACCATCCAGCTCAACACAACCGGTTTGTGGCTGCCAGCATACTCGATGGCCGCGGTTTTGTCAATCTTCTGGCGGGCTCAACAACCCTTCGGGGATGGCGACCGTCATTTTGCGGCCGGCCAGATCGACGCGCAAGACCACGTCGCGCAGGGCCGGCAACAAGATCTCGTCGCCCGTTGGTCCGGTGACGACGTAGACGTCGTTGGCGCGCGTGAAGAGGATCTCGGTGAGCGTGCCCAACGGCTCGCCGGCGACCGTCTCGACTGTCAGGCCGATCAGGTCGTGGACGTAGTTTTCGTGTTCGCCCAGCGGCATGATCTGGTCTTCGGGGATCAGCAGGTATTGGCCTTGCAGGGCCTCGGCCGCGGTGCGGTCGGGCACGGCGGCCAGCTTGACCAGCAGGTTCCCTTTATGGGGTCGCACGGCTTCGATCTCGGTCGGCACGCAGTCCGCCTCGGTGCCGAGGTAGGTCCTGGCGCCGGGCCGATAGCGTTCGGGGAAGTCGGTCATGACCACAACCTTCACCTCCCCGCGGATGCCGTGCGCGCCGACGATCTGGCCGATGGCGATATAGCCGGTCGGTTTCCGGTCGCGCGTTGCCATTTTTTCCTCCCTGGTACGGCCTACGGCTTTGTTAGCCAAGAATTTACCTTTTTGGCCGTCTGACCTCTCTCACCCCCACCCCCCGCTCTCCCCTGCAAGGGGAGAGCGGGGGATTAAGGAGGGGTTTGCGGGCGGCGAAGCCGCCCGCAAACCCCATTCCGCCTTCTCCCCGCCCCCTCTCAGGGGACGGGGGTGGGGGTCAGTGCGACAAAGCCGCCGCTTCCAAACCCCCTGTAACGCGCCGCGGGGGTGCTGCCAAGCACCCCCGCGCGTCGCTGTGTGCGTTTGTCGGCGCGGCTTCAGACGATCTCCAGCACCACCCGGCGGTCGCCGGCGGCCACCTTGAGCAGCGTGCGGATCGCGTTGGCCACCCGGCCGTCCTTGCCGATCACCCGGCCCATATCTTCGCGGTCCACGTGGAGTTCCAGGACGGTCACGCTGGCGCCGTGCGTCTCTTTGACGGTCACCCTATCCGGGTTGTCCACCAACGATTTGGCGATGTATTCGACCAGTTCCTTCTCTTTCACGGCTCAGCCTCCTTTCCGGTTTCAAGCGAACGGGGCACAGGGCCAATGGGCTTTGCCCGGCCGCCTTCGCCCGCTCGTTGAAACGCCGATCAGGCGGCTGGCGCGGCCTGAGCTGCATAGACGCCGGCGGCCTTCAGCAGGCGCTCGACCGCTTCGCTCGGTTGCGCGCCCACGCCGAGCCAGTAGCGCGCGCGTTCCACGTTGACGTTGATCGTTTCCGGCTCGGTGCGCGGGTTGTAATAACCGATGCTTTCCACGATCCGGCCATCGCGCGGCGCGTGCTGGTCGGCCACCACGATCCGATAGGACGGCTGCCCCTTGGCGCCGTGTCGGCTCAATCGAATGCGAACCATCTTTCTCTGTGCTCCTTTTTGCTAAGGGACGACGAAGGTCCCGAATTCCGGTCACCCGGCCGCAGCCGGGGTTATCCGCGTAAGAGGTCCATCAGCCCCACGTGCCAGGCACTTCCAAAGTGCCTGGCACGTGCCGCAGCCGGGGTTAGCCGCGCAAGAGGTCCATCAGTCCGCCGCGCGGGCCGCGGCCGCCCTGCCCCAGTTGCTTCATCAGGCGTTGCATCTGACGGAACTGGTTGAGCAGGTCGTTGACATCGGTCACGGTCGTGCCCGAGCCGCGCGCCACCCGGCGCTTGCGGCTGCCGTTCAAGATCTGCGGGTTCCGCCGCTCTTCCGGCGTCATCGAGTTGATGATCGCTTCGATCTGGCGGAACTGTTTGTCGGTCACTTCGGGCGCCAGGTTCTGCGTCAGCCGGCCCATGCCGGGGATCATCTCCAGCAGTTGCGTGAGGGGGCCCATCTTCTTCACCTGCTGCAACTGTTGGAGGAAATCCTCCAGGTTGAACTCGCCCTTGACCAGCTTGCGGCTCATGCGCTCGGCTTCGGCGCGGTCTAGCGTCTCGCCGGCCTTCTCGATCAGGGTGAGCATGTCGCCCATGCCCAGGATGCGGGTGGCCAGGCGGTCGGGATGGAACGTCTCCAGGGCGTCCAGCTTTTCGCCGACCCCCAGGAACTTGATCGGCACGCCCGTCACTTCGCGCATGGAGATGGCCGCGCCGCCGCGCGCGTCGCCGTCCACCTTGGTCAGGATCAGGCCGGTCAAGCCGACCCGTTCGTGGAACCCTTTGGCCACGTTGACGGCCTCCTGGCCGGTCATGGCATCGGCGACGAGGAGGATCTCCTTGGGTCTGGCGATGGCCTTGATCTGCTCCAGCTCGCGCATCATGTCGTCGTTGATCTGCAGGCGGCCGGCCGTGTCCAGGATCACCACGTCATAGGCGCCCTCGCGCGCCCGGCGCAGCGCGTGGCTGACGATCTCGGCCGGCGGCACCTTCGTGCCTTCGCTGAACACCGGAATCTCTATCTGTTTGCCCAGCACTTCGAGCTGGGTGACCGCGGCCGGCCGGTAGGTGTCGGCGGCGACGAGCAGCGGTCGGCGGTTGTTCTTGCGCATGGTCAACGCCAGCTTGCCGGCCATGGTCGTCTTGCCCGCGCCCTGCAAGCCCACCAGCATGATGACGTGCGGCGGTGGGCCGGAGAAGTCCAGGTGGGCCGGCTCGCCGAGGGTCTTGAGCAGTTCCTCGTGCACGATCTTGACGACCTGCTGGGCGGGCGTCAGGCTGCGCATCACTTCCGCGCCGACCGCGCGCTCTTTGACGCGCGCCACCAGGTCTTTGACGACCTTGTAATTGACATCGGCCTCGAGCAGCGCCAGCCGCACCTCGCGCAGGGCCAGCTCGACGTCCTGCTCGGAGAGGCGGCCGCGCGAGGCCAGTTTGTCGAATACGGCGTTCAGTTTGCTTTGCAGTGTTTCAAACATACGATCTTCCGTCCGCTTAGCGCGCGGAAGCCGGCCCGCAGGCCGGCCCCCGATGCACATGGATGCTCAAGGCACTCTGATTTTACGGGGGATTGCGCTTTTCGTCAAGTCCGTGCTATAATTTTTCCAGAGATGAAGCTTCAAGGCAAGGCGCGGCCGCATGAAGGTCGCGGCCGGCGCTGTCGGTGGTCATGCAAAGGTGCATGTGCAGGGGTGGCACGATGATCTACAAAGAACCGGTACCCGGCAAAGACACCGTTCTGGTGACCTTCGAGCTTCCTTCGAGCATCTGGGCCGAGCGCGTGAACCTGGTAGGCGACTTCAACAACTGGGACACGACCAGGGACGAGATGGAGCAAAGCCGCGCCGACGGCCGCTGGCGCATCACGCTCGAGCTGGCGAAGGGCCGCGAGTACGAGTTTCGCTATCTGGTCAACGGCCGCGATTGGCACAACGACTGGCACGCGGACAAGTATCGGCCCAACAAATACGGCACCGACAACTCGGTCGTGTGCACATGAAGGTCAAGGGGCCGGAGCGTCGAACGTGAGCCGACGCCTCTCGTCGTCGGGCAGGAGATCGGCCAGTTGGTGCAACACGTAGGTCGGCTTGATGGGCGAGGCGGCCAGGGTGGCTTCGTCGGTTGCGCCGGTCAGCGTGAGCGCGGCGGCCATGCCGCTGTTCAGGCCCATCGCCACATCGGTCTCCAGTCGGTCGCCGGTGATGATGCAGCGCTCCGGCGGCAACTTCACCACATTCAGGATCGCCTCGATCATATAGCGCGAGGGCTTGCCCACCACTGCTTCCACCCGGGTGTTGGTACACGCTTCGATGGCCGCGATGATGGCCGCCGCGTCCGGTTCGCCGCCCCCCGGCACCGGGCAGTAGCGGTCGCTGTTCGTGGCGAAGAAGCGCGCGCCGGCGCGGATCGCGTCGAACGCGATCTGGAGCTTGCGATAGACGAAGGTGCGGTCGAAGCTGGCGATCACCGCGTCGGTGCGCCGCGGATCCTCGGTCAGCTCGAAGCCGGCGGCCGTCAGCACGTCGCACAGCGGCCGTTCGCCCACCACGAAGAGCCGCGCGCCGGGCATCCGGCGGCGCAGAAAGTCGGCCATCACCAGGGATGAGTTGATGACGTCTGCGGCCGGCGTCGGCAGGCCCAGGCGGGTCAGTTTGGCCGCGTATTCTTCCCGTGTATGCGTTGGATTGTTGGAGAGAAACACGGTGCGTCGGCCCAGCTCGCGCAGCCGGGCGATGGTCGGCCCGGCCGTGGGAAGCAGCGCGTCGCCCAGGTAGACGGTGCCATCGAGATCGAAGATGTAGGCGTCGTAGAGTTCTGGCATGGAGCGCATTGTACCCGAAGCGGCCGCAGGGGCCAAAACCCCGGCGGCGCGTCCAGATCCTTGCAGATCAGGGAATATCAGGATGGACGCCGCCGGCCGGGTGTGATAGAAAGACAGGGACATGATCGTTGTTTTGGGCGACATTGCCGTGGACATCGTGAGCCGGCTGCGCACGCCCCTGGTGCGCGGCAGCGACGCGGCGGCCGAGGTGCGCCTGATGCCGGGCGGCTCGGGCGCCAATGTGGCCGTGTGGCTGGCGCGGCTCGGCCAGGAGGTCGTTTTCGTGGGCCGCGTCGGCGCGGATCTGTTCGGCCGCTGGCTGGCCGACGACCTGCGCCGCGAAGGCGTGACGCCGGCGCTGGCGTGCGACGAGCGCCGCGGCACCGGCATCATCCAGGTGCTCGTGGAGCCGGACGGCGAGCGGACCATGGTCCCCGATCGCGGGGCGAACGCGGTCTGGTCGGAGGCGGATGTGCCCGCGGGACTGATCGAGCAGGCGCGGCTGTTGCATGTGGTCGGCTACGTGTTGCTCGACGCCGAGAGCCGCCGGGGCGCGCTGGCGGCCATGGCCCGGGCGCGTGCGGCCGGCGTGCCGATCAGCCTCGATCCCAGCTCGCACGCGCCCCTGCTGGCGTTGACGCCGGCCGGCTTTTGGTCCATGGTGGGCCGGGTGACCGTGTTGTTGCCTAACCGCCATGAGGCGCAGACGTTGACCGGCGAAGCCGATCCCGCGCGGGCTTTGGTCGCGCTGCAAGATCAGGCGGAGGTGGTCGCCATCAAGCTGGACCGCGACGGCTGTCTGGCTGGGAGTGCAGGACGGCTCTATCGGGCGAGCGCGGCGCCGGCCCGGGTGGCGAACGCGACCGGCGCCGGCGACGCGTTCAACGCGGCGTTCCTGGCGCGCTGGTTGGCCGACGGGGACATCGCGGCGGCCTGTCGGGCGGCCGTGGCGCTCGGCACCCACGCGGCGACCCTGGCCACCACGCGCTGATCGCCGGTCACGCCAGCACGGCGCGCGCCAGCTCCGTGAGGGTGCGGGCCACGTCGGCCCGCATCACGACATCCATGGCCGCGTCGTAGGGCGTGGCCTCGCGATTGATGAGGATCAGGTGCGCGCCGCGACGTTTCGCCAGCAAGGGCAGGTCGGCGGCCGGCATGACTTCGAGCGAGGTGCCGATCACCAGCATCAGGTCGCAGGTCAAGGCCTCCTGCTGGGCCGCGCGCAGCGCGATATAGGGCAGCGGCTCGCCGAAGAGGATCACGTCGGGCTTCAAGAGGCCGCCGCAGCGCGGACAGGCGGTGGGCGGCCGGCCGGCCAGCACCGCGGCCCACAGCGCGTCCGCGGCCACCTGATGGCCGCACTGCAGGCAGGTGGCCGAACGGGCATGGCCGTGCAGCTCGATCACGCGGCGGCTGCCGGCGGCCTGATGCAACGAATCCACATTTTGGGTCAGGACGGCGCGTAGCAGGTTGTGCAGTTCGAGCGCCGCCAGCGCACGATGGGCCGCGTTGGGTTGCGCATCGTGTAACTTCTGGGCAACGGGGCGGATCCAGCGGTAGAACTTCTCGGGGTGCTCGTAAAAGGCCCAGATGGTGGCGACCTCCAGCGGGTCCACCTGGTTCCACAGGCCGCAGTCGGTGCTGCGGAAGTCGGGGATGCCGGAAGGGGTGCTGATGCCCGCGCCGGTGAGCGCCACGGTATACGTGGCCCGGCGGACGAGCTCGATGGCCTGTTGGAGCGCTGCCGGCATGTCTCTGCTCCGAGAAGCGGTCTATATGCTATAATGTATCATGCATCGGCGTGGGATGCAAGAGATGCGATCCGCGCACTTCAGGAGGAGGCATGTTGACCAATGTGGCCCGGGCCTGGGGGGCTCAAGTCATTCAACCCGTCGCGAACCTGTTGACCCGTCTGGGCTTTCACCCCAATACCGCCACTCTGTTAGGTTTCGCGCTCAACGTCGTGGTTTCCGTCATCCTCGCCGCCGGCCATCTGCGCCTGGCCGGCGGCCTGCTGATCATCACTCTCGCCTTCGACGCCGTAGACGGCACGATGGCGCGCTCGCAAGGTAAGGTCTCTCGCTTTGGCGCTTTCCTCGATTCGACCCTCGATCGCTGGACCGAACTGCTGCTTTACACCGGACTGATCTGGCATTACCTGAACACCGATCAACAGGCCGGCGTATTGCTGGCCGTGGCCGCCCTGGGCGCTTCGTTCATGGTGAGCTACGCGCGCGCCCGCGCCGAAGGGGTCGGCTTTACCTGCAAGGAGGGCATCTTTACGCGGTTCGAGCGTCTGCTGGCGCTCATCATCGGCCTGCTCTTCGGCCTGCTCCTGTGGGCGCTTGCGCTGATCGCCGTCCTGGCGGGCGTCACCGCTGTCCAGCGCATCCTGGTCGTCTGGCGCGCCGCACAGGCCGACATCTGAAGGCCGGGGACGGCGCGGGAAATCGGCAATGTTCGGCCTGAACTGGCTCCTTTGGGCGTTATCTTTTGTCGCTTGGAGCGTCATAGAAGATAGCAAAGTGAGCCCGGAAGACCCTGAATTGCAGGCGCTTCTGGAGAGGGCCGGCCGCGCCGATCTGCAAGCTCTGGGCGAGATCTACGACCGCTACGTCGAACGGATCTACTCCTACATCTATCATCGGGTGGGCCAGGTCGAGCTGGCCGAAGACCTGACCGGACAGGTCTTCATGCGCATGTTGGAAGCGATCCGGTCCGGCCGGGGATGGCAGACGTCCTTTTCGGGCTGGTTGTATCGCATTGCCCATAACCTGGTCATTGATTATTATCGCCGGCGCTCTCGGGCGTCCTTCGTGGACATAGACGAGACGCCCCCGATCGCCGTCGTAGAAGAAGAGCCGTCCCGCCGGGTACAGGCCGCCCTGGATCGAGAGGACCTGCTGGCGGCATTGAAGCAGCTTACGGAGGAACAGGCGCAGGTGATCACCCTGCGCTTCTTAGAGGGTTTGAGCATCGCCGAGGTCGCGGCCATCATGGGCAAGAACGAGGGCGCAATCAAGGCGTTGCAATATCGGGCGATCATCGCCTTACGTCGGATCATGCAACCATGAAGCAACCGACCGGTCAGCGGTCTTTGGAAGAAGCCTTCAACGAGTGCGTCGAGCTCCTGCTCGCCGGCCGACCTGTAGAGGAGTATCTGCAGGCGCACCCCGAGCAGGCGGCCGCACTGGCGCCCCTTCTGGAGACGGCCGCTCTGGCCCGCCGGCGGCGGGCTGTGCCCCCGCGCTCGCCAGAGGTGGCCGCGCGCAGCCGCCAGCGCTTCATGGCGGCTGCCCGGAGCATGGCGGCCGGTCGGCGGTCGGCGGCCAGCTTCTTCCCTGCCCTGTCGGCCTGGTGGTCCGGCATCCTGGCCGGATTGGCCGGGCCGCGGCGGCCGGCCTATGCGCTGGCGGTCTTGCTGATCGTGGTGATGCTTGTCGGCCTCTCGGCCACGCAGATCATCACCGCCTCGGCCGAGGCGCTTCCCGGCGATCCCCTCTATCAGGTGAAGCTGATCACCGAGCAGGTGCAACTAACGCTGGCGCGCGATCCCGCGGCGCGCGCCGAGATCGAGGCGCTGATCGGCGCGCGCCGCGTGCAAGAGGCGCAGGCCATCACCGTGTTGCGCCGGCCGGTCGCGTTCTTGCGCATCAGCGGGCCGATCGAGGCCATCTCGGATGCTGAATGGCAGGTGGCGGGCCTCACCCTGGTCATCACGGAGCAAACGAAGATCGTGGGCGTGCCCGCAGTGGCCGCGCGGGCCTTCGTCGAACTGACCGCGCCCGGCGATGGCCGGCTGGTGGCCATTGCCATCTACATCAACCCGGCGACGGGTCGCTCCACACAGCCCGTCGCGGCCGAGTCGCCCACCCCGCCGCCGACGGCCACCCCCGAACCGCCATCGCCGCCGCCGACGGCTACGCCGACCGCGGCCGAACCGACCCCCAGCGCCACCTTGGCGGCCGGCCCGGCCGTCAACGACACGCCTGCGCCGACAACAACCCCGACCGGCACCCGGACGCCGACGCGCACGCCATCGGCCACGCCCACGGCCGGCCCCACGCTCACCCCGCCGCGGCCCGCCGCACAAACCGGCCAGTACCTGGGCACCCTGGTCGGCCGCCAGGACGCCACCTGGATCATCCAGGATGCCGATGTCGTCCGCCGCGTGGTCGTGACCGCCGACACCGCCCTGGTCGGCGATCCCCAGATCGGTGATGGGGTCCAGGTCATGTGGGTGCTCAAGGGGGATGTTTATGTCGCCACGCGCATTACGGTGGTGCGCAAGGCCGGTCCTACGCTCGAACCGATGGATTTCCTGGGCCTGATCCAGAAGCTGGAGGGGGAATGGTGGACGGTCAACCACATCGTCTTCAAGGTGACGGCCGAGACCGAGGTGGAAGGGGAACCTGCCGTTGATCGCCAGGCCGAGGTCCATGCCGAACGGCGGCCGAACGGCGAGATCTGGGCCCGGCGCGTCGTCGTCCACGCGCTGCCCGAGCACGATCTGACGGGTGTGATCGAGGTGGTGTGGCGAGACAGGATCGTCTTGCTCGGCGCAAGCCGGGAGACGATCTATCTCGATGGCGGCACGCAGTATCAGGGCGATCCGCCGATGGTGGGACGCTGGGCCGATGTGCGTGCGCTGCGCCTGGCCGATGGCCGGCTGATTGCGCGCATCGTGATGGTCTATCCGCCCACTCCGGTGCCGAGTGCGACGCCCACGCGCACCCCGCGGCCCACGCGCACTCCCACGCCGACCCCGACCCGATCTCCAACGCCGTCCGTCGCGCCGACCAATACTCCATCCCCAATCCCTACTTCCACACCGACCCATACCCAAGCCCCGACGCCGTCTGTCGCGCCGACCTCGACCCGATCTCCAACGCCGTCCGTCGCGCCGACCAATACCCCATCTCCCATCCCTACCTCCACGCCGACCCATACCCAAGCCCCGCCGCCCTCTGTCACGCCGACCGCGAGCGCGACAACCGTTGCCGAGGGTGCAGTTGGGAGGTGAGGAAGGGGGCAAGTGTGTCAACTTAGAGCGGAGGTGAGGGAAACCTAACCCCTGACCCCCTTCCCTACGAGAGCAACCTAACCCCCCGGCTCCCTTCCCTTCAAGGGAAGGGGGAGAATGACGCCCCTTCCCGTGTAGGGGAGGGGCTGGGGGAGGGGTCTTCTCACGGGGGTGGGGATAGGGGCAACCGTAGACGTTAAGTTGACGCATATGGGAGTCGGGGGAGAGGTCTTCTCACGGGGGCGCGGAGAAGCCGAAACGGGGTTTTTGCGGGCGGCTTAGCCGCCCGCAAAAACCCCACCCGGCCGTTTCCCC